>NZ_NCKN01000126.1 GCF_002257455.1 Microbacterium sp. 13-71-7
ACCGATCAACCCTATTGCCGCTCGAAGCCATCCCGCCCCGCCGCCCCCCAGTCCGCGTCGTCCCCATGAGCGGAGCCCCTGGCGTCCGCTCATGGGGACGACTCGAAGGTGAGGGGACGACGAAGGCCCGGATGCGAGGCATCCGGGCCTTGTGCCAGGGGCCGACCCGCACTCGGCGGGGCACTCCCTGGGGAACTCGAAAGGTGCTCAGCGCACCACGACGGCGAGCACGTCGCGCGCCGACAGCACGAGGAACTCGTCGGCGCCGAACTTCACCTCGGTGCCGCCGTACTTGCTGTAGAGCACGCGGTCGCCGACGTTGACGTCGAGCGGGACGCGGTTGCCGTTGTCGTCGATGCGGCCGGGGCCCACGGCCACGACCTCGCCCTCCTGGGGCTTCTCCTTGGCGGTGTCGGGGATGACCAGGCCACTCGCGGTGGTCTGCTCGGCCTCGACCTGCTTGATGACGATGCGGTCCTCGAGCGGCTTGATGGAAACCGACACGGTCTACCTCTTTCTTGACGGTTCAAGACTGATTAGCACCCTCAGCCCGAGAGTGCTAACGACAGTCTAGGCACATCGCTGGCACTCCCGCAATCAGAGTGCCAGTCGCGGGACACATGCGGCCGGGTTCCGCCGACGTCAGTCGAGGCGTTGCGGGACCGCGTCGGGGTGGGCGGCCCGGATCTCGCGGACCCGCGCATCGTAGGTCGCACGGTTGAGCGACGGGGCGCATGCAGGCCGGATCACGAAACCTGTCTTCGGATCCACCAGTTCGACTCCGGTGCGGTCGTCGATGATCGCACCGCCTCTGGTCCGCCCCACCGCCGTGCGGTAGCCGGCGCGGTACTCCGCGTTCTGCCGCGCGTGCCCAAGGATCGAGCAGCCGAGAGTGAGCAGCATCCAGGCGGGGAGAAGGCACCAGAGTACGAGCACGATCACCGGCCCGTCCGGAAGCCGACGCAGGATGAGGCCGGTCAGCATGACCACCATCATGAGCGGCGCCGCGGCGACGAGCATTCCCAGCGCGAGCCGGAACCATTGGAACGACGTCCGTCCAGGCAGGAGAGCGCGCGAGGCCTCGGGCCGCCACGGCGCGGGGTCGAACGAGGCGGCTGCGGATGACGCCGCCACGGACGATGGCGTTGCGGGCGTCACCGCCGCAGGCGCTGCCACGCGCGCACCAGCCCCGCGCTCACGCACCCATCGGTCGAAACCATCGATTCCGCGCAGCGCTGCCCGGATCTCCAGGGGCGTGGCGTCGCTCACCGTCGGACGCAGTGCTGCCAGAGCCGCGCCTTCCATGCGGAATCCGGTACTGCGTGCCAGCGCACCGCAGACCGTCGCACCCAGGAGGACGAACGCCCCGAGGAACACCAGCAGCAGAACCGGGGGGAAGCCCTGTCCTGTGCGACGGAATCCCGCGATGACGCCGACCAGCACCGTGTAGGTCGCGAACGCCACGAGAACCAGCGCCCAGGCCCACATCCGCAGTCGCACCCGCGTACGCCGCATCTTCGCGGCCTCCGGGCCGATCCGCCGCACCCACTCGTCCTCGACCGCCGTGGTCGTGCTCACCGGCTCCTCCGTCCGCGTCGGGCGGGGCCGCGACGTCGATAGCCTGGACCGCGTGGATATGAGCGAACTGCGAACGCTGCTGACGCCCGAGGCGCTGCGGATGCTCGACGCCCTCGGGCCCATCGCGTCGACGGATGCCGCCGCCCGCGCGGTCATGCGACTGCGGGCCGAGGGGCATTCCCCCGAGTTCGTCTCCGCCGTCGTCGGCCAGGCACGGCTGCGCACGAAGGCGATGGCGAAGTTCGGCGAATTCGCGGAGCGGATGCTGTTCACCCGCGCCGGCCTGGAGCAGGCCACCCGACTCGGCGTCGCCGCGCGGCACGCCGGACGCATGCGCGCGGCGGGGATCGCGCACGTCTCCGACCTCGGCTGCGGGATCGGCGGCGATGCGCTGGCGTTCGCCGGCGCCGGTCTCGGGGTGACGGCGGTCGACGCCGACGAGGTCACGGCTGCGCTGGCGGCGTACAACCTCGCGCCGTTCGGATCCGACGCCGAGGTGCGCCACGGGTTCGCCGAGGACCATGCACCCGCCCCTTCGGCCGCCTCGGCATCCGGATCCGCGGCCGTGTGGCTGGACCCGGCCCGGCGCACGGCGGGGCATTCCGAGACCCGTCGCGTCGCCGCCGACGACTACTCCCCCTCGCTGGACTGGGCGTTCGCGCTCGCGGAGCAGATCCCCACCGGCATCAAACTCGGGCCCGCGCACGACCGCGACGCGATCCCCGCCGATGTCGAGGCGCAGTGGGTGAGCGCCGACGGCGACGTGGTCGAGCTCGTGCTGTGGTCCGGCGTGCTCGCCCGCGAGGGTGTGCGACGCGCCGCGCTCGTGCTCCGCGGCGACAGGGCGCACGAGCTGACCGCGCCCGCCGACACCGACGACGCCGAGGTGCGCGAGCTCGGCGCGTACGTGCACGAGCCGGACGGCGCGGTGATCCGCGCCCGGCTGATCGGCGACCTGGCCCGGCGGCTCGACGCGGGCATGCTGGATCCGCACATCGCCTACCTGACCTCCGATGCCCCCGCCGACAGCCCCTTCGCCGCGTCGTTCCGCCTGCGCGAAGTCCTGCCCATGAACCCGAAGGCGATCTCGACGGCGCTGAAGAAGGCCGGGATCGGCCGACTGGAGATCAAGAAGCGCGGTGTGGACGTGGATCCGGCGGCGTTCCGCAAGAAGCTCACGCTCCGCGGATCCGCGGAGGCGACCCTGATCCTCGTGCGCATCGGAGACCGGCGGCACGCGATCCTCGCCGACCGGGTCTGAAAGCGGTCAGGCTGCGGGCTTGAGCCCGAACGGCGGCGTGGGCTGCGGATCCGGGTTCGCGGTGATGACGAGATAGGACGAGAATCCGGTCCAGTACTCGAGCCGGTAGGCGACGTGCGACGTCGTCGCCGGCAGATCCAGGACGAGGGTGGGCGGAGCCTCATCCGTGCCGAAACGGGACGGCGAGGAGACGTCGCGCTGCTGTCCGCAGTCCTTGTACGTATTCCCATCCTCCACGACCAGGCAGAGATCGCCCTGCTCTCGATAGCCGACCCAGACGGGGATCCCGCTCATGCGCCCGGCCATCATCGTCGCCCTGAACCCGTTTTCGGACGTGATGCGCTTCCAGGTCTCGGTCTCCTCGGGATTCAGCCCCGGGTCGGGGTTCATCATGGACGACCAGTGCTGGAGATACCCCATGGGCGCCCCCGTCCCGCTCAGCGAAACGACGCCCTGATCGCCGGCCACGTTGCCGTCCGCACCGGGTTCGCTCTGGCTCGCCACATCCAGCGGTCGCTCGCTGATCGTCCCCCTCGGGCGGCAGTTCTGCTGTGGAGGGGACCCATCGACGTCGATGATCGCGCACACCAGATCGCCGCGGGACTGCGTCGCGTACCAGAGCAGAGCGTGGTCCGAACGAGCCAGCAGGGCGACGCTCCCCGGGTCGTGATCCGCGCCCTCCACCACCTTGTCCCGGCGTTCGCCCTCGCCCGCCCGCAGCGCCAGTCCGACGTCCCGCGGCCGAGGGATCGCTACGCCGATGAGGACTCCGACCAGGAGCAGGGCGATCAGGCCGCCGACGAGGTAGCGCGGGCGCTTCCAGCGGCCGGTCGCGAGCCAGGCCGAGACCTCGGCGCTGAGGCGGCCGAGCGGCGTGCTCGGCGCGTTCCCGAGAGCCGTCGGCACCGCAGGAGTCGCCCGGCCCGGGACGAGGGCCGCGGCGGACCCGGTCTCGGGGAGCGCGGCAGCCCGCCGCACGGGCGCGGACCCGTCGAGAGCCTCAGGACCCGCGGGCGCCGCATCAGCGACCGAGCCGGCCCCATCAGTGGCCGGGGCAGCCGCCTCAGCCGCGTCAGGGATCCGATCGGTCTCGGAGACCGGATCGCGTCGAGCGGCGTCCTCGCGGCGCAGCTCCGCGAGGCGCGCGGCCTCGGCCTCGCTCAGCCCGGATCCGTCCCTCCCGAAGGCACGGCGCTCCAACTCGCGCCGTTCTTCGCCCCCCGCCGGATCCGTCATGCCGCTATCCGAACCAGCCGAACAGGTATCCGGCCCAGACGAGCCATCCCGCACTGTAGAGCGTCGCCACGATCCCGAGCACGAGCGCCCAGACGGCGATGGCCCTGCTCTCCCCCGACCGGCGCAAGGACATGATCGCGGCGATCACCGACACGATCGCGACCGGGATCCCCCAGCCGACGAACAGCGAGGCGAACAGGGCGACGATCGCCGACAGCAGCACCCACGGCGCGAGCCGGGGCTCCGAGGAGGAGCGCACCGGGGTCTCGGTGCCGTCCGTGGGGTGCCATTCCTCGTGCACCACCTCCGCGCCGTCGCGGTCGAGCTCCAGCTCCTCCGGTTCCAGCCCGCCGTCCAGCTGCGGGCCGCTCTCCATCCCTACGGGCACGGGCGCCGTCGGCAGCCGCGTGTAGCGCTTCGGGTCCTTCCCGTCCGTGGTCGACATCATCCGACCTCGATGCCGGCGACGACGGGGGCGTTGACCGCGGCGCCCGCGTCCTCGGCGACCTGGATCTCGGTCACGGGCAGCGTCGAGTCAGCGCCGAACGCGAGCGTGGAGGGGCGCCGGCCGGAGGCGATGAGCTCTGCCGCGAGCCCCGCGATCATCGCGCCGTTGTCGGTGCACAGCGACAGCGGCGGGATCCGCACCGTGACCCCCGCCTCGGCGGCCCGGGCGAGCGCGACCTCGCGCAGCCGGCGGTTCGCGATCACGCCGCCGCCGAGCAGCAGCCGGGGGACGCCTCGATCGGCGCAGGCCGCGAGCGCCTTGGTCACGAGCACGTCGACCACGGCCTCGCGGAAGCTCGCCGCGACGTCGGCCACGGGGATCTCGGAGCCCGCCGCCTGCTCGCGCTCGATCCAGCGCGCGACCGCCGTCTTCAGCCCGGAGAAGGAGAAGTCGTAGCGGTGCTTCTCCAGATCCGATGCGCGGGACAGCCCGCGCGGGAACCGGATCGCCGCCGGATCGCCACCGACCGCGGCCCGGTCGATCTCCGGCCCGCCGGGATAGGGCAGACCGAGGATCCGTGCGACCTTGTCGAAGGCCTCGCCGGCGGCGTCGTCGACCGTCTCGCCGAGCAGCTCGACGTCGGTCGTGAGGTCGCGCACGTGCAGGAGCGAGGTGTGACCGCCCGAGACGAGCAGCGCGATCGTGGGGTACTCCAGGGGGACGGAGTCGGGCGTGAGGATGTCGGCCGCGATGTGCCCGACGAGGTGGTTCACGGCGTAGAGCGGCTTGCCGAGCGACACCGCCAGCCCCTTCGCGGCGCCGATGCCGACCATGAGCGCGCCCGCGAGGCCCGGACCGCTCGTCACGGCCACGGCGTCGAGATCCTCGAGCCGCACCTGCGCCTCGGCGAGCGCACGCTCGATCGCCGGCTGCATCTCCTCGAGGTGCGCCCTGGCGGCGACCTCGGGCACCACGCCGCCGTAGCGCGCGTGCTCGTCCATGCTCGACGCGATCGTGTTGGACAGCAGAGTGCGCCCGCGGACGATCCCGATCCCGGTCTCGTCGCAGCTGGTCTCGATCCCGAGCACGAGAGGCTGGTCAGTCATCGGATCCCTTCACATCAGCAGGATTGCTGTCATTCTGCAGGACGGATCCGGCCGGATCCCCCTCAGAACCGGCATTCGTCCTGCCGTCCTGCACGTTCGCAGCCGCCGAGGCGGGCCCCCGGGCCGCCCGCGCGCGGAGGTCGAGCCGCATGATCACGGCGTCCACGTCATCGGGCTGGTAGTACCCGGCGCGGCGACCGATCTCGGCGAAACCCTCGGAGACGTACAGCCCCTGAGCCACCGGGTTGTCGGCGCGCACCTCGAGGAACACCTCGCGCGCACCCCGCTCCGCCGCCTCGGCGAGCAGCGCGCGCAGCAGCGCCCGACCCCGGCCGGATCCGCGGTGCGCCGCATCGAGGGCGATCGTCTGGATGTCGCCGTCGGCGGATCCGCGCAGCGCGCGCACGCCGCCGTATCCCACGACGACCTCTGCGACGCCCGGCGAGGCGGAACCGGCGACCGGCTCCACGTCGACGAGGTAGCGGCCGTGCGGACTGGAGAGCTCGGCCGCCATCAGCTCCGCGCTCCACGCGTCGGTCGGGAACGAGCGCCGTTCGATGAGCATGATCGCGTCGAGGTCGGCCGGCGTCGCGACGCGGATCACGGCCCGACCCTCTTGGGCGCCGTCGGGACGCGCGCGTCCGGAGGGCGCAGGTAGAGCGGCTCTGATCCGGTGAGGGTGCGGCCGGCGGCGACGGCGCGACGGGCGATGCGCGCGACGGCCGCGCCCGAGATCGCGGTGACCTCGATGCGGCGCAGCGCGCCGAGCTTGCGGTCGACGTCGGCCTGCGGCACGAGCACGGTGTCGACGACCGCATGCGGGATGCCGTCGACGTCGATCCCCTCGTACACGGTCACCGCGGTCTCGCGGCGGCGGGCGTCGGTGAGGATCGCGAACGGCTCCGCGGGGGCATCGGCCTCGATGACCTCGAGCGCGGCGGCGTGGTGGCTCGGCACGGCGATGACGGGCACCCCGCGGCCGAGGGCGAACGCGCGTGCGGCGGCGATCCCGATCCGCAGCCCCGTGAACGGGCCGGGGCCCATGCCCGCGGCGACATGCGTGAGCGGATCCTGCGCCGGATGCTCGTCGGAATCCGCCGTCGCCGAGGTTGCACCGGCGGACGTCGCGGCGGCCAGCACCTGCTCCAGCAGGGATCCGATCGCCTCCGCGTGTCCGAGGCGGCCCGTCTGCGACACGTCGGCGAGGGTGCGTCCGTCCCGGCCGATCAAGCCGACGGCCGAGCCGAGTGAGGTGTCCACGCCGAGAATCACCCCTCCAGGTTAGCCGCCGTGGTCCTCGACCGGTCCCTGCGCGCGGTCCGCCCCTGATCGGGCTCCTCAGCGCACCGCCGCCCCTGCCCGCTCCCAGCGGTCGCCCCCTCGGTCCTGGGCGAGGACTGCGGCGTCGGCCGCGGCGGCCGACAGCACGTCGAAGTCGTAGTCCGCGGCCGCGGCTCCCGCCCAGCCGACGCTCGCCGACACGCGCACCGAAGCCCTGGGGCCCGAGTCCTCGATCGTGGAGACCTGCAGAAGCAGCCCTCGCAGCTCTCGGCGCACGGCCTCCTCGGTGCCGGGCAGCAGCGCCCGCACCTGCACGTCGGAGACCCGCTCGACGTCGGCCGCCGCCGGCAGGGCACCGAGCACGTGGGCGTGGAAGGCGTCCACGATGCTGGCGAACGCGGCCGTGCCAGAGGCCTCCTGCAGATCGGCCGGATCGTCCAGCCGGATGTCGAGCAGCGACCAGGACGGATCCTGCAGCCGCTGCGCGCGGGCGAGGCGCGCCCGCAGCGCCGCGCCGTCCCCCTCGACCCGGCCGCCCCTGCCTCCGCCGCGGAGCAGCACCTCGCCGCGGGCGAGCAGCACGATCGTGATCGCGGCGCACTGGCTGGTCAGCAGGATCCCGACGCCGTTGATGTCGCGGAGCATGCGGAGCTCGTCGCCGGGAGCGGATCCGACGCCCGCGATCCCGGCGACGATGCCGAACACCGCGACGACGACGAACGCGGAGGAGATCAGCGCCAGCGGCAGCACGACGTCCCGTGCGCTGATCCGCAGGCGGAACAGCTCCCACGCCGAGAGCCCCGCGAACACGGCCGCGCCGGAGAAGACGATGCGGAAGACGGTCGGATACGCGTCGACGGTGCTGGACGCGGTGAGCAATGCGGGACCGATCACGACGAAGGCCACCGCGGCCGGCCACAGCGGACGCTTCTCGGCGTAATAGCGGATGCCGAGCCACAGCAGCGGTTCGAAGCTCACGATCAGGCCCGACGACAGAGCACGCAGCGGGGCGCTGTCGAACTGGTTCGCGGCGACCCACACGTAGGTCGCGAGCATCGCGACGCCGAACCCGACCGACCACGTGATGGTCGCCCTGCTGGGGCGCGGCATGAGCGCCAGACCGAACACCAGCGCGGCCGACAGCGTCACGAGCGCGACGAGCGTCACGGACGTGTTCACGGTGATGCCCACGGGGGCGGTGAGGGGGATCATGCGTCGTTCCTCTCGGGGCGCCGCGGCAGGAGAACGCGCATGCGCGTGCCCTCGCCGAGCCTGCTGCTGACGTCGATGTCGCCGTGATGGGCAGTCACGATCTCCCGCACCGCGACGAGGCCGAGGCCCGTCCCCGGCACGCCGCTGAGCTCGGCGCGCTCGCCGCGGAAGTAGGGCTGGAAGAGCTGCTCCACATCGGCGGGCGCCATGCCGGACCCGGTGTCCGCCACGACCACCTCCGCCCTGGCGTCGTCGGCGACGCCGAGCGAAATGTGGATGGATCCGCCGGCCGCCGTGTACTTGACGGCGTTGCTGAGCAGGTTGTCGATCACCTGACGCAGCCGGAACGCATCACCGTAGATGAGCAGCGTCGACGCGCCGGCCACCTCGACGCTCAGCCGGTTGGCGGTCGCGGTCGGCAGGAACGAGGAGACCGACGCCTGCACCAGGGCGTGCAGGTCGACCGGCTCCGACAGCACACGGGGTCGCGGACGCGACACGTCCAGCGCCGTCGTGACCAGATTCTGCATCCGCTCGGCGGCCCCGGCGACCACGCCGAGCTGGTCCGCGGCGCGGGCCGGCAGATCATCCCGCTCCAGCAGCAGATCGACGTGACCGACGATCGCGGTGAGCGGGTTGCGCAGCTCGTGCGTGAGGATCGCCGACATCAGCCGGCGCTCCTCGGCCGCGGCGAGCCGGGCGGTGACGTCGTCGATCTTGATCAGGACGACGGCGCCCTGGTCGGCGTCGCTCGCGATCGGCTGCGTGTCGACCTCGAGGGCCCGCCACTCGCCGTCGACGCCGTAGAGCCACACCCGCTCGCCGTCGAGGTGCTCTCCGCGGGAGGCCCTGGACAGCACGGTCGCCTCGACCGGGATCGGCTCCCCCTCGCGGTCGTCGTACTCCACGGCGAGCGCGGGCAGCGCGAGACCGTCGGCGTCCAGACCGTACAGGCGCCGGTAGGCGTCGTTCACCTTCAGGATCGCGCCGTCCTCGCCGACCGCGGCGAGCGCCGTGTCGAGGGCGTCGATGATCTGCGTGACCCGGCGCTCGTGCGTCTCGGCCCGTCGCGCCACCCGGTCGATCTGCTCGGAGCGACGGCGCAGCAGGCGGCGGGAGGCGCGCGAGCGCCGCACCCCGATGCGGATCGTGGTGCCGAGGAAACCGAGCCCGAACGCCGTGATGAGCACACGGAGCACCACGTCCGAGATCAGGCCGGTCTGGTTCGCGATGGTGAACAGGAAGGCCGTGATGAGGGCGATGCCGCCGAACACCGCGAGCATCGAGTAGTACGTCGCGATCCACGTGATCGGGATGACCCAGAGGAACCCGAGGCGGATGTCGGGAGCCTGCGTCGTGAGGCCGATCGCGCAGATGTCGATCATCGGGACCGCGAGGATCCCCGCGGGCGGGATGCGGTCCCACGGCAGCACGAGCACCACGGCCGTGGTCAGCACCGACAGCGCCAGTCCGGCGGTGAAGAGCGGCGTGGCGAAGACGGTCGGCTTGAGGGCCGCCACGAGCACGGCGACCGCGACGGTGGTGCTGACGAAGATGAGCTGCCAACGCCAGATCGACGCCCTGCGGGACATGCCGATCCTCTCTCCCGCACGGCGCGGATCCGGTTGCGGGACGCATCGCTCCGCCCCGGCCGCGCCGGGTGGCTCAACGCTTCCGCAAGGTTATCCAAAGAAGCGCCGAAGCCCCTTCAACGGATATATCGCGCCGCCTAGCATCGCAGCAACGAAGGTCCCCCACAGACCGGATCCCCTCTTCCACCGGCGGATCCGCACGACGCCGTCGACGGGCAGAAAGGGAGCGTGCTGTGATGACCGGCCCCTCTGCACCCCCGTCCGGCGGACGCCCGTCCGTCTGGCGCGTGCTGGTGGGTCTGCTCGTCGCCCTGACCGTCGCGACCGGCATCATCGTGGTCCCCTGGTTCCTGCTCCGCCACGAGGCGGCCCCCGGTGCCGCCGAGGGCCCCCGCTGGTTCGGCGGATACTACGACGTCACGGCGGCGCACCCGGCCGCGGCCGCCCTGCCCGGCGCGGGCTCCGATGCCGTCGTGCTCGCATTCGTCACCGCGGGCCCCGGCGATGCGTGCAGCCCGGCCTGGGGCGGCGTCTACTCGCTGGCCGAGGCGAGCCGTGCGCTCGACCTGGACCGCCGGATCGCCCAGAAGCGCGAGGCCGGCGCCGCCGTGACGGTGTCGTTCGGCGGCGCACGGGGCACCGAGCTCGCCAGCGCGTGCGGAGCGGTCGGCGACCTGGTCAGCGCCTATGCGAAGGTGCTCGAGCACTACACGGTCACCACGGTCGACTTCGACCTGGAGAACACGGCGCTCGGCGACGTCGTCGCAGGGGACCGCCGCGCGGCGGCCATCGCGGGACTGCAGGCGCGGGCGCGGGCGAAGGGGTCGGATCTGGCCGTCTGGCTCACGCTCCCCTCGGATCAGGACGGGCTCGGCACCGACGGGCTGCGGGCGATCCGCCAGCTGCTGCAGGCGGGCGTGCGTCTCACCGGGATCAACGCGATGACGATGGACTACGGGACACCGCTCGCCGACCGGTCGATGGCCAGGACCGCGATCACGGCGCTCACCGCCGTGCACGATCAGCTCGGCCGGCTCTACGACGATCTGCACCTCGCCCTTCCCGACGGCGGCGCATGGGCGATCATGGGCGCGACGCCCATGATCGGGCAGAACGACGTGAACGGCGAGGTGTTCGCCCTCGACGATGCGGCGACGCTGAACGCCTTCGCGCAGAAGCAGCGCATCGCCCGCGTCTCGATGTGGTCGCTCAACCGCGACCGCGCCTGCGACGCCGACCATCCCGACGGGCGCACCGCCTCCGACTCCTGCAGCGGCATCGCGCAGGGCGAGGCCGCCTTCGCCGCCGTGCTGGGCCGCGGCTTCGCGGTCGAGCACGCGCTCGCGGGATCCCCCGCGCCGACCGCGGCCACCGCGGGCGAGGCGACGGCGCCCTTCACAGGCTCGCCGGCACCGCCGCCGGCATCGACCCCCGCTCCGACTAGGGACCCGTAACCGGGACGGAGCGGGTGGCGCCTCGGGACAAGGCGCCGACCCGCTCCCGGGACCCTGCCCGGGAGCGGGACCGGACACCGATGGGGACTCGGTGCCGGTACGCGGAGGCCGGGTGCCGATCGGGATCGGCGCCCGGAACTCCGTGGGAGGCACGGGTCCGGTCCGTGCCGCACAGGCGATGAACGGATCGCCGACGGGGCGCCGAACGGGGGTTCGGCGCCCCGTCTTCCCCGGAGGGCGGACCGCGGATCAGCCCTGGGAGGGTGCGCCGTCCGTGTGCGCGGTGAGGCGGTAGCCCACGCCGCGCACGGTCTCGATGTACCGCGGCTCTGCGGTGCTGTCGCCGATCTTGCGACGGAGGTTGGCCATGTGCGCCTCGATCGCGCGCTTGTCGGGCTCACCCACGTAGGACGCGGATCCGAAGGCCTCCCCGCGCAGCACGAGCGCGAGATCCGCCTTGCTGCGCACGCGGCGCTTGGATTCGAGCAGCGTCGCGAGCAGATCGAACTCGGTGGGGGTCAGCTCGACCTCCCGCTGCGCCACGAGCACGGTGTGCGTGACGGGGTCCAGTCTGATGTCGCGGTGCGCATGCCACTGCCCCACGGTGCCGATCGTCGGGATCGCCGCCGTGACGGAGGGGTTGCGGGCGGGCGCGGGCTGTCCGTGGCCGGGGGCACCGGACTCCGTGGCGGCGGGCACCGCGGCGCCTGCGCCCGCCGCGCCGGTGCTGGCGTGCGCGGGGCCGGCCGATCCCGTGCCCGCGGGTGGCGTGGCGGCCGGCGCCGTGGCGGCAGGGTGGGC
>NZ_NCKN01000004.1 GCF_002257455.1 Microbacterium sp. 13-71-7
GGCTGCAGCTCGATCGTGTGGTTGTACCAGGCGCCCGCGAAGTCGACCTGGCCGGAGATCATCGCGTCCTCGGCGCCGACGCCGCCGTTCTGCTCCGTGGAGAGCTCGACGTTCACGCCGAACTTCTTGTAGAAGCCGAGCTGCTCGGCGAGCTTGTAGGGCAGGTAGATCTGCTTGTCGATGCCGCCGACCATGATCTTCACGGTCTCGGACGAGGAGCCGGTCGCCCCTGCGGTGCTGGAGCCGGAGGATCCGGATGCTCCGGAGCTGCAGGCTGCGAGGCCGAGCATCAGTGCTCCGGCCGTCGCGACGGCGACGATGCCGCGCTTGTTCATGTGGGTTTCCTTTCGTTGCGCCGATCGGGCCGGCGTTCCTGGTGAGGAGGGATTTCGAGGGAAGGGAGGGCTCAGATCGACGACGCCTCGGACCGCGTCGGCGGACGCCAGCGCAGCACCTGCTTCTCGAGCAGCGAGATGAGGTACTCGGCGACGAGGGTGAAGACGGCGATGATGACCATGCACGCGAACACCGTGTTCGGGTCGAAGGATCCCTGCGCCTGGCTGATGATGAGGCCGATGCCGCGCTGCGCGCCGAGCACCTCGGCGACCAGCGCGCCGATGATGGCGAAGCCGAACGCGGTGTGCAGGCTCGCGATGATCCAGGTCATCGCGGACGGGATCGTGACGTGGCGGGCGACCTGGAGGGGCGATGCGCCGAGGACCCGCACGTTCGAGATGAGGTTCGGATCCACCTCCCGCACGCCCTGGAAGGCGTTGAAGAAGACGGCGAAGAACACCAGCACCGCGGCCAGGAGCACCTTGGCGGGCATCCCGAGACCGAACGCGACGATGAAGATCGAGCCGAGCACGATGCGCGGGATCGCGTTGATGATCTTGATGTACGGACCGCACACCTCAGCCAGGAACCGGTTGCTGCCGAGCAGGATGCCGGCGATCATGCCGGCGAGCGTGCCGACCGCGAAGCCGAGCAGCGCCTCCTGCACCGTGACCCAGAGGTTCTCCCAGACAGATCCGAAGGCCGTACCCACGGTGAACAGGTGCACGAGGCTGTCCCACACCGCGGTCGGCTGGCCGAAGAAGAACTTGTCCACCCAGCCCATGGCGGTGAACAGCTGCCAACCGCCGAAGACGACGACGGCGACGCCGACCCGGCCGACCCACACCCAGGCGGTGTGACGGCGACGGGCGCGGCGCCCGGCGGCCTGAAGCTCGGCCTCGCTCTGCTCCGGTTCGTTCACGGTGCTCGCGTAGGGGCGTCCGGTGGCGTCCACGGACGGCATGCGAACGGTCGCGGCGGTCATGCTGCCACCGCCGCGGTCTGCGCGTAGGCCCGATCGACCTCTTCGCGCAAGGACTCCCAGATCTGGCCCTGCAGTTCGAGGAAGCGCCCCTCGTGCCGGATCTGCTGCACGTCGCCGCGCGGACGCGGGAGGTCGATCTCGAACACGTCCTTCACGGTGCCAGGGCTCGAGGTCATGATGACCACCCGGTCGGCGAGGGCGACGGCCTCGTCGAGGTCGTGCGTGATGAAGAGCACGGAGGGCCGCGACTCCTCCCACAGCTGCAGCAGCTCGGTCTGCATGATCGCCTTGGTCTGCACGTCGAGCGCACCGAAGGGCTCGTCCATGAGCAGGATCCGCGGCCGGTTGATGAGCGCCGCAGCCATCGCGACGCGCTTGCGCATGCCGCCGGAGAGCTGGTGCGGATAGCGGTCCTCGAAGCCGGCGAGGCCCACGCGGCGCAGCCAGTCCAGGGCCAGCACCGTGGCCTCCTTCTTCGGGGTCCCGGTGAGGACAGGGCCGACCATGACGTTGTTCAGCACGGTCTTCCAGGGGAACAGCGAGTCCGCCTGGAACATGTAGCTGACGCCGTGCGTGATGCCGTCGACGATGCGCCCTCCGACGCTCACAGATCCGGCGCTCGGGCGCTCGAGCCCGGAGACCTGCGCGAGCGTCGTCGACTTGCCGCAGCCCGTCGGTCCGACGATCGCGCAGAACTGTCCCGGCTCGACGCTCAGCGTGACATCGCGGATCGCGGTGAAGGTCTGCCCCTTCGGCGTCAGGAAGCGCTTCGTCAGCCCGACGATGTCGATGCGGGCGGCTTCGCCCGTCGTGTCGGCGACGGATCCTGCCGTCGCTCGTGTGTCACCCATGTCGAGACCTCTCTGTCCTGCGGTGGTGTGGGATCGATGCTCGCCGCCGAGGGGATCCGCTGTCTCGCTTGCGCGCATTGCACGTCGTTGTGGGCGTTCCCGCACCTTTTGGGCGTTCTGCGCACGGCGGCCGCCGGGCCCGCAGTGAGAGAATCCGGTGTGATGCGACGACGGATCCGAAGACTGTCGAGCCTGATCCTGCTGGCTCAGGTCGCGATCCTCAGCGCCTCGCTGCTGATCGGCTTCGTGCTGTTCGCTGTCACCGCGCGCGCGAACCTCACCAGCGACTACCAGGACCGCGCGGCGGACATCGCGCAGACCTTCGCCGAGATGCCGGCCGTGCAGCGCTGCCTCTCCTCCGGCGGCTCCGCCTGCGACAGCGACGTGCAGCAGCTCGCGACGGCGACCGAGAAGCGCACGGGCGCCGCCTACGTCGTGGTCATCGACATGAACCGCGTGCGGCATTCGCATCCGAACCCCGCCCTGATCGGGAAGCAGGTCTCGGAGGACGTCGTCGCGCGGGACGGAAAGGTGCATCGCGCCACGGACGTCGGATCCACCGGAACGACCGCGAACGCCCGCGTGCCCGTGTTCGAGGGGAGCACCGAGACGGTCATCGGCGAGGTGTCGGTCGGCATCAGGGAGTCGAGCGTCGCCGCCGAACTGCTCGGCCAGCTGCCGATCTATGCGACCTGGATCGTGCTCGCGTTCGCGATCGGCACGGCCGTGTCGTTCGGGCTCGCCGCCGTGCTCAAGCGCCGCACGTTCGGGCTCGAGCTCGACGAGATCGCCCGGCTGCTGCAGGAGCGCGAGGCGACCCTGCACGGCATCCGCGAGGGCGTCATCGCGATCGACCCTGCGGGGCGGATCACGGTCGTGAACGACGAGGCCCAGCGCCTGCTGAACCTGCCGGAGGGCGCCAGGGGGCGCCGCCTGGACGACGTGCTCGTCGCGAGCCCGATCCGGGACGCGCTCACCGGCACGACGGAGGTGAAGGACGCGATCGCCGTGACGGACGCGGGCGTGCTCGTGCTCAACCGCATGCCGGTCACGCTCGCCGGGCGGCCGCACGGTGCGGTGCTCACCCTGCAGGACCGCACCGAGGTCACGGGGCTCACCCAGGAGCTCGACGGCGAGCGCAGCTTCGCCGAATCGATCCGCGCGCAGCAGCACGAGTTCTCCAACCGGATGCACGCGGTCGCGGGGCTGCTCGAACTGGGCCGCACGGACGAGGCGCTGCAGTATCTCAACGAGATCCGCGGCACCTCGGCCGACCTCGACCGCACCCTGCGGACGCATGTGGGGGCGCCGATGATCGTCGGTCTGCTGCTCGGCAAGGCGGCAGAGGCGAACGAGCGCGGGATCGACCTCGTGATCGCACCGGAGACGGACCTCGGCCCCTCGCCCGATCGGCTGCAGGCGCTCGTCACGATCCTCGGGAACCTCATCGACAACGCCTTCGACGCCCTGGCGGACTCCCCGGCCCCGCGCCGCGTGACGGTCGGGATCGTGGAGACCCCGGAGTCGCTCACGGTGCGCGTCGCGGACAACGGGCCGGGCGTCCCCGACGACTCCGTGCCGCGCATCTTCGAGAGCGGCTACACGACCAAGCGCGGCTCGCGGTTCCTGAGCACGCACAGCGGCGCGAAGGGCGCGCGGCACAGCGGACTCGGGCTGTCGCTCGTGCACACGACGGCGAGCCGGCTCGGCGGCACGGTCTCGGTCGCGCGCGACGGCGGGGCCGCGTTCACCGTGGTGATCCCGCGCTCGACGACCGAGCCCCCCAGGCAGGGAGGCCCCCGATGACCGATCCCGAATTCACGGTGCTCGTCGTCGACGACGACTTCCGCGTGAGGAGCGTCCACGTCGGCTTCGTCGAGGCGGTGCCCGGCTTCCGCGTGATCGGTCAGGCCGGATCCGCCGCCGAGGCGCTGCAGCAGGCCAGGGACCTGCGGCCGGATCTGGTGCTCATGGACGTGTACCTGCCCGACGGGGACGGGCTCGAAGTGGTGCGGCGGCTGCTCGCGGATCCCGACCCTGCGACGGGCCCGGGATCCGGCGCCGCCCCGGCGGTGATCGTGATCTCGGCCGCGAACGATCTGGCGACGGTGCGCCGCGCGGTGCAGCTCGGCGCACTGCACTATCTGGTGAAGCCGTTCGGCTTCGCGGAGCTCGCCGAGCGCCTCACGGCGTACCGGCACGCGCAGGAGCGGATCGCCGCGCTCGGCGATGCGGCCACGCAGGACGATGTCAACCGCCTGTTCGATCTGCTCCGCCCGACCTCGGCTCCCCCGCCCGAGGAAGGGCGTCGGCTCGCGCCGACCCTGCAGGCCGTGCTCGATGCGGTGGCCGCCCAGCCCGCCGATGTGTCGGCGCAGGAGATCGCCTCGACGATCGGGATCAGCCGCACCACCGCGCAGCGTGCGCTGACCCAGCTGGAGCAGTCCGGCTTCGTCCGCCTCGAGCTCCGCTACGGCAGCACCGGACGCCCCGAGCACCGCTACGCCGCGCGACGGCGCTGAGGGCTACTCCCTCTGGTCGTTGAGTTCCCGGTCGTTGCGCGACGACGCGCGCAGCGCGACGGAGACGAAACGCGGTGCCCTCGCAAGAGACCGCGTTTCGTCTCCGTCGGCTTCGCCGTCCTCGCTCAACGACCCCGAGTCGGGCTTACTGCACCCAGGCGGCTCGGGCGCTGCCCCAGCCGGTCTCGGTGTCCCAGCCGGTTCCCACGGACTGGGTCGTGGTGGCGCCGTTGAACGTGCGCACCGAGTAGGCGTAGCCGCCCGAGGCGTCGAGGCCGTTCGCGAAGTCGACGCGGATCGCGCCCTTGTCGATGCCCGCCCCCGTCACGTCGTGGAAGCCCCGACCGTGCGTGCCGTAGATCGTCGGGTTCAGCAGGCCGAAGCCACCGCCGTTCGCCTGGATCTTGAGCGCCGTGATGCCGGCGAACAGCGGGGAAGCGAGGCTCGTGCCGCCGATGCGGTACGTGTCGTACGCGGCCTGGCCGGTGAACGTCTGGGTCTGGCCGACGAGCATGCCCGTGGTGGGATCCCCGTCCATCGAGATGTCGGGAACCGCGCGCCCGCCGTTGGGGCTGACGATGCCGGCATCCTTCTGGTACTGCGGTTCGGCGATGTTCGACGAGTAGCCGCCGCCCCCTCCGTACAGGAACGCGCTGCTCAGGCTCCAGGCGCCGTCCTTCAGCACGTACTTCGAGGTCTGCCACCCGGTCTCGCCGGTGAGGCCCGCGTCGGTGATCGCGGTCGAGGTACCGCCGACCGCCGTGACGTAGGGGTCGGATGCCGGGTAGTCGGTCTGCGGCGAGCCGAGCTTGGTCGCCTGGTCGCCGTCGTCGCCGCTGGAGAACGCGTAGCTGATGCCCTGGGCCGCGCCCTGCAGGAACGCCGTCTCGTAGGCGAGGAACAGCGACGGCTTCACGACGTCGCCGGATCCGCCCCAGGAGTTGGTCACGATGTTCGCGACGTTCTCGTCGTTGATGCGCGTGAACGTGTCGAGCAGGTCGGGGTCCATGCAGCTCTTGCCCGCGTAGTAGCGGATGTTCGCGCCGGGGGCCATGGCGTGCACGGCCTCCACGTCGAGCGTCTCCTCGCCGTACCAGCCGGCCATGCCGCACTGGTGGTTCGACTTGTTGCTGTTGACGTTCGTGTACGCGTTGGGCACGTTCTGCGAGAACTGGCCCGCCGCGAAGGGCTTGTCCCCGGTGTCGGTCGCGTACCGGTTCGCGTCGGCCTCGATCGTCGGCGAGGCGTAGGCGTCGGTGATCGCGACGGTCACGCCGGTGCCGTCGAGACCGCCCGTGAGACCGGCCTCGTAGGCCCCGCGCAGCTGCGGGCCGGTGTATCCGCACGGCGAGTACGGCAGGGCCGCGCCGTCGAACGCGGGGAGCACGGTGCCGTCGGGCGTCGCGAGGTTCGCCGGCGTGGCGGATCCGTAGGTCTTGCCGCAGATCGGCGAGTTGCGGAATCCGCCGTCGGGCGGGGCGGGCTTCTGGGTCTTCGGATCCACGAACGACGGCGTGGTGTCGAGTCCGTCGACCGCGATGATCGCGCCGGCGAGCTCCCCCGGGGCGGTCGCGGCGCCGTCCGGCGCCTGCACGGTGAGGCCGTCGTGCGTGTAGTTCGAGATCGTGACGCCGAACGCCTTGTTCGCGTTGCCCACGCCGCCGTTCACGTCCACGTAGCGATGGTGGGGATCGACCGTGGTCTTCAGCCCCGCCCCCTGCAGCCAGGACGTGACGGCGTCGACGGTCGCCGGCGAGGCGTCGAAGGTCGCGTGGTACTGGTCGGCCGGGAGGAAGTGCCGGTACTGCGTGGATCCGGGCGTCGAGATCGCGGTCGCGAGTGCGGCCAGGGCGTCCATGCCGCCGGCAGGCGCGAGGTAGACCCGCGCGCTCACCGCGCCGCTCGCCGGTCCGCCCTTGGTCGCGTTCTTGAGCCAGCCCGGTGTCGAGTTCGGGATCGGGCTCTTGGGCGGCGGGGCCGCGCTGGCGGCGCCTGCTCCGGCGAAGGTGGCAGCGACGGTGGCGACGACCGCGAGGGCGACGCCGAGGACTTTTCTACGCATCCGGGATCTCCAGACATCAGGTTCGGTCGTCGGCGGTCGCCGGTGACCGAGGCGATGCTATTCCCGTACGAAGCAGCGGCGCGAGAGGCTCCCGCCTCCCGGACGTCGGCTCACAGCGCACGCATCGGGTTCTCCCAGCCCACGCATTCCCTCCGTTCGAGTCTCGGTTCAGGGCGTTCGAGTCTCGGATCAGGACGCAGCGACCTCGATGGTGAGATCGCTGCTGATCGTGCCAACGGCGACCCTGATCGTGACCCGGCCCGGCCCGTCCGGGTGCAGCCCGAGCGAGCTCGCCACCCCGTCCGAATCCGTGGCGGAGGTCTCGAATCCGCCCGGATACGTCGCCGGACCCGAGACCACCTCGAAGGTCGCGTCGCGGGTCGCGAGGGGCGCCCCGTCGTCGGTCGCCCGGATGACGACCCGCACCTCGTCGCCGAGATGCACCGCGCCCTCCGGGGAGACGACCCGGATCGCCGGTCCGTGCGGCGCGGCGTCGGTGGACGACGAGGCCGAGGGCTTCGCCGCTCCCGCTCCGTCCACGGTGCATCCGGACAGAAAGGCCGGCAGGAGCACCGCCAGCAGGGCGACCGCCCCGGCCCCCGCCGCCCGGGTCACGCTGGCACCAGGGTGATCACGAAGGTCCGGCTCACCGGCCCCACGTGCACGACCACCGGGAACGTGCCCGCGGCGAGCGCCACGATCGGGAGGATCAGGGTCCCGTCGGTGTCGATCGAGGCAGAGGCCAGGGCGCCCTGGAGCAGGACCGATTCGTCCCATGACGCGATCCCGCCGGCGTTGACCAGCTCCGCCGTGGCGTCGGCCGGGATCGGGCCCGAGCCTGCGACCTGGAAGATCAGCGGCGCGGTGTCCCCCGCCGCCGAGAAGGGGTAGGTCTGCGCGTCGTCGACGGCGCCGAGGAGGTCGACCGTGATCGCGACCGAGGCCGAGGCCCGCGGCAGCGCGACCGCGGCCGCGATCACGGGCACCGACCAGGCGCCGGCGACGATGGCGCGTCGCCTGGTCCATCCGCGGTCGCCCCGAGAAGCTCCGTCCTTTTCGATCGGCGTGCGGTGGGTCGTCATGGTGCTGCCTCCTGCGGGGTGTCTCCGCGGCGTCGGGTACGCGGCGGACGGGATCCGGCGTCCGCGCTCATCGCGCGGCCGGGTACGACGTCGGGATCGTGGCCATGCCGGATCCGTTCGTCAGGGTGACGGTCGCGGTCCCTGCCGGGATCGCCGCGAGCATGGTGCTGAATCCGTAGGACACGGTCGCCCCCGGCGCGACCGCCTGGTACGTCTTGGTGCCGTACCTGGTGGCGATCTTGACGTCGGCCGCCGCGGATCCGGTGTTGGTCACCGCGACCGTGAGCACGACCTTGCCGGAGACCACGGCCGGGGTGACCTTCACGTCGGCCGTCAGGGTCGAGGCGGGCTCGACCACGGTGATCGGGACCAGCGTCGCGGTGCGATCGCGGAACGCCGCGGTGATCGTCACCGTCCCGGCCGTCGCGGCGGTCGCGCTCGGCGCGACCGCGATGCCGGCGGCGTTGCTGGAGACGGTCGCGGTGGTCGCTCCCCCGGGGAACACGCCGCCCGAGATCGTGAACACCACGTCGGCCCCGGAGACGCCGTTGCCGGACGCATCGACCACCTTCGCGCCGAGACCGGTGATCGCCTCACCGCGCAGCACGGTCTTCGCGGTGCCGAGGGGCTGCACGTCCTGCCCCGCATCGGCGCCGGTCGCGGCGAGCGTGAGGCCCGAGATCGGCCCGCTCACGCCCTGGTCCGTGGCTCGGTACTCCACGAGCGACGCCGCAGAGCCGGGCACCGCGAACGGCGCGGCGTAGGGCTGCCAGGCGCCGCCGTCGATGCGGTACTCGATGCCCGTCGATCCCGCCGGGACCGTGTGCAGGGTGACGGTGCGACCGTCGGCGCTCGCGACCACCGCGGGCAGCGAGGACGGATCCGGGGCCCCCTTGCCGAGCGCGAACGAGGCCACCACGGCGCGGTGGTTGCTCGCCCAGGCGTTGCGGAGCACCGCGGTCGGCGAGGGCCAGCCGGCGACGACCGTGTTCGCGCCGAGCACGCGGAGCGAGGAACCGACGTAGTGCACCGTGTCGATGCGGTCCTGCGGCTCATCGGCGCCGGAGGGCGTCTTCACGACGAGCGGCGACCAGGTCTCGCCCGGGTCGGAGGCCGGATCCGGGCTGGCGGTGCGATACGCGTCCGCGAGGCCGGCCTGCTGCAGGCGGGCGGGCACGGGCCAGTCCACCGCGCCGACGCCGCAGTGCGCGGCGGAGGTGGCGGCGGTCCAGTCGGACCCCGAGGGCGACTCCAGATCCGAGAGGACGACGACGGGCGTCGCCGCGGACGTCTCGGTCGCGATCGCCGCGGCGAGCGCGTCGACCTGCGCGAAGCGGGTGCTGCCGCGCTCCGCCGCGACGAGCGCGGCCGGGTCGGTCACACCGCCCAGGCACGCGGCCTCGGGGCCGTAGCCGGTGCGGTCCAGACCCATGGTCCACACCCGCACCTTGCGTCCCAGCACGTCCGCGGTGGCGCCGAGGCCCGGCTGGTCCCCGACGACGGTGCGCGCGCTGAGCGGATACGGCGAGATCAGGCCGACGCCGCCGGGTCCTTCGAGCGCGTTCCAGCCGAGGGCCTTCGCGAGGGCGGTCGCGGCGGTGCCGCCGTCCTGCTGCACGCCGATCACGTCGAAGCCGTTCTCGGCGATCACGGCGAGGTTCTTCAGGGCGGCGTCGTTGACGTGCCCGCCCGCGTCCCAGAGGTTCCAGGTCACCGCGTCGAAGGGAGCGGCGGCATCGGCCGCGATCACGGGGACCTCGACCTCGATACGCGCGGTCGTCGTGCCGTCCGTCGCCTCGACCGTGAGGTATCCCGGGTCGGCCGGGGCGGTCGTCGGCGCCGTGCCGGTCACGACGCCCTGCGCGTCGACGGTCAGCCAGGCGTCGCCCTCGACCTTCGTGTAGGAGGTGACGGATCCGCCGTTCCAGAGGCCGGCGACGGTCTGCGAGACCGCGCCGCCCGCGCGCACCGAGGGTGCGCGCAGCACGCCCGACACGAAGCCGCGGGCGAGCGTGGATCCGTCCGTCACGACGTCGCCGGAGTGCGTGGCCATGTAGTCGTTCTGGATCTGCGCGGCGGAGATCGCCCGGTCGTAGAAGTCGAACGTGTCGATCGCCGCGTTCACGAAGCCGTCGCCGTCGTCGAGCAGCGAGCCCTCCGCCCCGACCCGGAACGGGTAGCCGCTGACCAGGGAGAAGCCGGAGCCGAGGCTCGTGCTCTGCGCGGTCTGCTCGCCGTCGACGAACGTGGTCATCGTACCCGCAGAGCGGTCGACCACGACGGCGACGTGATGCCAGGATCCGATGACGGACGTGCGGCTCGCGTCGGCGAGGTAGTTCTGCGTCGTGGACGTGCCGTTCTGACCGAAGCATCCGCGCAGGATCCCTGGGCTGCCCGCGGTGTTGTAGAGCGTCGCGCCGCGGTTGTAGCAGTGCCGGAAGTCCTGATTGGAGACGATCGGCGAGTCGGAGCTCGACGAGGCCTCCTTGAGCCAGAACGTGTACGAGAAGCTGCCGGAGCCGTCGGTGTGACCGGGGACGAGCGGGAGCGAGAAGAAGTTCACGCCGCGCGTGCTGCCCTCGGGTGCGTTGACGTAGGCCGCCTTGCCGGCGGTGCCGGCGACGTAGGAGGGCGATCCGGACCAGGTCGCGTCGTTGCCGCGCCCGGAGGAGTCGGGGATCGCGGCGCCGTCGCCGGTCTCGAAGTCGTAGGAGGCGAACGGGGCGACCGCGTCGCCCGGCGCCCGCAGCCGGCTCCAGATCGCGGAGAGCGTGACCGTGGCGTTCGCACGGACCGTGAGATCCGCCGCCGTCTGGCCGTCGGAGTAGACGACCTGGCCCTTCGCGCTCAGCGCCCAGCCCTGGAACTGGTAGCCGGGACGGACGAAGCCGTTGGCCGCGAGCGTCGACGCCGTGCCGATCGTGAAGGTCTGCGCCGCCATGGCGCCCGAGGTCGCACCGTTGCCGTCGAAGGCGACCGTGTAGGTGCCGGAGTCGGGCTTGAGCGCCGTGTAGTCGTCGGCGACCTGCGCGGGCGGCAGCACGGCGTCGTAGAACCGGAGGTCGTCGATCGCGGCGTTGACGTAGCCGTCGCTGACGTCCTTCTCGCTGCCGCTGAACCCGCCGATGTTGAACGCGAACCCGCTCTTCAGGTTCGTGGACGCGGTCACCTCACCCGCGGCCGAGCGCTTGGTCTCGACCCCGTCGGTGTAGACGATGATGACGTTCGCGGTGCGGTCGACCGTGACGGCGACGTGGTGCCAGGATCCGGCGATGTTCGGTGACGCCCCGTTGAGGTAGCGCTTCGTGCCGCCCGCCGTGGTGCCCCAGCACGCCTGCAGCACGCCCTGCGTGGTCTGGTTGTAGAGCGTGAGGCCCGCGTTGTTGCACGATGCGAAGTCCTGGTTGCTCATGAGCGTGCCGTAGGACGTGCGGTTCTGCTCCGACATCCAGAACTCGTAGGAGAAGCTCGCGGCGCCGTCGGTCTTCCCGGCGACCAGGGGCAGCTTGACGTAGTTCGTGCCCAGCCCGATCGTCGCGGCGGATCCCGAGACGCCGGGGCGGTAGCCCGGGGATCCGACCCAGCGCGCATCGTTGCCGTTGCCCGAGACGTCCTTCACGATCGACCCGCTGTCGGCGTCGAAGGTGTACGCCGCGACGGGCGAGATCGCCCCCGGCACCGCGGCGCGCGCGGCCGGCGCGGTGGGCGTCGGTGCCGTGGGAGCGGGTGCCGCCGGTGCCGGAGTCGTGATCGGCGCGGGCGAGGGATCCGCGCTGGGCGACGACGGCTCAGGGGTGGGAGCGGGCGTCGGAGCGGCGGTGGACGACGGTGCGGGGGTCGGGTCCGCGACCGCCGCGGGCGTCGCCGCGAGCGTCGAGACGACGACGGCGGCGCCCGCGAGGGCGGCGAGGGCGAGGCGGCGCAGACGCCGGCGCGGGAGGGGCATGCGGGACTCCATCGGATCGGGTGCGGGCGTGATCGGGTGCTCGACGGGTGGGTGGAGGTCAGGCCGGCAGCTGCGCGACGCGACCGGCGTAGCGGTGCCGCCAGCCGCTGTTCGTGTCGGCGGTGACGACGATGTCGTAGTAGCCCTCGGACGTGGGCCAGGTCACGGTCTCGGTCGCGCCGGGCTTGACCCAGATGCGCTGCGCGGTGCCGGCGTGATCGTTCGGCGTGAGCGCGTAGTGCACGCTCTGGCGGCCGTCGTTGTGCAGCGCGATCTCGACGGTCGGCGTCTCGCCCGCGACCAGGTCGACGTCGATGCGGGGGACCGCGCCGCCGTTCTGGCCCGCGGGCAGGATCGTGCCGGCGTGCGCGCGGACGAATCCGTCCGGCCCGTACACCGAGAACGCGTAGCGGCCGTCCTGCGCGGTCGCGTCCCAGACGTGCGTCGCGGGCTTCGTGCCGGAGACCGTGTAGGGCGTGTTCGCGAAGGGCAGGTACTTGTCGGGGAACGCCTGGAGGCTGAGCGCCTTGCCCGCAGGGCCGCCGACCACGCTGAGCTGCACGCTGACCTTGCCGGTCCTGCGGTCCTCCGTGAAGACGCCGTGCGGGTGGTACGACAGCGGCCGGTGCTTGAGCGGGGTGCTCGACCACTTGTCGGCCGGCGGCACCTGGGTGCCGATCGTGCCGCCCGCGCGCGCGATCTGCACGAGCGCATCGGTGTCGGGCAGCGACGGGATGTCGATCACGGGGTGCGCGAAGTCCATCGCGCTCGTGAGGTCGCCGCTGATCCCCCGGCGCCAGGCGCTGATCGTGGTCGACATCGCGGGCGTGCCGATCGCGGTGGTCCACGTCTCGAGGAAGCGGATCAGCGAGGTGTGGTCGAAGGTCTCGGTGCCGACCCAGCCGCCGCGCGTCCACGGCGAGACGAGGATCGTGGGGATGCGGGCGCCGTATCCGATCGGGGTGGATCCGTTGTACTCGCCCGGGGTGCCCGGCTCGGCGAACGGCGGCAGCACGTGGTCGAAGTAGCCGTCGTTCTCGTCGAACGTCATGATGAGCAGCGTGCTCTTCCAGATGTCCGGATTGCTCTGCAGCGTCTGGATCACGCGGTTCGAGAAGTGGGCGCCGTGCTCCGGGTTCGCGGAGGGGTGCTCCGACCAGCTGTACGGCGCGACGATCCAGGAGACCTGCGGCAGCGGGTACTGGGCGCCCGGCTTGCACGCGGCGATGAAGTCCTTCAGCACGCCGTTCAGGTTGGCGTCGCTGTCGTTGTTGACGACGCCGGTCGACGCGTAGGGCGCGGATCCCGCCCGCCAGACCAGTCCTGTGCCGGCGGCGTTCTTGGTCGCGTCCGCGCGGTTCGCGAGATCCTGCGCGGACGAGCCGGACGTCGTGAAGGCGTTGAAGCCGCGGATCGGGTTGTCGGTGTAGTCGCCGACCCAGCTGGATCCGTTGTTCGTGTTGTCGACGTAGATCCGCCAGGAGACGCCCGCGGCCTGCAGCGCCTCGGGGTAGGTCTGCCAGGTGCGGTTGCCGTTGGACTCGCCGCCGTTGTCGACGACGCCGCCCGAGGTGCCGGTCCAGGCGTACAGCCGGTTCGGCGTGGTCGGCCCCATGACCGAGCAGTGCCAGTTGTCGCAGATCGTGTAGGCGCTCGCGAGCGAGTACTGCCAGGGGATCTCCTCGCCGGAGACGTAGTGCATGGTGTTGGCGCCCTTGGCGCCGATCCAGTTGTTGTAGCGTCCGCCGGCCCATGCCGACGTGCCTCCGGAGTACGAGTGGTCCAGGCCCGTGGTGGTGCCGGCGACCGTGGTCACCCGGCTGGGCTTGACGAAGGAGGATCCCTGCGGCTGGGAGAAGACGTCGGTGCCGTTCTGGAACCGGAGGGCCTGCTTGTCGTCGAAGCCGCGCACACCGGGCAGAGCGCCGTAGTAGTGGTCGAAGGAGCGGTTCTCCTGCATGAGGACCACGACGTGCTTGATGTCGGTGATGTCGCCGGAGAAGCCCTCCGGCAGCGCGTAGGCCCTGGGCGCGCCGGCGGCGGCCCCGGCCGTGCCCGCTCCCCCGGCGGCCGAGGCGGAGGAGGTCGCAGCCCCTGCGCCGAAGCCCGCGCCGACGGCGGCGGCGCCGCCCAGCAGGCCGAGGGCCCGCAGCATGCCGCGGCGGGTCATGCCGCTGTGCAGCACCTCATCGGGGACCGTTCGCGGACGCTCGTAGGGATCCGGGCGGAACGGGACGGGCTCGCTGGACATGGACGCTCCTCGGGACGACGGGGCACCCGGAGTCGGGCGCCGACATCGAGGAGAGCAAGCCGAGGGGAACAGTCGGTGAACGCCGGAGGACGGGCCGGTGGCATCGGCCCGGTGCGCCCCGGATCCGGCCGCCGAGCGTGCACACTGGGCTGTTTCCGGCCGCTGCGCTGGGCTGTTTCCGGCCGCCCCCACCGGTCGTTGAGCGAGCCGAAGGCGAGACGAAACGCGGCGCCTCGCGGAGCAGCGTTCTTCACGCTCCCCGCTCAGAGCGCGGTGCGGACCGTCTGCCCCGCTTCGATCTCGAACGCGATCGCACCGGCGCGGTAGCGGTCGACGCCGAGCTCCACGAGCCTGCCCTCGCGGGTCGTCGTGGTGCGGCCGACCTGCAGCAGCGGGCTCGAGCGGCGCACGCCGAGCAGCGCCGCATCCTCGGTGGTCGCGGCGGCGGCCTCGATCCGGTGGTTCGTCGACGCGACGCGGATCCCCGCCTCGGCGAGCGCGACCGTGGTCGAGCGCACGTCGTCCGGCATCAGCGTGATGACCTCGGCGACCCAGGGCGCCCAGACCGAGCGCTCGATCATGACGGGCAGCCCGTCCAGCGTGCGCAGCCGGACGAACCGGTGCAGCGGCTCGCCGAGACGGATCCGGAACTGCTGCGCCTCGCGCGCATCCGCCGGACCCACGGTGCGGGAGGTGATCGCGCCGCCGGGGACGCGGCCTCCCTCGCTCGCCCACTCCGTGAAGGATTGCATCCGCGCGAAGCCCTGGGTCTGGTGCGCGGCCTGGACGATCCATCCGCCGCGCGGCCGCGAGACGACGAGCGAGAGGCGGGCGAGGCGGGCGAGCGCCCCGCGGATCACGCTGCGCGTCGTGCCGTACTCGGCGCTCAGCATCGCCTCGCTCGGCAGGCGGGTTCCGGCGGCGAAGCCGCCCTCGGAGATCCGCCGGCGCAGATCCGCGGAGATCTGCGCCGTGCGCGAGCTCTCGCGGGATCCCTCGGTCACGTCCCGCCCCCGCACGCAGGGGAGGGATTCGGCGGACGGAGCATGCCCCCCATTCTCGCGCACGCACGCCGGCGGCCCGCCATGCCGAAGCACGACGGGCCGACCGGTCGGGGGGATCAGGCCACCGGGTGGGCGGTTCAGGCCTCCGGGCGGTTCGCGCGGAGCACCTCGAGGCGGGCGCGGTACTCGGTCTCGTCCACGTCGCCCTTGGCGAAGCGGTCGGCGAGGATCTGCTCCGCCGTGCGGCTCTGGGCCGCGCCGCCCTGCTGCGCCATGCCCGCCCAGGGCGCCTGGGCTCCGGGAGCGCCGTGCCATGCCCACGGCCCGGGACCGCCCCAGCGACGACGGCGCACGAGGAGGGCGATGAGCAGGCCGACGATGACGAGGAACATCAGCGGGCCGATGATGAAGAAGGGCCAGAACGGGGCCATGCCCATGCCCCAGTGCCCGGGATGCGCGGCGATGGCCGCGACGGTTGCGATCATGAGTGACCATCCTTGGATCGGTTCGGTCGCATCTCGACCGATGGATCCAGCCTCGCCACCCGCGCCCTCCGCCGAATCCGGCCCCAGGAGTGATTCCCCCTGCTCCCCCGGGAGTATGCCCGCCCCTCTCGCCCCCCTCACTTCCGACTCGTCCCCATCAGCGGAGCCCATAGCGTGCGCTCATGGGGACGACCCGAAAGGTGGAACGCCCCCACGTCCGAGTCGTCCCCGTCAGCGGAGCCTATGGCGTGCGCTAGTGGGGACGACTCGAAAGTGAGGGAGCGAGGGCGGGACAGGAGAGGGCGGGGGCTACTGCCAGCCGGGGGCTACGAGGCCGGTCTCGTAGGCGATGACCACGAGGTGCACGCGATCGCGGGCGTGCAGCTTGGCCATGATCCGCGACACGTGCGTCTTCGCGGTGAGCGGGCTCAGGAACAGCCGCTCCGCGATCTCGTCGTTGGTCAGCCCCAGCCCGACGAGGCGCAGCACCTCGCGCTCGCGCTCCGTGATGTCGTCCAGCACCGCCGGCCGGGGCGCATCGCGCAGCCCGACGGTCAGCCGCTCCAGGAGGCGCTTGGTGACGCCGGGCGACAGCAGGGCGTCACCGGCCGCCACGACCCGCACCGCGCGGACCAGATCCGCGGGCTCTGTGTCCTTCACGAGGAATCCCGCGGCCCCGGCGCGCACCGCCCGCACCACGTACTCGTCGAGCTCGAACGTCGTCACGATCACGACGTGCACGTCCGCCAGGGCGGCGTCTGCCGCGATCTGCTCCGTCGCCCACAGGCCGTCGCCGTCGGGCATGCGGATGTCCATGAGCACCACGTCCACAGGCGTCTCGCGGATCCGCTCCAGCAGCTCGCGCCCGCCCGCCGCCTCGACCAGGACCTCGATCCCGTCCTCCGCGTCGAGCAGCGCGCGGAACCCCGCCCGCACGAGCAGTTGGTCGTCCGCGAGCGCGACCCGGATCACGAGGCCCTCCCCCACGGCAGTCTGGCCACGAGGCGCGCACCGCCCGCTTCGTCATCGCCGATCTCGATCGTGCCGCCGAGCAGCGCAGCCCGCTCCCGCATCCCGAGGATGCCGCCGTGCCCCGAGACCTCCGGATCCGCTCCGCCGAAGCCGCGACCGTCGTCGGACACCGTCACGACGAGAACCGGATCCGGCTCGTCCCGACGCTCCAGCACGACGCGCACATGATGGGCGTTCGCATGCCGCACGGCGTTCGTGAGCGCCTCCTGCACGATGCGGTACGCGGCGAACTGCGCCGCACGGCTGGGCGCGTGGCCGGCGAGCTCGTCCTCGAGCACGATGTCGAGGCCGGGAGCGGTGAGGCCCGCGATGAGCCGCGGGAGCTCCGCCAGCTCCGCCTGCGGGACGAGGGGCACCTCTCCGTCGCGGAGCACGCCGAGCACGCCGCGGACCTCCTCCAGCGCCAGCTTCGAAGTGTCCTTCACGTTCTGCAGCGCGGTGCGCGCCTGCTCCGGGTCGCGATCGAACAGGTGCAGTCCGACGCTCGCCTGCACGTTCATCTGCGACAGCGCGTGCCCCAGCACGTCGTGCAGCTCGCGGGCGATGCGCACGCGCTCGCGCTCCTCGGCGCTGCGACGGTGACGCTGCGCGTCCGCGCGCATCGCCGCCAACCTTGCCCCGCGGGTGCGCACGAATGCGCCGACCGCGAAGCTCGCGGCCAGGGCGAGCGTGGCCGCGACGATGAGCCCCGGATGCCAGATCCGGCCGATCGTGACGCCGATGAGGATCGCGGCGACCCACGCGGTCGCGACGGAGGCGGCCGCCCAGACGGCGGCTCCGCGGATCACGGCGAGCGCGATCGCGAACGCCAGGGCGAGGTACGGCGGCCCGTAGACGGGCGTCGTGAGGACGTCGACCAGCGCGAGCGCGGAGACGAGGGCGACCGTGGGCCCGGGGAACCGCCGGGCCGCGAGCAGGGCAAGCGGACCCGCGACGGCGAGCGCGACGTGCAGCACCAGCCGCCAGTGCAGGCCGTGGTCGGCGTGCGCGGCGACCCAGATCGAGGCCGGCACCTGCACGAGCAGGCACAGCACGACCGGTGCGATCAGGCGAAAGCGCGGGGGCGGGCCGGCCGGGATCTGCCCGGTGTCGGGCCCGAACGCCGCCGCCCTGCCCCACAGAGCATGTTCGAGCGGCTGATCCGGCATCCTCCGATGCTAATCGCGCCGGGTAGGGGGCGGATCCTCCGAGGGTGTGCCCTCGGCGTACTCCCGCGGAAGTACGCCGAGGAGCAGAAGTGCGGGCTCAGCTCTCCCAGGAGCGCGAGCGCTTGGTGGCGCCGCCGGGCTCGCGCATCATGTACGCGAGGGCCAGGCTGATCGCAAGGATGCCCGCGACGAAGACGGGACCCTGCCATGCGGGCAGGCCGGGGGCGATGCCCAGCAGCACGAATCCGCCGAGGAACAGAATTCCGAACACGATGTAGTGAAGGATCACCGGGCAACCTCCTGTTGAGCCTCTCGAGTCTATCGCGCCGCACCGCACCGCCTCGACCCGACCGCCTCGACCCGACCGCGTCGCCCTCCCGGACGCGATGTCGGATCCCCTCGCTACGCTCGCGGGCATGAGCATCTCCTACCCGCACGTCCCGGGGCTCGTGGACAGCCCCGCGTTCAGTCATGTCGCCGTGATCCCGCCCGGATCCACGATGATCCACGTGGGCGGCCAGAACGGCGTCGACGAGACCGGCGCCGTGGTCTCCGACGACGTCGCCGCGCAGGCCGCCCGCGCCGTCGACAACGCCGCGGCCGCACTGGCCGCCGCCGGGGCCACGCTCGCCGACGTCGTCAGCTGGACCGTGCTGCTCCATCAGGACGCGGATCTGCGCGCGGCCTACGGCGCGGTCGGCCCCAAGCTCGCCCGCGAGGGCGCGCCGCCGCTCGTCACCGCCGCGCTCGTGGCCGGGCTCGGTGTGCCCGGCGCGCTCGTCGAGATCGGGGCCGTGGCCGCGCTCGCCCCCTGACCCTGTGACGGATGTCATAGCGGATCCATGACATCGTTCATCATGCGCCTCGCGCCGCGCGGAGCAGACTGGATGACATGAACGAGGCGACATCATGAGCGAAACCCAGACGGCGCAGACCGTCATCCAGGCGCCCGCCGCGCCGCACCCCGCGATCACCGCGACCGGGCTCACCAAGCACTTCCGCAGCTTCACGGCCGTCGACGGCGTGGACATCTCCGTCAAGCAGGGCGAGGTCGTCGCCTTCCTCGGGCCGAACGGCGCGGGCAAGACCACCACGATCGACATGCTGCTCGGTCTCTCCCAGCCCGATTCCGGCCAGGTGTCGCTGTTCGGGCTGACCCCGCGCCAGGCGATCGGCCGCGGCCTGGTCTCCGCGGTCATGCAGACCGGAGGGCTGCTCAGCGACGTCACGGTGCGCGACACCATGAAGCTCACCGCGTCGCTCTTCACGCACACCACGAGCATCGGCGCCGCGCTCGAGCGGGCCGGCATCGCCGACATCGCCGACCGCAAGGTGCAGAAATGCTCGGGCGGCCAGCAGCAGCGGCTCCGCTTCGCGATGGCGCTGGTGTCGGATCCGGGCCTCATCGTGCTCGACGAGCCGACCACCGGGATGGACGTGGAGGGCCGGCACTCGTTCTGGCAGGCGATCCACGCCGACGCCCAGCGCGGGCGCACGGTGCTCTTCGCGACGCACTACCTCGAAGAGGCCGACCAGTACGCCGACCGGATCGTGCTGATCCGCAAGGGCCGCATCGTCGCGGACGGCACCACCGCCGAGATCAAGGCGATGGCCTCCGGCCGCACGGTCGAGGCGGAATGGGACGACGCGAGCGGATCCGGCCAGGCCGAGATCGCCGCGCTGGACGGCGTCGACTCCGTCGAGGTGCGCGGTCCGCGCATCATCATCCGCGCGAACGATTCCGACGCGGTCGCCCGCCATCTGCTCACGCGCACGTCCGCGCACGACGTCACGATCACCAGCCAGAACCTGGAGCAGGCGTTCCTGCAGCTCACGGGCGACGACACGGAAGGGGAATGACATGACCACCGCCACCGAGCGCCTGGACCGGATCGATCCGTCCTCCCGCCGCGTACCGCCGATGGGCGGCTTCAGCCTCACGTTCCTCGGCGTCGAGCTGAAGCGCCTGTTCCGCAACTCCAGCGTGGTCGTGTTCACGCTGATCTTCCCGATCGCGATGCTGGTCATGATCGGGCTGCCGAACAAGAACACGTCCATCTCGAACATCCCGGTCAGCCAGGGGGGCATGTCCGCCGCCGTGCCGATCATGATCTCGATGGCCGTGTACGGCGCGATGGTCGCGAGCACCATGACGGGCGTCTCCGTCGCCGCCGAACGCGCGCAGGGCTGGAGCCGGCAGCTGCGTCTCACGCCGCTGAACCCGGTCGTCTACATCCTGGTCAAGGTCATCTGCGGTCTGGTCCTCGGCGGCATCGCCGTGCTCGTGACGCTGATCGTGGGCGCCGCGCTCGGCATCTCCGCCCCGCTCGGCAACCTGATCCCGGCCGGCGTGCTCGCCTGGCTGAGCTCGCTCATGCTGACCAGCCTCGGCCTCGCGGTCGGCTACGCCTTCCCCGCGCAGAACGCGATGCGCTACCTCGGCCCGATCCTCCCGATCCTGAGCTTCATGGGCGGCCTGTTCGTCCCGCTCGCGATCATGCCGGAGGCGGTGCAGGTCGGCGCCAGGTTCACCCCGCTGTGGGGCATCGCCGAGCTCTCCCAGTCGGCCGTCATCGGGGTCGTCCCGAACGGCTGGGCCGTGCCGAACCTCATCGCGTGGTTCATCATCTTCACGGCGCTGGCCGTGCTGATGTTCCGCCGCGACACCAAGCGCGTCTGACGTGACGGACGACGCCTGCGACGAGCAGGGCGTGCCGGCTCCAGCCGCACGCCCTGCTCGTCCTGCGGGCCGGTTCGGCTTCATGAGGCGCTTCGGCATCCGCGAGGGCGGCTTCCTCGACGCGCCGCCGCTGGACGGCGTCACCGGCTGGGCCCGCCTGCGACTCACCCTCGGCGCCCCCGGCGCGAAACGCTGGTACCCCGGCGCTCTGATCAGCCAGGTGTTCATCATCGGGTTCATCCTGGTGCCGATCCTGACCCAGCTCCCCGCGCCGGGATCCTGGTTCTGGGGGCTCGGCGTCGTCGTCTACGGCGCGCTCTTCACGATCTCGTTCCCCGTGGCGACAGCCTTCCCCGATCGCTGGCGATGGGTGCCGCCAGCAGGGCTCCTGCTGCTGTCGCTGCCGTTCCTCATCGTGCTCGGGCCCGACCTGTCCGGACTCTGGACCTACGTCGCGGTCTCGGCGGCGCTCTGCTTCGGCGGCGACTTCCGTGCCGTGATCGCGGTCTTCGCGCTGTCGGCCGTGTCGTTCGTCATGAACCTCGTCGACGGCGCCTTCCAGCCGACGAACACCCCGCCCTGGACGATGCCGCTGATCATCCTGTCGATCGGCACGCTGATGGCGGCCTTCACCCGCAACCTGCAGACCCTGGCGCAGCTGCGCCGCACCCAGAAGGAGCTCGCGGTCGTCGCCGTCGAGGAGGAGCGCAACCGCGTCGCCCGCGACATGCACGACATCCTCGGCCACTCCCTCTCCGCCATCTCGCTCAAGGCGGATCTGGCCGCGAAGCTCGCCGATCGGGATCCTGCCGCCGCCGTGTCGGAGATCCACGAGGTGCAGACCCTCGCCCGCTCCACGCTGAGCGACATGCGCGCGGTCGTCTCCGGCTACCGTCAGGTCCGGATCGCGAGCGAGCTCGCCTCGCTGCGCACGCTGCTGCCCGCCGCGGGCATCACGGCGCATCTGCCGATGACGACGGACGACGTGCCGGAGCGCAATCGGGAGCTGTTCGGCTGGGCGCTGCGCGAGGCCGTCACGAACGTGATCCGGCACGCCGGGGCGTCGAACTGCTGGGTGACGCTGAGCCCGGGACGCATCACGATCGAGGACGACGGCGCGGGTCCGGCGCCCCGCCCCGCCGACGATTCGGCCGGCACCGGCCTGCACGGACTCGCCGAACGCGCGGCCGACGCGGGCGGCGCGCTGAGGATCGGCCGCTCCCGCCATGGCGGATTCCTGCTGGAGGTCACCGCATGACGGCGAACGCGCCGATCCGGATCCTGCTCGCCGACGACCAGGCGCTCGTGCGCGGTGCGCTCGCGACGCTGCTCGGCCTCGAGGACGACCTCGTCGTGATCGCGCAGGTCGGACGCGGCGACGAGGTGCTCCCCGCCGCGCAGGAGCACCATCCCGACATCGCACTGCTGGACGTCGAGATGCCCGGCGTCGACGGGCTCACCGCCGCGGCGGAGCTGCGTCGGGCCATGCCGGGAGTGCGGATCGTGATCGTCACCACGTTCGGCCGCGCCGGATACCTGTCCCGTGCGTTGTCCGCGGGGGTCGCCGGCTACGTGGTCAAGGACACCCCCGCGTCCGAGCTGGCCGACGTGGTGCGGCGCGTGATGCGCGGCGAGACCGTGATCGACGCGGCCCTCGCCACCGATGCGCTCACGGCAGGACCGTCGCCCCTGACCCCGCGCGAGACCGAGGTGCTGGCGGCCGCCCGCGACGGCGGCACGATCTCCGACGTGGCCCGAGCGCTGCACCTCTCCGAGGGGACCACGCGCAACCACCTGTCCTCGGCGATGCAGAAGCTGGAGGCCCGCACGAGGGCGGATGCCGCACGGATCGCCCAGGAGCGCGGCTGGCTGCTCTGAGCGCCACGCTCATGATCGCGTCAGGATCCGGCCCCCTCGATCCCTTACACTCAGCACCATGACCGGAGGATCACCTGCTTCGTCGCGCCCGTCGCGTCCCACACGCCCCTCGCGTGCGGTGATCCGCCGTCGCCGCCTCATCGTGGGGCTGATCTCCGTCCTCGCCGTCGCACTCCTCGCCGTGGTCGGAACCATCGCGGCGCACGCCCTGCTCGGCGGAGGTCAGGACAAGGGCACGACGGCGGGCCCGACCGGCACGCCGACCCCGAAGCCCACCCCGCTCACGCCAGTCCAGGCGCTCCTGAAGACCGCCGCCGATCCCGCCACCGCGTGCGCCGTGTCGTTCGCCGGCGACGGCGTCCAGCACGCCCCGATGCTGCAGACCTCCGGTGCGCTGTTCTCCGGCCTGCCCATCCCCGAGAAGCCCGGAGCCGTGTTCGCCGGGTGGTATCCGACCCCGGAGACCGCGCAGACGCAGGCGCAGACCGACCGCGTGAACGGATCTCAGCTGACCACGTGCACGGATCACCAGCGCACCCTCTACGCCGCCTGGACCACGCCGGAGCAGAACACCGCGACGGCGTCGAAGATCCCGATCCTGATGTACCACCAGTTCACGACCAAGCCCGAGGGCGAGGACAACTGGCTGCGCAACAACTACGTGTACATCGAGGACTTCAAGGCGCAGATGGACTACGTCGCCTCGCAGAAGTTCTACATGCCCACCTGGGACGAGCTGAACGCCTTCATCGACGGCAAGCTGTTCCTGCCGCAGCACTCGCTCATCATCACCGACGACGACGCGGATCCGACCTGGCTCCAGCTCGCGGTGCCGGTGATCACCGAGCGGAAACTGCTGACCACGTCGTTCGTGATCACGGGCGAGCGCAAGGACGGACCGCCCTCGCCCTACGTCCTGCAGCGCTCGCACACCAACGACATGCACCGTGCCGGCGACAACGGCAAGGGCCGCATGGTGAACCTGTCGGCCGACGAGGTCGCCGCCGACCTCGAGGAGTCGGCGAAGGTGCTCGGCACGAAGGAGGTCATCGCCTACCCGTACGGTCACTACAACGCGACCGCCGAGGAGGGCGTGACCAAGGCCGGGTTCCTGCTCGCGCGCACGATCGACTTCGGGTACGTGAAGATCGGCACGAACAAGCTCGAGCTGCCGGTGGTCCGGATCAATTACGGCGACACGGTCAACGGCCTGAGGAACAACATCGGCTGACGCCGCAGCCGCCGGCCACGGGAATCCCCGTAGTTCCGTACCGGGCGGCCGCAGTCACTCCGCGGCGGCAGTCTCCGCGCCGGCGTCACTCCGCGGTGGCGGCGGTCACTCCGCAGCCGCGGTCTCCGCTTCGAGCCGCACGCGGCGCTCCTCCGCCTTGCGCACCTGGCGCACGGACCGGCGCGGTGCGTAGACGACGAGGGAGTGGAACAGGAAGCGGACGAAGAACGCCGCGACCAGCGAGATCGCCGCTGCCAGGATGCTCGAGATGTGCCAGCTCTCGACCATGAGCGCGAGGATCGGGATCCGCAGCGCCGCCTCGACGTTGTTGAACGTGAACGACTGCGCGAAGCGCACGGCGAGCGCCGAGGCATCACCGCGCATGTCGTTGAAGACGTAGCGCTCCTGCAGGATGAAGTTGCCGACGATCGTCACCTCGGCGGCGATGATGGCCGCCCAGACGTACTCCATGCCGAGGTGCGTGAGCGCCCACATGATGACGAGGTTCGCGAGCGCTCCGACGGCGCCGATGATCGCGAACAGCGACATCTTGCCGAACCGCAGCCGGGCGAGGTGCTTGAGGAACTGCATGCCCTGCACGAACGATGCCTTGGACTGCCCGTGCAGACGCTCGCCGAACTCCATCGGGACCTCGGCGATGCGCACGTCGGAGCGCACCAGGATCTCCAGCAGGATCTTGAAGCCGTTGGGCCGGAGGGCGTCCGGATCCACGCGGGTCCGGTCGACCAGGAAGTAGCCGGTCATGGGATCCGAGGCTCCGGAGAGCCGGATCGGGAACATCGCCTTGGTGAGGAGCGTCGCGCCCCGTGAGACGCCGACCCGCATGGCGCCGGCCAGACCGCCGTTGTCGCCGCCGCCGATGTAGCGCGATGCGACCACGACGTCGGCATCGCCGTCCTCGTAGCGGTCGATCATGTCGGGGAGCAGCTCCGGCGGATGCTGCAGGTCACCGTCCATCACGATGCAGACGTCGTAGGCCGCAGACCGGATGCCCTCGACGACGGCGCCGCCGAGTCCGCCCTCGGGTTTGTCGCGGTGCAGGAGGCGCACGGGCATCGGCGCGGAGGCGGCGAGCGTGCGGATCACCCCCGGGGTGTCGTCCGTGCTGTCGTCCACGAAGAGGATCTCGCCGTCGCGATCGCTCAGCGCGGCGGAGACGCGCGAGATCAACGCAGCGATGTTGTCGCGTTCGTTGAAGGTCGGAATGATGACCGTGGCACCGGGGATCCTCTCCCCCGCCGACATGCCTTCCATGCCCCCTCCTCCGTTCGCGTGACTCGACATGGTCCCACGCGAAACCATGCGAAACCTGCGCGTTTCCCGTCAGACACCCTGTCCCATCCAGGCTAACGGGCGGTGAACACCGGGCAAGAGCCTTGCGTTCTCGCCGATCCCACCCCCTCGGATCCGCCGTACCCTGGAGTCATGACCACCCCCTCCTCTGACACGATCACCATGTTCGGCGCCGACTGGTGCCGGGACTGCATCCGCACCAAGAAGCAGCTCGACGGGCTCGGCATCGCCTACACCTACGTCGACCTGGTCGAGGATCCCGCCGCCGCCGACGTCGCCAAGGAGATCTCCGGCCGCACGAACATCCCCGTGGTGGTCTACCCCGACTCCTCGCACCACGTCGAGCCCTCCAACGCCGACGTCGAGGCCAAGCTGCGCGAGCTCTCCCTGATCTGACCCCGGGGGCGCGGCCGGTCGGATCCGGGCGCGCCGATACACTGGCGCGCATGAGCACCGCCGCTCGCGCTGAACGAGCCCCCACGCGCCTTCCCGCCCGCACGGTCGCCCGTTACGCGACGGGATCCCTCGGCACCGGGGGCTTCGCCACGCTGCCCGGCCTGGTGCTCGCGTACTTCCTCACCGACAACCTCGGCGTCGCCGCGATCCTCGCCGGAACGATCGTGACCCTCGCGAAGGTGTGGGACGTCGTGATCGACCCGGTGATCGGCGCCTGGTCGGATCGCAGCCTCATCCGCACGGGCAGCCGGAAGCGCTTCATGCTCATCGGGGCATTCACGCTGCCCGTGTTCTTCGCGCTCACCTTCGCGGTGCCGCCGGCCTTCGGCCCGGTCGCGGGCGTGATCTGCGTGCTGCTGGCGTTCCTCGCCACGGCCACCTCGTTCAGCCTGTTCCAGGTGCCCTACATCGCGCTGCCGGCAGAGCTGACCTCGAGCTACGACGAACGGACCAGGCTGCTCAGTTGGCGGGTGATCGCCCTCACCGTCACGATCCTGCTTTTCGGCGGCGGAGGGCCCGAGCTGCGTCGCATCACCGGGGACCCGGTCCTCGGCTACCTCGTGATGGGCGTGGTCGCGGGCGTCGTGATCGGCGTGGGGATGCTCATCGCCGCGCGCACGGCGGACGACGCCGTGGCCTCCCCGGCATCCGTCGAGCACGTCGGGATCCGCGCGCAGTACGCCGCGGGCTTCGCCGCCGTGCGCCGGTCGCAGCCGTTCCGCGCGCTGCTCGGCACGTATCTGCTGCAGGCGCTCGCCACCGGCACGATGCTCGCGGGCGCACAGTACGTCGCGACCTGGGTCCTGCGCTCCGAGAGCGCGGTCACGCTGCTGTTCGTCGCGCTGGTCGCCCCGGCCGTGATCGCGACCCCCCTGTGGGAGCGGCTGTCGCGCCGGATCGGCAAGGAGCGCGCCTTCCGGATCGCCTCGACGATCTTCATGATCGCGTCCGCCTCGATCGTGCTGGCGCTGTGGATGCCCGGATCCTGGATCTACGGCTCCGTCGCGATCGCCGGGATCGCCTATGCGGGCATGCAGGCGCTGCCGATGGCGATGCTGCCGGACGTCATCTCGCACGACGAACGGGACAGCGGACCGGGCAACGCCGGCACCTTCACCGGCATGTGGACGGCGTCCGAGACCGTGGGCTTCGCGCTGGGCACCACGATCGTCGCGGTGGTGCTGGCTGCCACGGGCTACCTCTCGCGGACGGCGGGCGACGCGAGCGCGGTCGTGCAGCCGGGCAGCGCCGTGACCGGGATCGTGCTGATCTTCAGCGTCGTGCCGGCCGTGCTCATGCTGTTGAGCCTCACGACGCTAGCCCGTTACCGGCTGCGCCGCGGCGACATCGACGGCGCCGATCACTGAGACTCGGTTCCACGCCGAGCGCGTACGCTGAAGAATGACCGCGCCGAAGGAGATCCCGATGCCAGACACCCTCGCCGACGACGTCCGCGCACCGATCGAGAGCGCGATCGCAGAACTGCAGAAGGGATCCGCGGCCTGGTCGTCTCTCACGGTCGGCCAGCGCGTGACGCTGCTGCGCGGGGTGCGGCGGACCGTCGCCGCGAACGCGCGGGCATGGGCGCGCGCCGCGGTGCGCTCGAAGCAGCTGAGCGATGACCACCCGCTCCGCGGCGAGGAATGGCTGAGCGGCCCCTATGCGACGCTCGGCGCGCTGGACGCCTACATCGAGACGCTCGACCGCATCGCGCACGGCCGGAATCCGCTCGACGGCCTCACGGTGGACCGCACGGCGAGCGGGCAGACCCGCGTGCACACGTTCCCGCTCGAGGGCATCGACAAGCTGCTGCTCTCCGGCTTCACGGGCGAGGTGTGGCTCACGCCTGGCGTCACGCCCGGCGATGCCAGGGCCCGCGCGGGCCTCGCGCAGCGCTCCCCCGCCGCCGGCGACGGGGGTATCGGCCTCGTCCTCGGCGCCGGCAACATCACCTCGATCCCTGTGCTCGACGTGCTCTACGAACTGCTCGCGCACGACAGGGTGGTGCTGCTCAAGGTCAACCCGACCCAGGACGCGCTCGTGCCGGTCTACGAGAAGGCCCTCGCGCCGCTCATCGCCCCCGGCTTCCTGCGGATCGTCCGCGGCGCAGGCGACGTCGGCGCCTACCTCACCGCGCACGACGCCTTCGCGCACGTGCACATCACCGGATCCGCCCCGACCTTCGACGCGATCGTGTGGGGCACGGGACCCCAGGCCAAGCGCCGCAAGCGCGAGTACCGGCCGCAGCTGAAGAAGCCGATCACGGCCGAGCTCGGCGGCGTCTCGCCGATCATCGTCGTGCCGGGCCACTGGAGCGACGAGGATCTGCGCTTCCAGGCGGAGCACGTCGCCACCATGCGCCTGCAGAACGGCGGGCACAACTGCATCGCCGGCCAGGTCGTGCTCCTGTCCCGCGACTGGGCGCAGCGGGACCAGTTCCTGATCGAGCTGCGTCGCGCCTATGCGCTCGCCCCGGAGCGCCCCATCTGGTACCCCCGCTCCGACGAGCGGATGGCGCAGGCGGCCGAGGCCTATCCCGACGCACTGGTGCTGGCGGACCGGCTGCTCGTCGAGATCGGCGACGGCGACGACCCGACCGCGCTGGAGCAGACCGAGTACTTCGCCCCCGTGCTGGGCGTCGAGCAGCTTCCCGGCACCGGCCAGGCATTCCTGGATGCCGCCGTCGCGCACGCGAACGAGAAGCTGCAGGGAACGCTCGGCGCGAACGTGCTGATCGACCCGGCCACGGAGGCCTCGCTCGGCGCGGGCTTCGAGAGGGCGATCACCGCGCTGCACTACGGATCCATCGCGATCAACACCTGGACCGCGTTCGGATTCATCACCCCCACCGTGACCTGGGGCGCGTTCCCCGGCAACACGCTCGCCGACGTGGGCAGCGGGCTCGGCGTCGTGCACAACGCGCTGCTGCTGGCCGATGTCGAGCGCTCGGTGGTGCGCGGACCGTTCCGGCCGTTCCCTCGGTCGGCGTCGATCGTGCGCGACGGGGGACGGTTCACGATCCTGCCGAAGCCGCCGTGGTTCGCCTCGTCGCGCACGGCCGCCGAGGTCAGCGAGGGCCTGACCCGGTTCCGCGCCCAGGGCGGCGTTCTCGCGCTGGTGCGCACGCTCGTCCAGGCGATGCGGGCGTAGCGCGCAGCGCGACCGAGACGAAACGCAGTAACCTCGCGAGAGCGCCAAGTTTCGTCTCGCTGCGCTCGCTCAACGGCCCCGGGGTCCTACGGCGTTGCCACCGAGAATGTGTCGCACTGGCCGAGGCCGTTCTTGTAGCCGTTCGCGAACCAGAAGTCGCGCTGCTTGCTGGATCCGTGGGTCCAGCTCTCCGGGTTCGTGTAGCCCGCGGACTGCTGCTGGATGTGGTCGTCGCCCACCGCGGCCGCGGCGTTCAACGCGTCGGTGATCTGCGCCTCGGTCGGCTTCTTGAAGTAGGCGACGCCGTTCTTGTCCTTCTGATCCGTCAGATCCGCGATGAAGGCGCCGGCGTAGCAGTCGGCCTGCAGCTCGGTGCGCACGCCGTTGCTGGTGGGACCCGTGCCGTTGTTCGGGTACTTCGACATCGTGCCGGTGATGTTCTGGATGTGGTGCCCGTACTCGTGCGCCACGACGTAGACCTGCGCCAGGTCGCCCGCCTCCGCGCCGAACTGCTGCTTGAGCACCTGGAAGAACGTCGGATCGATGTAGACGGTCTGGTCCGAAGGGCAGTAGAACGGGCCGACGTCGTTCGACGCGGTCCCGCACGGCGTCGCGGTCGCGACGTCGACGCTGACCTGCCCCGGCTCGACGTAACCCTTCACGTTCTTGGTCCAGTACTGGTTCAGCGCGAGCTTGGTCGAGGCGACGCGGCAGTCGACGTCTTTGTTCGCATCGGCCCCGGTGTTGCAGTTCTTCACGTAGCCCTCTGAAGAGGCCGTCGCCTGCGGCTGTCCCTGTGTGCCGGTCCCCCCGCCGAGGAGACCGGAGAGGTCGACGCCGGTGAAGGCGCTGATCAGCAGCACCACGACCGCGCCGAGTCCCACCACACCACCGCCGGCGATCGCGGCGGTTCGCCCGCCGCCACGCCGCTGGACCTTGTTGTCGGAGACATCGGCATCCGGATTGAACGTCATGAGCACAGTTTTCCACGGTCCGCGCGCCGATGGGGAGGCATAGGCTCACACTGTGCGTCGCGCCAGCGACCGAAGGGAGCCGAAGTGACCACCACGGTGACACTGACGGGTGCGGGCGGGCAGATCGGCTACGCGCTGCTGTTCCGGATCGCAGCAGGCGACATGCTCGGCCCCGACGAGAGGGTGCGGCTGCGGCTGCTGGAGATCCCGGCCGGGATCGCCGCCGCGGAGGGCGCTGCCCTCGAACTTCAGGACGGCGCCTTCGGGCTGCTCGAGCACGTGGAGGTGACCGACGACCCGGCCGTGGGCTTCGACGGCGCCGACCACGCGCTGCTCGTCGGTGCGCGCCCACGCGGCCCCGGTATGGAGCGCGGCGACCTGCTCGCCGCGAACGGCTCGATCTTCGGCCCCCAGGGATCCGCGATCGCGGCGCACGCCGCCGCGGGCGTGCGCGTGACGGTGGTCGGCAATCCCGCGAACACGAACGCGCTCATCGCCGCGGCCTCCGCCGACGGCGTCCCCGCGGAGCGGTTCAGCGCGCTCACCCGGCTCGACGAGAACCGCGCCCGCGGTCAGCTCTCGGCGGCGCTCGACGCTCCGGTGGCCGACATCGCCGGCGTGACGATCTGGGGCAACCACTCCGCGACGCAGTTCCCCGATGTCGCCTACGCGACGGTGGCCGGCCGTCCCGTGCCGGAAGCACTCGCCGAGCAGACCGGCGATGTGCGCGCATGGCTCGAGAGCACGTTCATCCCGCGGGTCGCCAAGCGCGGCGCCGAGATCATCCAGGTCCGCGGATCCTCCTCCGTGGCGTCCGCGGCGAGCGCGGCGATCGACCACGTGCGCGACTGGGCGCTCGGCACCGGCGAGCGCCGCACCAGCGCCGCGGTCGTCTCGCACGGCGAGTACGGCGTGCCGGAGGGTCTGATCAGCTCGTTCCCGGTGCGCGCCGTCGACGGCGAGTGGCGGATCGTCGAGGGGCTGGATCCCGATGCCTGGGCGCGCGAACTCATCGACCGCTCGGTCGCCGAGCTCGTCGAGGAGCGCGACGCCGTCCGGGCGCTCGGGCTGATCTGACGCGGGCGTCCGGACATACCCGGTCCCTGAGCGAGGAGCGAAGCGACGAGACGAAGGGCGCTCGGCAACCACGAGACGAATCGCGCAGGGGCGTCCTTCGTCTCGCCGCGCTCGCTCAGGAACCGAGGAGCGCACGGTCCCTGAGCGAGGAGCGAAGCGACGAGACGAAGGGCGACGGTGAATACGAGATCAGCGTCCGCGCGAACGCCTGCTCCAACCTTGCAGGTCGTCGTATCGCCCCTCGATCAGCGCAAGCTTCTTGGCCCGATTCCAGCGATGGATCCTGCGCTCCCACGCGAACGCCTCGTCGATGCGCTCGAACTCCGCGGTCCAGGCGAGCTCCACGGGAAGCCGGCGACGCGTATAGTCGCCGCCGAAACCTGCCTGATGCTGTTCCAACCTCCAGGCAAGATCCGTGGTGCTGCCCGTGTAGAAACTGTCGTCGACGCAACGGAGGATGTAGACGTGCGGCATAGTCGCACGGTACTGAATTGACCGCCGCACTCGCCTCGGTTATCCACAGGCGTCCTTCGTCTCGCTGCGCTCGCTCAGGAACCGGAGGCACGCCGCGCTCGCTCAGGAACCGGAGGCACGCCGCGCTCGCTCAGGAACCGGAGGCACGCCGCGCTCGCTCAGGAACCGACCACAACCTGTCCCCAAGCGAACGCGCGAGCGTCAGATCGTCGCGGCGTCGATCACGAAGCGGAACTTCACGTCGCTCGCGAGCACGCGCGCGTAGGCGGCGTTGATGCCGATCGCGTCGATGAGCTCGATCTCGGCGGCGATGCCGTGCTCGGCGCAGAAGTCGAGCATCTCCTGGGTCTCCTCGATCCCGCCGATCGACGACCCGGCGAGCGAGCGGCGACCGCCCAGCAGCAGGCCCGCGCGGAACGACATGGGCTCCGGCGGCGCGCCGACGCTGACCATGGTGCCGTTCGTGTCGAGCAGGTTCAGGTACGCGTCCAGCGGCAGCGGGGCACTGACGGTGTTCAGGATCAGGTCGAAGGAGCGCTTGTTCGCGGAGAACGTCTCCGGATCCGACGTGGCGAGGTAGTGGTCGGCGCCGAGCCGGATCCCCTCGTCCTTCTTGCGCAGCGACTGCGAGAGCACGGTGACCTCGGCGCCCAGGGCGTGCGCGATCTGCACGGCCATGTGTCCGAGGCCGCCCAGGCCGACGACGGCGACGCGCGTGCCAGGGCCGACGTTCCAGTGCCGCAGGGGCGAGTAGGTCGTGATGCCGGCGCAGAGCAGCGGCGCGGCGCGATCGAGCGGGATCGCGTCGGGGATCCGCAGCACGAACGCCTCGGTGACGACGACCTGGCGCGAGTAGCCGCCCTGGGTGATCGTGCCGTCGCGGTCGGTCGCGCCGTAGGTGCCGATCGCCCCGACCCTGCAGTACTGCTCCTCGCCGCGCAGACACGCGTCGCACTCGCCGCAGGAGTTCACCAGGCAGCCGACGCCCACCCGGTCGCCGACGGCGAAGCGCGTGACATCGGATCCCACGGCGGAGACCGTCCCGGCGATCTCGTGGCCAGGGGCGAGCGGATAGTGCTGCGGGCCCCAGTCGCCCTGGACCGTGTGGATGTCGGAGTGGCAGATGCCCGCGAAGGCGATGTCGATCACGACATCGAGCGGGCCGGGCTCGCGGCGCTCGATCGTGATCGGGACGAGGGGCGCACCCTCGCTCGGTGCGGCATAGGCGGCGACGACGGGCATGGCGCTCCTCAGGGCTCCGGGGGTGGGACAGTGCGAGCGTACTCCGCCCGGTGATGGCGCGGCTCCATCCGCCTCTCTCGGGACGCCGATGTCCGTGGGAGAAGGCACAATAGAGGCGGAGGCGGATGACATGGAAGCGACCACGCACGCGCACGGCGATGCGGACGGCACCACGGGTGCACCGCTCGACGCCGCCCTCACCAGTCCTCTGCATCTTCCGCACGCGGCCGCGGAGTGCCCCAAGTGCTTCACCGAGCTGCAGCAGAACCGGAACTGGTGGTCGGCCAAGCCCGACGGATCCCGCCTCGTCGGCCTCGTCGTCGCCCGCGAGGGCATGCCCTCGGTCGTGCAGCAGCGCGACGACCTCACCCGGTTCGGCGTGCCGATCGAGGGCTTCCGCCATCCCGCGCCCGACATCCTGGAGAGCTGGACCGATCGCATCGGCCGCCTCATCGACACGCTTCGCCCGGGTGATGTGCTTGTGGTCGCCAACATCCATGCCCTAGGGCGCGACATCGACGAAGAGACGCGGACGGTCGCCGCGCTGCGCCGTCACGGTGTGATGGTGAAGGTGCTCAGCCACGACGCACGCCACCTCGCCGACGCCGGCCGCTGACCTTCCGCGGGAGCCCTCGCGACGCCGGCCGCGAACTGCTTCCGCCGGTCAGACTGGCGTCCCGCGATTCCAGCCTGGTTTCTGGATCAGGCGCTCATCCTGCTCGCGCCGACGACACTGCTCGGCAAAGCGCGCTGCCTCTTTCGGATCGGCGAGCAGGCCCTCGTACTCGACACGGGACAAAGCGTAGAACTCCTCATAGTCGACCAGACCGTTGCTTACCGGGATCGACATGAAGCGCTGACCAGTGTCTTCGACCCGCCCCAGCGAGTACCGGTCCTCGTGCGAGAAGAAGTCATCGTGAACCTTCATTGCACGCCCCTCTCGTTCGCATCGTGTCTTTCTTGCCTTCTGAAGTCAGCGCAGAGGTGTCCTAGCCTGGCGAGGCATTTGCTCACCGGGATCGACCGTGCGCCGTTCATTCGTGAGAATCGCACCCTCGCCAAACGGGTTGAGCACGATGTCGATGCCCGGAGCCAGCTCGCCCAGCCCCGCCGCGGGTACGAGCGACGCAACAACCTCGGCAACTTCCGCTGCCTGCGCCCACTCGTCGAAGAGATCCCGTGAGGAGAATGCCGGAACCATCCGTCGTCCGCTGAAGCTGATCGTGCCCAGCCTCGTCTCGCCCTGCACGTTCACAGCGGGAACGAGCACCCCGAAACGACCCAGAACGGACCCCGCGCGTGCCAACGTGTCGATGCGATTCTCGCGCAGCTGGCGCACCGTGGCGCGAGGCAAGAGAGTCATGACGTCCGCCTGGCTCTCCTCGGCCTCGTGCAGGATCTCCAGAGCGTGGGAGAACGCTTCGTCATGGTGTCCTGAGTCGACCAGTTGGTGAGTCAACGAGACCGCGAGAGATCGCGGCATCACCCGACCCGATCGCACGGCTGCCAGCTCGACGTCGAGTTGATGGCGGAAGGACGAGCACAACTCCGCCGGAAGGGATCCCGTTGACTGCGCGGCGCTCAAGACGTCGAGAGCGCTGATGAGCGCATCCTCATAGGTCGATGTCACAGGCCCTCCTCCTCAAGCGCGGTCGCCCGGTTCACCCAGAACTTCATCGCACTCATGCCGTCCCGCCCGGCCCATCGAACTCAGGCCTCCGGACCGTCGTCCCCTTCAATCGGCGATAGCGCTCCGCCCTCGCCAGAAACTCACGGAGCGCCTCAGCCTCCGAGTCCGTCCGCAGCGTCATGAAGTCCATCTCGACGCCCTTCTCGTCCGTGTCCCACACACGCCACCCGGACCCGTCCTCAGCGATCCACGTCGATGACTCGGGCCGTCCCGTCGGTCCGAACCAATTCGCCGTCGTCATCGGATGCGCCGCGAGATACGCGGCCACCGCTGCGATCGTCAGATTCTCACGATCCATCAATGGACCTCGCTGTCAGATCCGTCGAACCCGTGGTCGACCGCCAAGACTTCCGCGCGTCAGTCATCGATGAACCATCGCGGTTTCGTGATCCTGGCAGGGGATGCCGCAGTGGCGGCGCGCAGGTGGTCGACGACGTCCCGCTCCTCCAGAGGCGGTCGGCCGGGTTCTGATTCATCGGCGAAGATCGAGACGTGGACGGATCCGCCATCGGTGATCTCGCCGATCTGCACGAACTTCGCATCCGGGAAGAGGGCGAACTCCTGGTTGTCCGGGAACGCCGAACGATAGCGAACGTCGCGAGCCGTCGCAGTGATGAAGGCCGACGCGTATGGCACCGAGAAGTTCTCGGTCGCGATCCGGGCGTCCGTAGAGACCGCACGGAGCCGCGGGAAGGTGTTCGCGCGCGGCAACGAGAGGCCGCCGCGCCAGAACAGACCGGAGAAGGGCGTCGTCGGCAACAGCCACCACGCTGTCTCGATACCGACTCGCGGCGCGGGGAAGCGCCACAGCGCCGGGGGACGGCTCCCGTCCGCGACCTGCGGCGGCACTTCTGGCCACACATCCAGAAGCACACCCAGAGAGGCTGAACCGAGCTCCAGCGCGGAGGCCGCACGTTCGGCGAGACCTTCGGTCATCGCCCAGCACAGCACGGTGGAATCCCCACCGTAGACAACCCATCGACACCCTCCTGAAGCCTCGACGACGGGCGCGAACTCACCCAACGGATCGCTCGCGTCAAGTGGCGCGATGGGCCGATGCCGCGCGGGCCGGGACCGTCGAATCTCGTCCCACCATGCCTCACCCCACTCCGACTCTCCGATGCAGGCGAGTACGAGTGCGGCCCAATCCATGCGCTGCCACCCGGCGAACACGACGCGCCCCGACGACAGGATCCGAAGCCACGAGGGGCCGAATCTCACCTCGGGACCTCCATCGATCACCGCGGTATCGCCCAGCACCCTCCACTCGCGCCCGATCGTCTGCAAGGAAGCCCCGACGCGGGTCACGAACGCGGCGCGCGCGCCCTCGAGGCTGCGCTCGTGCATGATCTTCGCGACGCTCTGGCCGGGATTGATCCTCTCGAACTCCGTCTGCACCCCGTGCCACAGCTCTGCAAGCGCGGCGTCGATCCGTTCCTCGGTCACGAGAATCTCCTCACGCGTCGACGAATCGCCGGCGCTGCCGGATCTCGACCGGGGGCAGCGCATCCGAGGAGCGACTCCACATCACCCGCTCGCCCGACCTCATCCGATCGGAAACCCTTCATCGCCGTGCCCCATCGCCTTCAGCCATCTTCATCAGTTGCAGCAGCCGGGCAAGTGCCTCACGCTCGCTTCTGTATGTCTCCGGTGTTCCGCCGCTACCGGGCCTGTTCGCCGCCCACACCGACCACTCGTCACCCCGCCGTGCGATGCCGGCCCGATCCGTCCTCAGCGCGACGGCGGGTGCAGGGAACCAATCCAGGTCCGCACCGTCCGTGATGTCGCGCATCGCCGCGACCCGGTCGCTCACGGATCCGTCACCGCCGACATACGCCGGGCCCGTTGCGAAGAGACCGCCCTGCGCGGAAAGCTGCGCCCGCAGTGCCATGACGAGTGGGGAGCCCATCTCAATCCGGTCGTGGCGGGTGTGCACGACGATCGACGAAACCGTCGGAATCAGCAGCAGCGCGCCAAGCGGCAGGACCGTGCGCGGAGCGGACGCGAGACCCGCTTCTTCAAGACCCTGCCACCCCGTCGCCACCACTGCGACGCCGTCGCTCACCACCGGCTCGAAGAGCCCGCCCTCGACGCTCGGCACGAGCACCGGCGCCTCCAGGACCTCCCGGACGCCGGAGGTCGGAAGAGCCCGCGCCGAAGACGCGTCGAGGAACTGCTCCGTCTGCCGGAACGTCGCCCCGTGTGGAGCCGCCATCCGGCGTCGCGCGATCGCGCTAGCGAGAGCCAAGGACTCCTCGGCGAACAGGACGGACGACCCGTGCAGTTCCACCCCGCGCTCATCGCTGTCGAAGACCTCGAAGTGGCGGTCCCGCATCTGGAGGATTGTCCGCCCGGCGACGAACGTCTCCCCGGACGGGAACCACATCAGCCCCGTCAATCGCTCGGCCGCATAAGCGCGGAAAGCATCGTCGAAGGTCATGGTCTCATCATCGCGGGGCCAGGTGGGAAATGCGTATGCCGAGGCGTGGCCCCGACCGGGACGGTCAGCCGCCGCGCTGCGGGTGCCGCGCCTCGAAGGCGTACCACCGCTGATCTCGTCCAGATCCACTCGCATGCCTCGGACTCTCCGGAGAACGCCGGCGGCGTCTCCCCGTCCTCCACGGTGGCACGAGCGACGCCACCGCGCTCGTCCCCGCGACATATCCGTTGAACTAACGCCTCACCGCGAGCCCTCGCCGCTCAGCCGATCGATCCCGGCCCGCTGTTCGCTCAGCGTGACGACCGTCGCCGGATCCACGGACGCAAAGGTGTCCACGACTCCCGCCGCCCCCTCCACCGTCATCCGATACGCAACCACACCGCCGCCCTGATCCCGAGACATGCCGCTCGGCCACACATCCGCCTGCGCACCCGCGACACCGATCCGCCACCCCCCGGGCTCGAGAACATCCCGGATGGCGCACAGCGCCTCGAACGCATCGTCCGCCCGGACCTCGACCGGCTCGAACGCCCCGGAGGCGACTCGCACCGCCCACGCGCCGTGCTCGTAGCGCCACGCCACCGACGCATCGTGCACGACGCCGTCCCGTGCCACCTGGATCTCCTGCGAAGCCCCCGCCATCGGCTGTGACTGATCTCGGTTCGCGCGTCGTGCTTCGAACTCGCGCCACCACAGGATCTCGTTCCAGATCCACTCGCACGCCTGAGCCTCCGTTGCGAACTCCAGCTGTGTCTCGCCGTCCTCCGCCGTCGCCTGGCCCACACCGCCGCGCTCATCGCCACGGAACACCGTGAACCGCCCGTCCGAGCGCCGCACGAGCGCGTAACTCGTCGGCACCGCGGGCCCCCCGTCCGAGAACGAGAGTGTGTACGTCACCCACTGCTCCGTCGCACCCGGCAAGGCCAAAAGACGCCGGCGCAGTTCGTCGTAGTTCATGCTGAAATCATCCTAGATATCCGTTTCGGATGTACCACTGGATCCCCTTCGGGAAGAAGTACTGGACGCCCCCGCCGCCTTGCTCGAACGCCGACGCGATCGGCCCTTTCACGACATCGGCCGGCAAAGGTTTGAGCACGGTGTATCCGGTCGTCGAGAACGAAAGACTCAGGCGATCCGGCGGAATGGCGCGATCTGAAAAGCGCGTCCCCGATGGTTGCTCGCCGCGATTGCCTTCGCACCGAAATGGGTCGTCACGTCTCCAACTCGCATCACGCGAACTACCGAACGAGATAGGCGAAGTAGTTTCCGAGCTCTTCCAACGCGGCCGCAGAGAGAGCTGCGCGGCGGTGATGGTCTGCTCGCGCCAGAAACTCCTCGAGTGCTTCAGACTCCGATTCGGTCCGCATGACCGTATAGTCCACGACCACGCCCTTCTCATCGGTCTCCCACACGCGCCAGCCAGGCCCGTGTTCAATGATCCACGCGGAGGACTCGGGTCTTCCAGTGGGGCCAAACCAGTTGGCCGTAGTCATCGGATGTGCGGCAAGCCGCTCTGCCGCCGCGCTTATGGTCAGGCTCTCACGATCCAAGCAAGACCTCCTTCACTAGTCCGTTGAACTAACGCCTCACCGCGAGCCCTCGCAGCTCCGCCGTTCACTCAGGGTGACGACCGTCGCCGGATCGACGGGCTCGAGAGTGTCGACGACGACAACCGCCATTCGGTGCCCGACATTCGTCCATCACGAAGTGTGAACCGAGATCTCCTCGCGCAACACTTTCAAACCTTCCGGTTCGATATCGAACCCCTCCGTCGACCCGGGGTTAAGCACCAGACCCTTGTCCCGGGGCATCATGCGCACGATTTGCGACCCCGTCAGTGTGACCATCCACGGTGCGAGCTGCGAGACGGCGCCCGCGGCTGCAGGAGTCGAGTACACCGCCAGCATCTCTATTCCCCCCTTGGGGAAATAGACTGGACGGAAGTTTGCGAAGCTTTCACCTGGCTCTTCCGCGCTCGGAACGAAGAGCGTCGATGCCGCCATCGTCCACAACACGGTCTGCATCGTCAACTGCCGTTGTCGCGCGCGAGTTATCGCAATTTCGACGACGGGTGCATCACTCATCAGAAGACCTCCTCAGGGAAGCGGCGACGCGCTTCTTCATCACTGACAGGGTGCAGCGACCTACCGTCACCGATCCACCACGTCCGACAGAAGTCGCATCGATACAGCAGATCGGCAGGGCTCGAAGCGACAACGAAACGCGGCTGTCTCGCGACGTAGACGCCTTCTCTGCAATGGGTGCAGCCCAGTTCATTCATGATTCAGTACCGCCTCACCACTATCCAGGAACCATTCTCCAACCTAGTGAGGACCGAACCTGGTGGCATTGGCCCTCCGCCGGTGACGAGGGTCTCCCTGGTCGGGTTGACCAGGAACGCCCCCGTACCGGTATTGACCGCGGTGTGGCCGTATGTGGGGCTCGGGTTCGTCGGATCGGGATAGAAGTGCTCCCACCCCCCGGAGTCCGCGACGGTCGGGCGACGGAGCGTCGCCGGATCGACGGGGAAATGCACAGAATAGATGTCTCCCCCGTTGACATGTGCGTCCAGCATCATCGGCGCCATACCCGTCTGACGGGCGGCATCCGCGGAGGTATGGATCTGAGCCGCATCCCCTGTAGGCATCGCCCAGACGTCGCGCCCCTCCGCGCCGAGTTTCGCGTCTGCGGAGTCGTAAAAATGAAGCACGGGTTCGCCGAAGAGCGAGCTGTGATATCCACCGTCCGCCATGTACTGGAAATCTGCGCTCGTGAGCACTCGCGGTGGTTCCACCGCGCCTTTGCCGCCTTTGAGTGCGTTGTCCGCCGTCTCACCGAACCGCGTGAACAGCGCCTTCAGCTTCTCGACCAGATCACCCAGCTTGCGGATCGCCGCGACCATGTCCGGGATCCGCTTCGAGAACTTCGTCGCCACCGCCGCCACCCGCGTCGTCGCCTGCTCGATCACCAGCGGCGTCGCCAGCCCGAGACTGAACACCAGCTCCGCCGCGTACGAGATCAGCGACCCCACCAGCTGCGCCAACGCATCCCGCACCATGTCGTGAACGACCTGCACGATCGTCGACGCCATCTGCATGCCCGTCGCCAGACCATCCGCCCACGACGCCGCGCCCTTCAGATGCGCCACCACGTCCCGCTGGAACGCCAGATAGGCCTGCACCGCCGCACCATCAGCGGCGTCCAGGTCGCCCAGCACAGTCGCCAGATCCCCCGCCGACCGACGCAACTGGGTGCCCACGTTCGTCCAGGTCTGCGCGAACCCCGCAACAGCCCCTGAATCGCCCGTCAGATCGTTCAACCAGCCCTTCAGCGGCTGCAGGTGCTCCATCAGCCAGCCCAGACCCGCCGCGATCAACGACCCCAACGGATCCGACACCGCCGCGACCGTGTCCATCACGGCACTGAACGCCGCGAACCCGCCCGCAACCCAGTCCCCCGACTTGATCGCCGAGACCAGCGCCTCACCGTCCTCGAGCAGGAACGTCCCCTGCAGCGGACTCGTCGTGTTCACCGGACCCGCCACCAGCGGATTCGGCGGCGTCACCGCGACACCCCGTCCACCTGACCGTGCAGCTGCTTGTACCGGGTGGAGAAGTCGTGCTCCATCGCCTCGAAATCACTCACCATCCCGAGGAATTCCGTCTCCGCACGCCCTAGCAGCGCCGACACCGAACTGATCGTGCCCACGGCGACCTGCGACACCGCGACCGCCGGGGGCACCAGGAACGAGCACATCACTCCGAACGCCCCGCCCGTGAGGTTCAACGACCCCGCCGCATCCTGCGCCAGCCGCACATCCGACGCCACCCTGGCCACCCGGGCCGCGTGCTGCCGGGCCAAA
>NZ_NCKN01000127.1 GCF_002257455.1 Microbacterium sp. 13-71-7
GCTCGGCCGGACGGATCCCACCCACAACCTGGTGGATCCAGTCGGCCACGGCTCCGAGCGCGTAGTGGTTGAAGCTCGTCATCTCGCCGGGGTTGATGGTCCCATCCGGGAGCATCGAGTCCCAGCGCTCCCACACCGTCGTCGCCCCCATCGTCACCGGGTAGAGCCACGACGGGTTCTCGGTCTCCAGGAGCAGCCGGTACGCGTCCTCCACATGACCGGTCTCGGAGAGCGCCCAGGTGACGAACGGCGTTCCGGCGAACCCCGTCGTGACGCGGTAGTCGCCGGCCTGCACGAGACCGGCCAGGCGATCGGCCGCCTTCCCGCGGTCCTCGTCGTCCAGCAGCCCGAAGCAGATGGCCAGCGCGTAGACCGTGACGCAATCCGAGCGCACGATGCCGTCCTCGACGTAGTGCTCCTGGAAGGCTGCGCGCGTCCGGTCCGCCAGCGCGCGCCAGCGCCCCTCCTCCTCCGCGAGACCGAGTATTCCCGCGGCCTCCGCGGCGAACACGGCGCTCCGGTACAGGCACGCGGTCGCGACGACGTGCGGATCCGCCTTCGCGGCGGCCGGGTTCTCCGGCGGAGCATCCGGGTCGAGCCAGTCGCCGAACTGGAAGCCCTGGTCCCAGAGTCCGGTCGGCGAGAGCGCCTTCTCGACGGACTCGAGATGCAGCACCATCGCCGGGTAATGCGCGGCGAGCCTCTCCCGGTCGCCGTAGGCGCGCCACAGCGCCTCCGGCACCCACACCGCCGCGTCCCCCCAGATCGCCGTGGCGCCCAGCTCGGGGAACGCGAAGTCCTCGGGGAAGTGCGCGTACTTCAGCACGTCGGGCACGACGATCGGCACGATGCCGGCCGCCGAGTTGCGCGTCTCGGCATGCAGATCCTCCAACCAGTCGTGCAGGAAGTCCGAGGTGTCGAACTGGAACGAGGCCGATGCGGCGTATGCGGCGATGTCACCCGTCCAGCCGAGGCGCTCATCCCGCTGCGGGCAGTCGGTCGGGACGCTGAGGAAGTTGCCCTTCTGCCCCCACACCGAGTTGTGCACGAGCTGGTTCACGAGCGGCTCCGAGCACTCGAAGGACCCGGTGCGGCGCATCTCCGAGTGCACGACGACGGCCTCGAGGTCTTCCGCGCGCACCTCGCCGGGCCAGCCCGTCACCTCGACGTAGCGGAACCCGTGGAAGGTGAGCGTCGGCTCGAACACGTCCTGTCCGCCGGACAGCACGAACACGTCCGTGGCCCGCGCGGCGCGCAGCGGGCGGACGCCCAGCTCGCCGTCCTCGAGCACCTCCGCGTGCCGCAGCACGACCTCGATCCCGCGGGGACCCTGCACGGTCGCCCGCACCCAGCCCACGAGGTTCTGCCCGAAGTCGACGAGCGTGCGGCCCGACGGCGATGCCCAGATCCGCTCCGGGCGCAGGATCTCCTGGCGCCTCACCGGCGGACCCGCCTGGGCGACGAGCCTGGTGCGGTCCACGTCGACCGTCTCGACGGTCAGCGCCTCCCCCGGCACGCCGCGCAGGCGCGCATCGATCGTCTCGCCGTTGTAGAGCGAGTTGCGCAGCACCTCGCTGGTCTCCGCGGCCCATCCCCGGTCCGTCGCGATCGTCTGGACGGCACCGTCCTCGAACACGAGCTCCAGGGCGAGCGCCGCCGCGATCCGGTCGCCGTAGTTGGCGTTCGCGCCCTCGAAGCCGAGGTCGCCGCGGTACCACCCGTTGCCCAGCAGCACCTCGAGGGCGAGGTCCCCGGATCCGGTCCGCACCGCCTCCGTGACGTCCCAGCTCTGGAACGGGAGCCGCCATTCGTACGCGTTCCAGCCCGGATCCAGCACGGAGTCCGAGACCGGCTCACCGTCCAGTCGCGCTTCGTAGACGCCCAGCGCGGTGGCGCTGAGGCGGGCGGAGGCCACGGCGCCGCGCGGCTGCACCGGGGTCGCGGTCCGCCGGAAGCGGATCGCGGCCTCGCGCGGAGCCTCCGCGGTGAGGAAGTCGGCCTGGTGGAGGGGGCTGTGCATCTCGGTCCTTCCGGATCGTGGGCGTGCGGCTGGTTCGGGGGTCAGGACTCGATCGGCGCGGCGGCCTCAGGCTCCGCCTCGACGTCGACGGTGCGCAGGGACTCGGTGACGAACTGGCTCTCCCCGGCGTTGCGGAAGGCGAACCAGGCGACCACGAGCCCGACGGCCACGACGGCGCTCAGCACCGCGTACAGCCCCTGCGGGCTGACCGCGATGAGCGCGGGGGTGACGAAGGCGAGGAGCGCGGCGACCACGCGGGCGACGGCGATGACGGCGCCCTGCGCCGTCGTGCGCAGCAGCGTCGGGAAGGATTCCTGCGTCCACACCTTCATGATCCCCTCGAAGGCGAAGGCGCCGCCGATGCCCATGAACAGGTTCATCGCGATGATCGTGGGCAGGCTGAAACCGAGGATCGCCGGGGTCAGATAGCCGAGGAGCAGCACGACCGCGCCGAAGACGAAGTAGGTCATCCGGCGCTTGCCGTCGACGATGCGCATGAACCAGAGCCCGGCCAGCAGCCCGATCGGGAACGACGCCAGGCCGATCGCCGAGTTCAGCTGGACGGGGATCCCCGCGACGTTGACGGCGAGGTAGGTGCCGAACTGGCCGCCGGTGTTCGCGCCGACGTTGGTGAGCGCGTAGAACACGAGCAGTGCGACGAACGGGCCCAGATACGGCTTGCGCAGCAGGTCGCGGACGGAGGCGCGGTCGGCGCGCACCGTCACGACGCCGCGACGGCGCTCGTCGCGGGCCGCCAGCCAGAACGGCGACTCCGGGATCGTGAGCCGCGCGAGGAACACGAGCGCGGCGACGATCCCGACCTGGCCGAACAGCAGCTGGCCGCCGAGGCGGCCCATGCCGCCGGCGAACGTCGCGATGACGATCGTTCCGAGGATCCCGATCACCCAGAGGATGTTGGAGAGCCCGATGATCGCGCCGCGGTTCTTCTCGGTGGCGGCCTCCGAGATCGTCGAGAGCGAGACGGGGAGGTCCGCCCCGGTGCCGAGCCCCGCGAGGACGACGCCGCCCAGCAGCGCGGGGAAGGACGCCCCGAAGATGAGCAGTGCGATGCCGCCGATCACGATGAGCATCGTGACGAGGAAGACGGTGCGACGGCCCAGCGCGTCTCCCAGCCGGCCTCCGAAGATCGCGCCGATCGCGATCGAGAGCGTGAGCATGCCGGACAGGATGCCGATCTGGTCGGGCGTGATGCCGATCGTGTGCTGATAGATCACGAGGGCGATGCCCGTCGCGACGATCGTGGCGGCGTCGATGTACGACGCCATGCCGCACACGACGCCGACCCACCAGGGGTTCGGGTGACGGACGGCGGGGGCTTCGACGGTCATGGTTCTCCTTTGAACGTGAGCGGTCCGGAGTGCGGCGGCGTATCCCGGCGCGGCGGATCCGAAGTGATCAGCACGCTAGCAAGTTTTGAATCGATTCACAATAGCCGTTTCAAGAACTTCTGACCGCTCCGCATTCCGCCCGGAAACTCCAGATTACTTGACGTCGCTCGGCGGAGCGCCTAGGTTCGACACCAAGACTTGAATCGATTCAGAGCAAAGGAGCCCGTCGATGCCCCTCCTCCTCACCGACCTGCGCGCGGATCACCTCACCGACCCGCTCGCCCTGCGCCGCACGACGCCGCGACTGACCTGGCGACTGGGCGCCGACGGCACGGCCTGCGCCGCGACGGCGCACCGGATCCGGATCACCGGCGCGCACGGCGACGAGGCGCACGACACGGGATGGATCGAGACCTCCGACGCGGCGCTCGAGCCCGAGGGCTTCGCCGGGGAGCCGGGCGCGGAGTACCGCTGGCACCTCGCGGTGCGCGGCGACGACGGCAGCGTCGCAGAGGCGTCCGCCGGCTTCGGCATCGGACTCGCCGACTGGGACGCGCCGTGGGCGGAGCCGGTGCAGGAGCGCGTGCTCACCGAGGGGCCGCTCACGCTCGGTCCGGAGGCCTTCGCCCCCGCGGAGGACGCGACCCCGCCCGGAGAGCGCCTGCATCCGCCCCGCTACCTGCGGCAGGAGTTCGAGCTCCCCGCCGCTCCGGTCTCCGCGCGCCTGCGGATCACCAGCCAGGGCGTGCACCAGCCGTCCCTCAACGGTCTCCCCGCCGGCGATGGCCTGCTGGCTCCGGGGTACGAGAGCTACCAGCACGAGATCTCCGTGATGACCCACGACGTCACCGCCCTGCTGCGCGAGGGGGCCAACGTCCTCGGCGTGATCCTCGGCGACGGGTGGTACGCCGGCCGGATCTCCATCCTCGGCCGCAGCGCCCAGTACGGCGACCTGCTCCGCGCCACGTGGCGCCTGGAGGTGGAGCTCCCCGACGGCACCCGCAGGGTGATCCGCCCCGACGCCGCCGTGCGGAGCTCCCGCGGAGCGATCGACTGGTCTGACATCTTCATCGGAGAGCGCCACGACGCCACCGCGGCCGTCCAGGGCTGGGACGCGCCGACGGACGACGCCGAGGCGTTCGCGGGGTGGACCCCGTGCGCGCTCGTCCCCGTCGACGTGCCGCTCGTGCCCTTCGTCGGCGAGCCGATCCGCCGGGTGAGGGAGCTTCCCGCCCAGAGCATCCTGACGACCCCGGCCGGGGAGACCGTGATCGACTTCGGCCAGGTCATGGCCGGGCGGGTGCGCATGCGCGTCCGCGGCGAGCGCGGGACGGTCGTCCGCCTCGAGCACGCGGAGGTCCTCGACGCCGAGGGCGACTTCCTCAACAACATCCTCGGAGTGAACAAGGACCAGGCCGACGAGTACGTGCTGGCCGGGGACGAGGCGGGCGAGGAGTGGGAGCCGCTGTTCACCTTCCACGGATTCCGCTACGTCAAGCTGATCGGCTACCCGGGCTCCCCCGCTCCGGAGGACTTCACCGCCGCCGTCATCGCGAACGACCTCGAGCAGACCGCCTCGTTCTCGTCCTCGCACGCGCGCCTGGACCGCCTGGTCGAGAACACGGTGTGGTCGCAGCGCTCCAACTTCCTCGCGGTCCCGACCGACTGCCCGCAGCGGGAGCGCGCCGGGTGGACGGGGGATCTGCAGATCTTCGCGCCGACCGCCGCGACCCTGATGGGCGTGGCCGCGTTCCTCGACCGCTGGCTGGCGAATGTGCGCGTCGATCAGGCCGCGCACGACGGGGTCGTGCCGATCATCGTGCCCATGCCGCCCGCGATGGACGACCCGGATCTCCCGAACGCGGGCCTCGGGGACATCCGCGACGCCGCCGGATGGAGCGACGCCATCACGATCGCACCCTGGGAGCTGTACCGACACTACGGGGACCCGCGGTTCCTCCGCGACAACCTCGACGCCATGCGCATCTGGGTCGAGCATCAGACCGCGGTCGCCGCGTCGACGCTGCCGGCGGGGCTGGACCCTGCGACGCTGTCCGAGGAGCGCCTCGCCCGGCAGCGCCTGCTGTGGAACGGCCGGATGAACTTCGGCGACTGGCTCGCGCCGTCGACGCTGGACGGATCCCGCCCCGAGGCGGACGGGCTCGACGGGTTCGCGGCGATCATGCTGGCGCCGCAGCTGACCGCCGAGCTCACCGGCCCGCTGTTCCAGATCCGCTCCCTCGATCTCTACGCCGCGTCCGCCGAGGCTCTCGGCGACACCGCGACCGCCGCGCAGGTGCGCGCGCAGGCCACCGCGGTGCGCGCCGCCTTCGCCGCGGAGTACGTGGGCGACGACGGACGGATCGGCCCCGACATGCAGGGGATCGCCGTGCTCGCCCTCGCCTTCGACGCCGTCCCGGCCGAGGTGCGCCCGCGGGTGGTCGAGCGCCTCGTCGAGCTCGTCCACGAGGCGGGGATCCACCTCGACACCGGATTCGTCTCGGTCCCGTTCCTGCTCGACGTGCTGTGGGACGAGGGGCACCCGGACCTCGCCAGGGCCCTGCTCATCCAGGACACGGCGCCGTCGTGGCTCTACGAGGTCGACCACGGCGCCACCACCATCTGGGAGGCGTGGCGCGCCGTGCACGAGGACGGCACCGTCGAGCGCATGTCGATGAACCACTACGCGTTCGGCTGCGTCGTCGACTGGATGATGCGCCGGCTCGCGGGCATCGAGGCCGTCGAGCCCGGATACCGGCGCACACGCATCGCGCCCGATCTCGACGGCGTGCTCGACCACTGCCGCGCGCACGTGGATGCGCCCGCCGGCCGGATCGCCGTGGACTGGCGGCGCGACGGCGCGACGGCCGAGCTGACCGTGGAGCTCCCGCTCGGGGTCGGCGCCGACGTCGACCTCGCGCCGGGCTGGATCCTGGACGGATCCGCCGCCCTCTCCCCCGGCATCCACACCCTCCGCGCCCGCCGCACCGAAGAAAGCACCGCATCATGACAACGCTCTCCCCCGAGATCCTGGCCGAGCTCGAGAAGCAGTCGATCGAACTGCCCAGCTGGGCGTTCGGCAACTCCGGCACGCGCTTCCGGGTGTTCGGCACGCCCGGGACGCCGCGCGACCCCTACGAGAAGATCGCCGACGCCGCCCAGGTGCACGCGCACACCGCGCTGGCGCCGGTCGTGGCGCTGCACATCCCCTGGGATCTCGTCGACTCCTACGACGACCTGCGCCGGCACGCGGAGGATCTGGGCGTCGCGCTGGGCACCGTGAACTCCAACACGTTCCAGGACGAGGACTACAAGTTCGGCGCGCTCACGCACGAGGACGACCGGATCAGGCAGAAGGCGATCGACCACCACTTCGCCTGCATCGACGTGATGCACGCGACCGGATCCCGGGATCTGAAGATCTGGCTCGCGGAGGGATCCAACTACCCCGGGCAGAACGACATGCGCGCCCGCCAGGACCGCCTGCAGGACTCGCTGCAGCGGATCTACGCGCGCCTCGGCGACGCGCAGCGCCTGGTGCTGGAGTACAAGTTCTTCGAGCCGGCGTTCTACCACACCGACGTGCCGGACTGGGGGACGAGCTATGCGCAGGTCGCCGCGCTCGGCGAGCGGGCGATGGTGTGCCTGGACACCGGCCACCACGCCCCCGGCACCAACATCGAGTTCATCGTGATGCAGCTGCTGCGCCTCGGCAAGCTCGGCTCGTTCGACTTCAACTCGCGGTTCTACGCCGACGACGACCTCATCGTGGGAGCGGCGGATCCGTTCCAGCTGTTCCGGATCATCTCCGAGGTGATCCGCGGCGGCGGGCTGAACAACCCCGACGTGGCGTTCATGCTCGACCAGTGCCACAACATCGAGGCGAAGATCCCCGGGCAGATCCGCTCGGTGCTGAACGTGCAGGAGATGACCGCGCGCGCCCTGCTGATCGACCGCGAGGCGCTGGCCGCCGCGCAGCGCGCGAACGACGTGCTGGGCGCGAACGCCGTGCTGATGGACGCGTTCTACACCGACGTGCGTCCGGCGCTCGCCGCCTGGCGGGAGGAGCGCGGCCTGCCCGCCGACCCGATGGCGGCGTTCCACGCCTCCGGCTACCTGGAGCGCATCTCCGCCGAGCGCGTCGGCGGCGCCCCGGCCGGCTGGGGCGCCTGAGCGCTCCCCGCGACCGTCCGAGACCCTCCCCGAACACCGCATCCAAGGAAGAGACATGATCCATCCCATCGCCGCCGCGCTGCTCGCACGCAGTAACCGTCTGGGCGCCGACCCGAAGAACACGAATTACGCGGGCGGGAACACCTCCGCCAAGGGCACCGACACGGATCCCGTCACCGGAGAACCGGTCGAGCTGTTGTGGGTGAAGGGCTCGGGCGGTGATTTGGCCACGCTGACCGGGCAGCGGCTGGCGGTGCTGCGGCTGGACCGGTTGCGGGCGCTGCGGGGCGTGTACCCGGGTGTGGACCGGGAGGACGAGATGGTCGCCGCGTTCGATTACTGCCTGCACGGCAAGGGCGGGGCGGCTCCGTCGATCGACACGGCGATGCACGGACTCGTCGATGCCGCGCACGTGGACCACCTGCACCCCGACAGCGGCATCGCGATCGCGACCGCCGCGGACGGGGAGGCGCTCACCGCGGCGGTCTTCGGCGGCCGGGTCGCGTGGGTGCCGTGGCGGCGGCCGGGGTTCCAGCTGGGCCTGGACATCGCCCAGGTCAAGGCCGACAACCCCGGCACGATCGGCTGCATCCTCGGCGGGCACGGCATCACGGCCTGGGGCGACACGTCCGAGGAGGCCGAGGCGCACTCCCGGCGGATCATCGACACGGCCGCCGCATACATCGCCGAGCACGGGAAGGCGGAGCCGTTCGGTGGTGTCCGTGCCGGGTTCGAGGCGCTGCCCGCCGCCGAGCGGCGTGAGCGGGCCGCGGCCCTCGCGCCCACGATCCGGGGTCTCGCCTCCACCGACAGGCCGATGGTCGGGCACTTCACCGACACCCCCGTGGTGCTCGATTTCCTCGCCGCGGAGAAGGCTCCGGCGCTCGCCGCGCTCGGCACGTCCTGCCCCGACCATTTCCTGCGCACCAAGGTGAAGCCGCTCCTGCTGGATCTGCCCGCGACCGCGACGGCCGAGGAGCAGATCACACGCCTGCACGAGCTGCACGCCGTCTACCGCGCGGACTACCAGGCCTATTACGACGCGCACGCCGATGCTTCCTCCCCCGCGATCCGCGGCGCGGATCCGCTGATCGTGCTCGTCCCCGGTGTCGGCATGTTCTCCTACGGCGCGAACAAGCAGACCGCCCGCGTGGCGGGCGAGTTCTACGTCAACGCGATCAACGTGATGGCCGGCGCCGAAGCGCTCTCCACCTACACCCCCATCTCGGATGCGGAGAAGTTCCGCATCGAGTACTGGGCGCTCGAAGAGGCCAAGCTGCAGCGCATGCCGAGACCGAAGACCCACCAGGGCCGGATCGCGTTCGTCACCGGCGCCGCCTCCGGGATCGGCAAGGCCATCGCCACCCGCCTCGCCGCCGAGGGCGCCTGCGTGATCATCGCCGACCTCGACCTGGACAAGGCCCGCGCCGCCGCCGCGGAACTCGGGAACACCGACGTCGCGATCGGCGTCGCCGCGAACGTCGCCGACGCTACCGCCGTGCAGGCCGCCCTGAACGAGGCCGTGCTCGCGTTCGGCGGCGTCGACCTCGTCGTCAACAACGCCGGTCTCTCCCTGTCGAAGCCGCTGCTGGAGACCACCGAGAAGGACTGGGACCTGCAGCACGACGTGATGGCGAAGGGATCCTTCCTCGTCTCCCAAGCCGCCGCCCGCATCCTCATCGACCAGCATCTCGGCGGCGACATCGTCTACATCTCCTCCAAGAACTCGGTGTTCGCCGGCCCGAACAACATCGCCTACTCCGCCACGAAGGCCGACCAGGCCCACCAGGTGCGCCTGCTCGCCGTCGAACTCGGAGAACACGGCATCCGCGTGAACGGCATCAACCCCGACGGCGTCGTCCGCGGATCCGGGATCTTCGCCTCCGGCTGGGGCGCGAACCGCGCCGCGACCTACGGCGTCGCCGAGGAAGACCTCGGCCAGTTCTACGCGAACCGCACCATCCTCAAGCGCGAGGTCGTCCCCGAGAACGTCGCCGACGCGGTCTACGTCCTCACCGGCCCCGACCTCACCCGCACCACCGGACTCCACATCCCCGTCGACTCCGGCGTCGCCGCCGCCTTCCTCCGATGACCACGACCCGCACCCCTCCCCGAATGCACGGCATCGCGCCGAGTGCACCGGAAGCTCACGCGAACACGCCGTGTACTCGACAGCTTCCCGTGCGTTCGGCGCAGGAGTCGGCGCGATGAGCGCCGCGCAGCCCCGTCGCGCGTTCGCCGCCGTCGATCTCGGCGCCACGAGCGGGCGCGTCATGATCGGCCGCGTCGGAGCGGATCTGCTCGAACTCGAGCAGGTGGCACGGTTCCCGAACGGGCCCGTGCGGCGCCAGGACGGCCTGCACTGGGACTTCGAGGCGCTCGTGGAGCACGTCCTCGACGGCCTCGCCGAGGCGGTGCGCCGCGAGCCCGCGATCGAGAGCATCGGCATCGACACCTGGGCGGTCGACTACGGGCTGCTGCAGGGCGACGCGCTGCGGGCCGAGCCGTTCCACTACCGCGACGAACGCGGCGCCCGCGGCGTCGACATGGTGCACGCACGAGTGCCGTTCGCCGAGCTGTACGCCCGCAACGGCCTGCAGTTCCTGCCGTTCACCACGCTGTACCAGCTCGCCGCGGATGACGGCGCGGCCGAGGCCGAGACCGCCCTGCTCGTCCCCGACCTCGTCGCGCACAGGATCACCGGCGTCCGCGTTGCCGAGCGCACGAACGCCTCGACCACGGGACTGCTCGGCGTGCACGACCGGGAATGGGACGTCGCGCTCGCGGAGCGGATCGGGATCCGCGCCGGCCTGCTCCCGCCGCTCATCGACCCCGGCCAGCGGATCGGGCCGCTGCTCCCCGCCGTCGCCGCGCGGATCGGGGCGGATCTTCCGGTCGTCGCGGTCGGCTCCCACGACACGGCCTCGGCGGTCGCCGCCGCCCCACTCGCGTCCCCCTCCACGGCGTACATCTCCTGCGGCACCTGGGGCCTGGTCGGGCTCGAGCTCGACGAGCCCGTGCTCACCGACGCTGCGCGCGACGCCGGCTTCACGCACGAGCTCGGCGTCGATGGGCGGATCCGCTTCCTGCACAACGTGACCGGCCTGTGGCTGCTCACCGAGACCGTGCGCGCCTGGGAGGCCGAGGACGGCGCGCCGATCGATCTCCCGGAGCTCCTGGCACGTGCGGCCGCCGCGGACCCTGCCGGCCCCATGTTCGACGCGAACGATCCGTCCCTGAGCGCACCGGGCGACATGCCCGCGCGCATCCGCGCCGTGGTCCGCGCCTCGGGCTCCGAGCCTCCCACCGACCGTGCCGCATTCGTCCGCCTGGTCGTCGAGTCGATCGCCCAGGCGTTCGCGGACGCCCTGGGAGCCGCGGCGGAGCTCACCGGGCGGACGATCGAGGCGATCGACCTCATCGGCGGCGGATCCCTCAACCGGCTGCTCTGCCAGGCGACCGCCGATCGATCCGGCCTGCCCGTGCTCGCGGGTCCGGTCGAGGCCACGGCGCTCGGCAACGTGCTCGTGCAGGCGCGCGCGGCCGCGGCCTTCGGCGCGGACGCCTCCCTCGCGCAGCTGCGCGACCTGGTCCTCCGCACACATCCGCCCGTGCACTACGCGCCACGGGGCTGATCCCGAATCGGCGCGGCGCCCGACGCCGCGCCGCCGTCCTCAGGTCGCGATGCGGGCGAGCCGGGCTTCGAGCCCGTGCCAGTCCGGCGCGGGGGCGTGCACGGAGGGCGCATCAGGCAGCAGCCGCACCGGCGCGTGCCGGTAAGTGCCCGCGACGATCGGCGCCGGCAGGAGCACGGCAGGGGGCGCCGCGGCGACCGCGGCCTCCGCGACCGCCTCCGCGACCGCCTCCGCGCCCGGCACCGGCGCACTGTCCTGCGACGCGTGGGCGGCCTCGGCAGCGGCCTCGTCGGCACTGCCCTCCCGGGGGACGGACGCCTCCGCGGGCTCCACGGGTGCGCCGAGCCCGAAGGCGGCCAGCACCTCGTCGCGCACCTCGGCGATCGTCGGGCCCTCGCGATCGCGGAAGTCCACGATCAGGTCGGCCTCGGCCTGGGCGGCCAGCGAGCGACGGGTGTCCGTGAACGCGCTCTCGCCCCGGCGCAGCTCGACCTCGACGCCGCCGCGGTCCCGCACGATCGAGCGGCGCAGCGTGCCCTCGGGTGCGGGGACGGAG
>NZ_NCKN01000128.1 GCF_002257455.1 Microbacterium sp. 13-71-7
CGTCGGCCGGGATCGGCACGATCGTGCACGCGGCGATGGAGCATGTCCCGGACGGCGACCTCGAGGCCATGCGCCGGATCCTCGAGGAGCGCTGGGGCGAGCTCGACTTCGAGACGCCGTGGATCGACGCCAAGGAGCGCCGCAGGGCCGACCTCTACCTGCAGCGCCTGCACGACTATCTGGCCGAGGTGCGGCGCGAGGGCGGCAGGGTGGTCTCCTCCGAGGGCGGATTCCGGTTCGCCGTCGACCTCGATGCCGAGCCGGCCGCGTACCCGGTGGACGCGGAGAAGCCCGCAGGGCAGGCCATCGTCAGCGGCTACATCGACCGCGTCGAGGCCTATCCGGCGGGCGGTGGCGAGCATGAGGCCGCCCGCGGGCGCACCTGGAACACGATGGCGGACGGCGCAGGAGGAGAGCGCGTGGTGGTCGTGGATCTGAAGACGGGCAAGTACGAACCGGGGACGGAGGCGCTCGTCGCCGAGCACGCCCAGCTCGCCGCCTATCAGCTCGCGGTCGAGCAGGGGCAGGTCGAGGACGCCGATCCCGCCGCACTCGCCGGCGCGCGCCTCGTGCTCGTCGCGCAGACGATCGGGCAGAGCCCCTACCGCGTCGCGCACCAGCACCGGCTGGGCGATGAGGCACGGGCCGCCTTCCTGGAGCGCGTGGCCGAGGCCGGGCGCGGCATGGCGGCGTCGAGCTTCACGGCCCAGGTCGAGGCGCACTGCGCCGACACCCAGGTGCGGATCAGTCCGTGCCGCATCCACACGATCCCGGCGGTGAGCGCATGAGCGGCGCGGGGGAGCAGGTCATCGCGGATGACGCCATGGTCGGCGACGGAGGCATCGGCGCCTGGGAGGGCGGGCACGGGATCGCCGCCACCGACATCTCCGCGGCCCTCGGGCTGCCCACGCCGACCCTGGCGCAGCAGCGCGTGATCGAGGCGCCTCCCGCTCCGGCGCTCGTCGTGGCCGGCGCGGGCAGCGGCAAGACCGAGACGATGTCCGGCCGCGTGGTCTGGCTCGTCGCGAACGGCCATGTCGAGCGGGACGAGATCCTCGGCCTCACGTTCACGCGCAAGGCCGCCGGCGAGCTGGCGGAGCGGATCGCGCTGCGCCTCGACCGCATCGACGAGTACGGCCGCCGCGGCCTGCTGCCTCATCTTCCGGAGATCGTCCGCACCGGCGCGCTCGACCGTGTCTCCGCGGCGACGGGTCCCGCGCAGCGCGCGGCGGTGCAGCGCGGGGTACTGGACGAGCTGGCCGTGCGGTTCGACACCGGATGGGATCCCTCGGCCCCCCAGGACGCTGCGGACCTCATCATCCGGCCGCGCGTGTCGACGTACAACGCGTTCGCGGACGGGATCGTGCGCGAGCACGCGGCGCACATCGGCCGGGATCCCGACGCCGCGATGCTCAGCCAGTCGGCGTCGTGGCTCATCGCCCGTGCCGTCGTGCTCCGCGCGGACCTTCCAGGGCTGGACGAGGTGGACCGCTCGCTGAACGGCGTGATCGACGCCGTGCAGCGTCTCGCCGGCGACGTGCTCGATCATCGTGTCGACCTGGACGCGATGGTCCGCATCGCGGTCGAGCAGGCCGAGGACTTCGAGCCCTTTCGCGGCAACGCCGACGTGGCCAAGGCCGTGGAGAACCTCCGCGCGATGCCGATCCTCGCGGATCTGGTGCGCGAATACATCGCCGAGAAGGGGCGTCGCGGCGTTCTCGACTTCGCCGATCAGGTCGGCGGAGCGTTCGACATCGTGCAGGCGTCCGCCGACGTGCGCGCGGAGCTGCGTGCGCAGCACCGGGTCGTGCTGCTCGACGAGTACCAGGACACCTCCGTGATCCAGACCCGGTTCCTCGCGGCGCTGTTCCGCGACGGCGCCGTGATGGCGGTGGGCGACCCGCACCAGTCCATCTACGGCTGGCGCGGCGCGAGCGCCGACAACCTGTACGCGTTCGGGCGCACGTTCGCCGCGGAGCGGACCGCCGAGACCTACAGTCTGATGACCAGCTGGCGCAACGACGAGCGGATCCTCGACGTGGCCAATCGCCTCCTGCTCCCGCTGCAGCGCCCGGGGCTCGACGTCCCGGCCCTCGAGCCGCGGCCCGGATCCGGCGCGGGCCGGGTGCAGGTGCACTACGGCGAGACCGCGGACGACGAGGCCGCGGCGGTCGCCGCCTGGTTCGCGGAGCGCCGCGCCGCGCACGACGAGGCGCAGGCCGGACGCCCGCAGGACGCCCGTCAGCACACAGGCGCGATCCTGTTCCGCTCCAAGCGGCACATGCAGACGTTCGCGGGAGCCCTCGCCGCGCAGGGCATCCCGCATCGGATCCTGGGCCTCGGCGGACTCCTCGCGACGCCCGAGGTCGTCGACGTGGTGTCGGCGCTGCGGGTGATCCACGACCCGACCGCGGGATCCGCGCTGATCCGCCTCCTCGTGGGGCCGCGCTTCGCGATCGGGGTCGCCGACATGGCGGCGCTCTACGACCTGGCGCGCGAGCTCGCCGTGCGGGACGGATCCCTCGCACCGCTGACGGACGACCTCAAGCAGCGCCTGCGCTCCTCGCGCGGCGCCGACGAGGCCGTCTCCATCGTCGATGCCGTCGACTTCGTGCGCTCCGCCCGCGACGACTATCGGCTGCTGGAGCGGATCAGCCCCACCGGGCGCGCGAGGCTGCGCGCGGCGGGGGAGATGCTGGAGCGACTGCGCCGCGCGGCCGGCCAGCCCATCCTGGAGCTCATCCGCACGATCGAGTCGGAGCTGCGGCTGGACATCGAGCTCGCGGTGAACGAGACGCGAGGCCCGGCCCGCGTCGCGGCGACCCAGCTGCGCGCGTTCGGCGACGAGGTGCGCGCGTTCCTCGTCGCGGACGACCGCGGCACGATCTCGAGCCTGCTCGCCTGGCTGGACAAGGCCGAGATGACGGACGAGCTCATGCCCCGCACCGAGCCGCCGGAGCCCGGTGTGGTGCAGCTGCTCACGATCCACGGGTCCAAGGGACTCGAGTGGGACGCGGTCGCCGTGGTGCGGCTCGTCGAGGACGAGCTGCCGGGGCGGATCTCCGACGCGCAGGGCTGGTTCGGCTTCGGCGTGGTGCCGTTCGCGTTGCGCGGGGACAGCGATGCGCTGCCGCGCTTCGCGTGGGATCCGGAGTCCGCCAGGGACGCCGCCGGCGACGATCCCCGCAAGCGCGAGAAGGCGGCTCTCGACTCGCTGGCCGCCGGCGTCACCAAGGCGTATCCGCACGGAGGCGCGCTGCGCCGGTTCAAGGACGACTACCGCGACTACCAGCGGGCGGAGGAGCGCCGGCTCGCCTACGTCGCGGTCACCCGGGCGCGCACGGATCTGCTGCTGACCGGCTCGCACTGGTCGGGGCAGAAGAACATGCGCAAGCCCAGCCCCTACCTGCTCGAGGCGATCGAGGAGCTCGGGCTCGATCCGCTTCCCGGCCCGGAGTCCGAGGACAACCCGTACGAGGGTGCGGCCCGCACCAGCGTGTGGCCGATGGATCCGCTCGGCGGGCGCAGGGAGCGTGTCGCGGGCGCGGCGGAGGAGGTGCGCCGAGCGATGGCGGACCCGTCCGCGCCGGCCCCGAGCGAGGAGCTCGAGCGGCTGCTCGCGGAGCGTGCGGCACGACAGCGCGGCACGGTCGCGGACGCGCCCACGCGCGTGCCCGCCTCGCGGTTCAAGGACTACGTCACCGACTACGGCGGCACGATCCGCGCGATCTCCCGGCCCATGCCGGAGCGCCCCTACCGGCAGACCCGCCTCGGTACGCTCTTCCACGCCTGGGTCGAGCACCGCTCGGGATCCGTCGGCGTCGGAACGTCCTTGGATGACGCACTGTGGGATCTGGACGACGATCTCGCCTCATCGTCCGGGGGAGACGCGAACCCCGTCGGCGACGAGGGAGACGAGATCGCCCGCGCCGACGCGGAGGACCTCGCGCGCCTGCGGGAGATCTTCGAGCGCAGCGAGTGGGCGCCCCTGAAGCCGATCGCCGTCGAGACCGAGATCGACTTCGCCCTGCCGGTCGGCGAGGGCGAACCCGCACGCATCGTGATCTGCAAGCTCGACGCCGTCTACCGCCGCGAGGACCGGGGCGGGCGGATCGAGATCGTGGACTGGAAGACCGGAAGGCCTCCGGCGACGGCGGCGGAGCGCGAGGAGCGCATGCTGCAGCTCGCCCTGTACCGGCTCGCCTATCACCGCCGGTTCGGCGTTCCCCTGGAGGAGATCGACGTGGCGCTGTTCTACGTCGCCGACGATCTCGTGCTGCGGGGCGACACCGTCTACTCGGAGGAGGCGCTGGTCCAGCGCTGGAACGCGGCCCGCGCCGCGCGGTGAGCTTCGGCGACATCGGAGTCGGAGCCCGCGATGCCGCCCTCGCTCGGCAGCAGCGTGCCGGGGCGGGTCGGGCGATCCTCGTCATCCTCCTCGTCCGCGAGCCTCCCCTGGGGGCCGCTGCCGGTGGAGGACGGCTCGCGGAGGTCGCCGAGATCCTGGGTGGCGTTCGGATCCAGGTCCTCGATCGCGCCGGTCGCCGTGAGGTCCTCCCCGGTGACGTCCGCCGGTGCGGGATCCGACACGCCCTGCTCGGCGGCCTCCTCGTCGGCCGCGCCCTCCGCACGGGCGGCGCCGCGCGGCCCGAAGGCGGAGGTGTCGTCCATCGAGATCCCGGCGAAGGCGCTCGCGTCGTAGGTGTCGGTCTGCATCGAGGTGTCGATCCGGGTCGCGCCGGTGGGGGGCACGCGGTCCAGGGCGGACATCGCCTCGTCCACGCCCGCACCGGCGCCCGCACGCGGGGCGAGGTCGTCGTGGATGCCGTCGGCGAGGGCGTCGAGCAGCTGCGCCGCGTCGTCGACGATGTCGGCCCGGTGCGTGTCGTGGCCGTGCAGCAGCCAGCGCGCCAGCTCGAGCTCGGCGAGCAGGCGCGCGCGCGTGGAGAGACCGGCGTCGGGGGCGCGCAGCGTGGCCGACGCGTACGCATCCAGCACGTCGGAGCGCGCGTCGGCGGCCATGGTCAGCCAGGCGAGGTCGACCGCGGGGTCGCCGATGGACAGGGCATGCCATCCCACGATGCCGGTGACCCGGGGGCCGCGCTCGTCGTCGTCCGCGAACAGGAACGACTCCGCGTGCGCACCGCCCAGGGTGACCGCGGATTCGAAGCGCCAGAGGTCGTCGGCCTCCACGGCCTCGCGCCACCGGACGGTGAGGCGCGCCGAGACGCGCCCGGTGGAGGCGGCGCGGTCGATGAGGAGGCGCACGTCGTCGCGCGCCTCGGCCGGCGACCGCTCGGCGAGGCCCGCGTTGCGCACGACGGACACGGGCAGTGCGTGCACGCCGGCGATCGCCTTGCCGATCGCGACGGCGGCGCCGGGGCCCGATGGCACGTCCGCGGCATCGATCTGGAATCCGGGCAGGAGCGTGGTGACCAGTGCGCGCGTGTCGCCGACGCGTCCGTCGCCGAGGTGCTCCGGGGCGGAGAAGCGCAGCATCGAGCGGGCGCCCGGTGTGAGCGCCCGCAGCGCCAGGCTCTCCTTGGCGAGTTCGGACGCGGTCTCGTCGTCGTTCGCCGCGCGGATCGCGACCTCCGTGCCGTCGGCCAGCGTCGCCACGGCGGAGTCGAAACGGGCGTCGCCATCGGACGAGAGGGCACGGGCGCCGACGACATCGGCTCCGGGCACCGCCGCCGTGACCGCCGCGGCTAGAGTGAAGGGTGAGCGAGCCATGTCACCAGGGTAGGTCGAGCCTCGTCCGCACAGGGCCCGCCACGCCTGTGAGAAGGGGAGTCGAGACCGTGCCGGAGACCGTCCCCGAACCCGATGCCGTCGATACCGCCGTCCTCGACGCCGCCGTCCTCGACGGCGTGGTCGCCGAGGGCGCCGTCCTCGACAGGGCGGCGGAATGGCGCGCCGATCCCCAGGTGATCGACCGGCTCCGTGCCGACGCGCGCACCGGGGTGCTCGTCGTCCGCGAGCGCCGCGTGCCCCTGGGCGACGGCCTGATCGTCCTGCCCGCCGGCGATCCGGTGCTCGCGCGCACCCGTGAGTGGGCGCTCCTCGGACGCCGCCCCGACGGCACGGGTCTGCTCCTCGCGCTGCAGGATCCCGAGGACGACACGGATGCGGACGGATCCTGGGCGCCGCGCTGGAGCGACCTCCGCGAGGCGCTTCCCGTCGTCGACGCGGCAGACGCCGAACTGGTCGTCTCCGCGATCGCCCTGGCCGGATGGCTGCGCGACGCGGGTTTCTGCCCCGCCTGCGGGAACCCGGCCGAGCTGCGGCAGAGCGGATGGTCCCGGCACTGCGGATCGTGCGGGCGGGAGCACTTCCCGCGCACGGATCCCGCCGTGATCGTGGCCGTGCAGAGCGCCGACGGCGAACGCCTGCTGCTCGGTGCCAACGCGCAGTGGAAGGGCCGCTTCCACTCCTGCTTCGCCGGTTTCGTCGAGGCGGGGGAGTCGCTGGAGACCACGGTGCACCGCGAGCTGTTCGAGGAGGCGGGAGTGCGCCTGCGCGACCTGGCGTACTTCTCCTCGCAGCCGTGGCCGTTCCCGCGCTCGCTCATGGTCGGCTTCCACGCCACCGCTGTGAACGAGGACGAGGCGCACGGCGACGGCGAGGAGATCATCGACGTGCGCTGGCTCACCCGTGCCGAGATCGGATCCGCCCTCGCCGGGAACGGCCCCGTCGGCCTCCCGGGGGAGGCGTCCATCGCGCACCGCCTCATCGCCGACTGGTATCGGCGGTGAGCGCACTCGACGGCCTCGACGAACGCCAGCGCGAGGCCGCGTCCGTGCTGCGCGGACCGGTGGCGGTGCTGGCCGGTGCCGGCACCGGCAAGACCAGGGTGATCACGCACCGGATCGCCCACGGTGTCGAGACCGGCGCGTACACGCCCTCGCGCGTCATGGCCGTGACGTTCACCGCGAAGGCCGCGGGCGAGCTGCGGGGTCGGCTGCGCGCCCTCGGCGTGCAGGGCGTCGCCGCGCGCACGTTCCACGCCGCGGCCCTCTCCCAGCTCGGCTTCTTCTGGCCGCAGCTGGCCGGATCCCCCGCTCCGGCGATCGTGGACAACAAGGTCCGGCTGCTCGCCCAGGCCGCGGACATGCTCCGCCTGCGGCCCGACACGGCGACACTGCGAGACCTGGCCTCGGCGATCGAATGGCGCAAGGTCTCGATGATGTCGATCGAGGAGGCGGCGGCGCGCGGACGATCGATCGGCCGTCTGGACGCCGGGCAGGTGGCCGAGCTCTCCGGCGCCTACGAGACGCTCAAGGACGACCGGCATCAGCTCGACTTCGAGGACGTGCTGCTCGCGTGCGCAGGGATGCTCGAGGCCGAACCCCGGGTCGCGGCCGCCGTGCACGAGCAGTACCGGCACTTCACCGTCGACGAGTTCCAGGACGTCTCGCCCCTGCAGCACCGCCTGCTCGAGCTGTGGCTCGGTGAGCGCGGAGACCTGTGCGTGGTCGGCGACGCCTCGCAGACCATCTACTCCTTCGCCGGCGCCGACCAGCACTTCCTGCTCGACTTCGAGCGCCGCCATGCGGGTGCGACCGTCGTGCGGCTCGAGACCAACTACCGCTCTGCGGCCGGCGTGCTGGGGGTCGCGAACGCCCTCATGAAGGGCCGTCCCGGGGCGCTCGAGCTCGTTCCTGCCGTGGCTCCGGCCGTCGCGGAGCCGCCCGCCGTCGCCGCGCCGGATCCGGCGGTGGTGGCGTTCGACGACGACGCGGAGGAGGCCAGGGCGGTCGCCGCGGCGATCGCCGCGCGCATCTCCGCCGGCGTGCCGCCCGAGGAGATCGCGGTGCTCTACCGCGCCCATTCCCAGTCGGCGGCCGTGCTGCAGGCGCTCGCCGCGGCAGGGGTCGCCGCCACCGTGCTCGGCGGCAAGCGCTTCTTCGATCTGCCCGAGGTGCGTCAGGCCGTGCAGGCTCTGCGGGCCTCCGCCGTCGCGCCGCAGCAGCACTCGTTCCTGGGCGCCGTGCGCGATGTGCTGCGCGGGCTCGGCTACACGGATGATCCGCCCGAGGCCGGGGGTGCGCTGCGCGACGCCTGGGAGGCTCGCCGCGCCGTGCTGCGCCTGGCGGAGGACGCGCCCGCGGGCACCACGATGCGCGCCTTCGCTGACGACCTCTTCGCCCGGGCCAAGGACCAGCACGAGCCCGTGCTGCGGACGGTGACGCTGTCGACGCTGCACGCCGCGAAGGGTCTGGAGTGGCCGCACGTCTATCTGATCGGCTGTTCCGAGGGCCTGCTGCCGATCTCGTACGCGACGGGCTTCGAGCAGGTCGACGAGGAGCGGCGGCTGGCCTACGTGGGCGTCACGCGGGCCGCGACAACGCTGACGATGACGTGGTCCAGGGACGTGGATCGCGCAGGGCGGCGCCCATCGCGCTTCCTTGCGGAGATCGGCAGAGGCAGTCTGCGTGAAATCCGGCCGACCGCGATGATCGCCGACCTTCAGGGCTGATCCGGATCATCCGGCCCGATCCGTCCCGCACGGCCTCGCGCCGCGCGGCGAGCAGCTCCGCGACCGCCTCTGCGGCCGCCGCGATCCCGCCGAGCGGGATGCGGCCCGGATCCCGCTCGAGCAGCTGCACGTGCAGCGCCGCCCACGCCGGATCGCGGTCGCGATCGTGGGAGTCGCGGCAGGACAGGCAGGGCGTGCGACCCGGCGTCACCAGAGGGCCGACCGTCGATCCGCCCGCGTCGAAGGCCACAGGCAGGTGGGCTCTGTCCGCGGACAGCAGCGCCGCGGCGTCCCGCGCGGGAACGGCGCCGTGACGGACGAGCACCGCGACCGCGGCGGAGTCGTCCACGGCGTCGACGCCGGCATCGGCGAGCGCCTCCTCGAGGCGCAGCAGCGTGCGGGCGCCGACGACGGGCGACGGCACCAGGCGCGCGGTCTGCCGGGGGACGATCTCGATGAGCACGGGCGCGAGCTGGGCGCGCAGCCTGCGGGCGGCGGGCAGCGGTGCGCCGATCCCGTGCGCGACGACCTCGAAGGCGCGGGCGGGGATCCCTCGTGCGAGCTCCTGCAGCATGAGGGGGATCCAGGGCGCGCGGACGGGCAGCGTCAGCACCGGGTCGGCGCCGAGCTGCACGGTGTCGGCGTCGCGCCACAGCACGGGGTGTGCGGGGTCGAGTCGGATCGTGCGCATGCCCGATCATGACCGGATCCGCGCCCCGTGCGGGGGCACGATGCGGAATCGGTGGAGAACTCGCTCAGACCGGCTTCTCGCCGGAGCCCTCGCCGGATCCGCCCGCCTCGCCCGTGCCGGCGTCTCCCGGACCGCCCTCGGTCGGACCGTCCGCGTCCGCCGGACCGTCCGCGTCCGCCGGACCGTCCGCGTCCGCCGAGCCGTCCTCATCCGCCGGGCCGCCGAAGTCCTCGCCGCTGAGCAGTCGCTCGAGCGCCTCGTCCATCTCATCCGGTGCGGGCTGCTCGCCGCGGGCGCGCGCCTGCAGCCGTGCGACGAGCGCGGCGGGGTCGTCGATGTCCGAGGCGTCCGGCATCAGATCCGGGTAGTCCCAGAGGGCGTCGCGGGCCTCCACGCCGACGGCGTCGGTGACGGCACGCCACATCGCGGCGGCCTCACGCAGCCTCCGCGGACGGAGCTTCAACCCGACCAGCGCGCCCAGGGCGTCCTCGGCCGGTCCGCCCGCGGCACGGCGACGGCGTGCCGCCTCCGCGATCCGGGCGCTATCGGGCAGGCGAGAGGTGGCCTGCGTGGTGACCACGTCGACCCATCCGTCGATCGTCGCGATGAGGTTCTCCAGCCGCTCCAGGGCTTCGCGCTGCGCGTCCGACAGCTCGGGCAGGAGCGCCCCGCCCTCGATCGCCTCGCGGAGCTCCTCGGGATTGGACGGATCCAGCCGCCCCGCGACGTCCTCGAGCTTGTCGACGTCGACCGTCACGCCCTTCGCGAACTCGGTGATCTGGGTCATCACGTGCAGGTGCAGCCAGCGCGCGTGCCGGTAGAGCCGCGCGTAGGCGATCTCCCGGGCGGCCAGGTACAAGGCGATCTGATCCTCGGGGATCTCCAGGCCCTCGCCGAACGCGGCGAGGTTCTGCGGGATGACCGCGGCGGTGCCGGCCGGGAGCACGGGGATGCCGACGTCGCCGCCGGAGACGACCTCCAGCGAGAGGTTGCCCAGCACATGCCCGAACTGCATCGCGAACACCGAGCTGCCGATCCCGCGCATCAGGCGTCCCGCGCCCTGCACCATGCCCTGCATGTCCTCGGGGGTCTGTCCCTCGAGGGCGCTCATCAGCGCGTCGGCGATGCTCGTGGAGACGGGGGCGGCGACCTCCTTCCAGATCGGAAGGGTCTGCTCGACCCACTCGCCGCGCGTGAGCGCCCGCGGAGCCGAGCCGAGCTCGGAGATTGTCGTCGCCTCTCCCACCCACAGATCCGCGAGCGCGAAGGCGTCCGCGATCGAGGAGCGGGAGCCCGCGTCGATGCCGAGGCCGTCCCGATTGGCGATGTGCAGCGCCTGCCGGAGCGTGGTCTCCCAGGGGTCGCCGCTCATGGCGTTCTGCATCTGATGCATCATCTGCTGCATCATCGCGGGGTCGAGGTTCAGGCCCTCCATGCCCTGCAGGGCACTCAGGTCGAAGTCCTCTGCGGATCCGCCGAGCATGCGACGGAGGAACTGCATGAAGTCGTCGGAGTTCGGGTCGTTCTCAGCCATCGGAAGCCCTCTCAGCACGTGTAAAGCCCGTGCTGACTACGCTAGTTGCACCACCACAGGATGCGCCGGGAACGGGCCGCTCCGCTGTACGCCGCTCGCGAACGAGCATTCGAACCCCGCCCTGGAGGCCCTGTGACGATCAGCCCCGCGCCGAGCGGTCCCGAGCAGACCGGGAACGAAGGCCCCGATGCGGTCGTGACCAGGTCGGCGCGTCGCGCCTCCCGGCGGACCAGGATCGGGCTCATCGCGTTCATCGCATCGCTCGCGGCGCTGCTGGTGCTGACCTTCCTCCCGCTGCCGTACGTGATCGAGCAGCCGGGCCCCGTCTTCAACACGCTCGGCGAGGTCAAGGACGCGAAGGGGAAGGGCGTTCCGCTGATCTCGGTCACTGGCGCGGAGACGCATCCGACCAAGGGCGCGCTGGATCTCACGACCGTGCAGGTCGTGGGCAACCGGGAGAACCCGCCGTCGTGGATGCAGCTCGTGCTGGCGTGGTTCGACCCGTCGAAGGCCGTGGTGCCCGTGGACGCGGTGTTCCCCCAGGGCGTCACCTCGACGCAGCGCGACCAGGCCAACCAGCTGATGATGGTCGACTCGCAGCAGGAGGCCACCGCGGCCGCGCTGCGCGAGCTCGGCCATGACGTGCCGGTCACGATCCAGGTGGCCTCGGTGACCGACGACGGTGCCGCGCACGGAATCCTCAAGGCCGGCGACACCGTGATCGCGGTGAACGGGGCGAACCCGGCGGACACGGACGCGATGCGCGCGGAGATCCAGCAGTCCGGCGGATCCCCCGTCGCACTCACGATCGAGCGCGACGGGACGCGCCAGGAGGTCTCGATCCCACCGAAGAAGCAGACCGACAACGGGACGAGCCGGTGGCTGCTCGGCATCACGCTGCAGCAGGAGTACCACTTCCCGATCGACGTGAAGCTGCAGCTGGACA
>NZ_NCKN01000129.1 GCF_002257455.1 Microbacterium sp. 13-71-7
CGATCTCCGAGGACCGCAAGAAGGCCGTCGACTTCTCGTCGTCCTACTACACGACCACGCAGGCGGTCGTCGCGGCGAAGGGCACCCCCGCCGCCTCGGCCACGAGCGTCGCGGATCTCAAGAAGGCCAAGGTGGGCGTCGCGACCGGCACGACGAGTTACACCGTCGCGAAGGCGCAGCTCGGCACCGGCGGCCTCAGCGTCTTCAACTCCGTCGACGACGTCGTCCAGGCGCTCAAGGGCGGCCAGATCGACGCGATGATCACCGACCTGCCCGGTGCGTTCTATGTGACCGGGGCGCAGCTCGAGAACGCGTCGGTGGTCGGGCAGTTCGCCGATGACAAGGGCGGCGACCAGTTCGCCTTCGTCCTCCCGAAGAACTCCGCGCTCACGCCCGCCGTCACGAAGGCCGTCGACGCACTGCAGAAGAACGGCACCATCGCCGAGCTGCAGAAGAAGTGGCTCAGCGAGGCCGTGAACGTCCCTGTCCTGAAGTGACCGCTCCCCTGGCCGACGCGGCGTGGCAGCCGAGCTCGCTCGAGCTGTCCCGCCGCGCGCTCCGACGCCGGGCGACCGTGCGCTCCGTCCTGCTCGCGCTGCTGAGCAGCGTGGCGGTCGCGGTGGTCCTCGTCGTCGTGCTCGCCAACACCCCTGGCTGGAAGGTCGTCCGCGAGACGTTCTTCGACCCGAAGGTCGCCCTCGAGAGCGTCGGCCCGATTTTCCAGGGCCTGCTGCTCAACATCGTCGTGCTCGTGATCTCCGCGGTGTGCGTGGCGCTGCTCGGCACGCTGCTCGCCGTCCTGCGCTCGCTGCGCGGTCCGGTGTTCTTCCCGCTGCGACTGCTCGCCGCGGCATACACCGATTTCTTCCGAGGCGTGCCGCTGCTGATCGTGCTCTACCTGGTGGGCTTCGGGATCCCGGCGCTCATGATCTTCCCCCGTATGCCCGCTATGTTCTGGGGGACGATCGCCCTCGTCATCAGCTACTCGGCGTACGTCGCCGAGGTGCTCCGCGCCGGCATGGAGGCGGTGCACCCCTCGCAGCGGGTCGCGGCACGTTCGCTCGGCCTCACCCACGGGCAGACCCTGCGGATCGTGGTCATTCCTCAGGGTGTGCGCAAGGTGGTCCCCGCGCTCATGAACGACTTCGTCTCGATGCAGAAGGACGTCGGGCTCATCTCGGTCCTCGGCGCGATCGATGCGGTCCGCGCCGCGCAGCTGCAGGTCGCCGAGACGTTCAACTTCACGCCGTACATCGTCGCCGGGCTCTTCTTCGTGATCCTGAGCTGGCCGATGATCCGGCTCACCGACGTCGTCACGGCGCGTCTCAACAAGCGCGAGCAGGCCGGAGGGATCGTATGACCGCACCTGTGATCGAGGCGCTCGGCGTCCGCAAGCGATTCGGAGACCACGATGTCCTGCGCGGCATCGACCTCGTGGTCGATGCGCACGAGGTCGTGGTGCTGATCGGCGCGTCCGGATCCGGCAAGTCCACGCTGCTGCGCACGATGAACCTCATCGAGCGCGTCGACGACGGGCAGATCCTGCTCTCGGGGACGGACATCACCGATCCGCGGATCGACGCGGATGCGATCCGCGCGCGGATCGGCGTCGTGTTCCAGCACTTCAATCTGTTCCCGCACCTCACCGTGCTCGACAACGTCACCCTCGCGGCCCGCCGCGTGCATCGGCTGCCGAAGGCGGAAGCGGCGCGGCGGGGCCGCGAGCTGCTGACGACGCTCGGTCTCGGGGACAAGGCCGACGCCTACCCCGACCGTCTCTCGGGAGGGCAGCAGCAGCGCGTCGCGATCGTGCGCGCGATCCTCACGGACCCGGAGCTGCTGCTCCTGGACGAGATCACGAGCGCGCTCGACCCGCAGCTCGTCGGCGAGGTGCTCGATCTGGTCCGCGAGCTCAAAGGACGCGGCACGACGATCCTCATGGCCACGCACGAGATGTCCTTCGCGCGCGAAGTCGCCGATCGGGTCGTCTTCCTCAAGGACGGGGTGCTCGTCGAGCAGGGGCCGCCCCAGCAGATCTTCGACGCGCCGCAGCATCCCGCGACCGCGGAGTTCCTCGCCAGGGTTCCGCACTGACGACGCCTCCCGGGCTGAGCGGCCCGCTCAGCCCGCGGACGACGGCCGGATCTCGGTCCACTCCGCGAACTTCGGACGGCGGCCGTCGCCGGACGAGCGCCGGGTCACCCTGCGCTTGATCCAGGGCCCGACGTGCCGCCGGTAGTACGCGGCGGTGCTCAGCGGCTCCTCCTCCGGCGCCTCACGGGCATGCCACCACTCCTCCGGGGCTCCGGCGCCGACGGCGTCGAGCACACGGGCCGCGACGCGGTGGTGGCCGTTCGCGTTCATGTGCAGGCGGTCCTCCGCCCAGTACTCGGGCCTGCTGAGCTCGCGATCGGGCCAGTTCAGCGCCTGGAGGACGTCGGACCGGTCCTGGATCCTGCGGAGGACGGCGGCGGACAGCTCGTCGCCGCGGCGCTGGATGAGGGAGGTTAGCGGCAGCTGGGCCGACGGGTTCGCCCCGGAGAGCACGATCAGGGTCGCCCCGGCCTCGTCGCAGCGGCGCAGGACGCGCGTGAACGCGTCGGCGATGTGCTCGATGTCCGCTTTCGGGCGCAGCATGTCGTTGCCGCCGGCGTTGAAGGACAGATGCGTCGGCTTCAGAGCGAGAGCGGGCTCGAGCTGCTCCTCGACCACCGGCCAGGCGAGCCGACCGCGGATCGCGAGATTCGCATATGCGATCGGCTCGCCGATCGCGTCGGCCCAGCCCATCGCCGCGAGATCGGCCCATCCGCGGACGGTGCCGTCGGGCAGTTCATCACCGACGCCCTCGCTGAACGAGTCTCCGATGGCGACGAATCGAACCGCAGTCATCCCCTCAGCCTAAGACTCCGAACCGGCCTCTCGTGTCGAAACGCTGGCTCCGGAACGCGGATCGGACTACGCTCCGAGGCGTGAATGGGAATTTCTTCCGATGTTCCCCTGCTTCGTGAAATCAATTCTCAGAGTGGAGATGTCGTGACCGGACCTGTGTCTCGCCGCAACTTCCTGATCGGGGCCGGCGCTTCGGCGTTCCTCGCCTCGGTCCCCGTCTCGGCGTTCGCCGCGGAGCCGTCAAGCGCTGCGCCGCCGATCGACGCGCCCCCGGGGCTGCCGGTCGAGTGGGTGCCGGCCCCCTATCAGCAGACCGGATCGGATCCGGGCTCGTACGGGAACTTCGACTTGGCCGACCGTCCCGTCTCCCCCGCACTCCGGTTCATCGTGATCCACGACACCGAGGAGACGTACGACCGCACGCTGCAGCTCGTCCAGGATCCGACCTACCTCGCGTGGAACTACTCGATCCGATCCCGCGACGGGCACGTGGCGCAGCATCTGGAGACCAAGAACGTCGGCTGGCACGCCGGCAACTGGTGGTTCAACAGTCACGCGGTGGGCATCGAGCACGAGGGCTACGGCGCCGCAGGCAACACCTGGTTCACCGAGGAGATGTACGCGAACTCGGCGCGGCTCGTCGCGCATCTCGCCGCCGAGTACGGGATCCCGCTGGACCGTGCGCACATCATCGGGCACGACCAGGTTCCCGGCGTCGCACCCCGCAACATCCCGACGCAGCACTGGGATCCGGGCCCCTTCTGGGACTGGGAGCACTACTTCCAGCTTCTCGGCGCGCCGCTGGACCGCGGGACGCTCGGCTGGGGACGCAAGCCGCGCATCGGCGAGGTGGTGCGGATCCTGCCGGGCTTCGCGGACAACCTGCAGCTCGTGACCGGCTGCGACACGAACAACCCGCCCATCTGCCTCGACGATTCACCGAAGCCGTGCAACTTCGTCCCGCTGCACGCGGCGGCGTCCGCGGACTCGGAGCTGGTGCGCGACAAGGGCAAGGACCCGAGCGGCAAGCCGGCCACCACGAACGTCGAGGACATCGGCGCGCGGGCGAGCGCCGGCACCGACTACGTCGTCGCCGAAGTGCAGGGCGACTGGACGGCGATCTGGTACCTCGGCCAGAAGGCCTGGTTCTTCAACCCGCACTCTGGGCCGAAGGCGCGCGTGGTGAAGGACGCCAAGGTCGTGACCGCGCAGAGCGCCGCACCCGTGTTCGGGGTGGCGTACCCGGACAAGTCCGCCTATGCGGATCCTGCCGACTACCAGGCGGTCACACCGCTCGGCTACACCGTGTCGCCCGGGGAGGCGTACGTCGTCGTCGACGAGAATCCGCCGACCGACTACTACAAGGCATGGACGTTCGACGCGAACACCCCGAACGACCACATCGACATCTCCCAGCCGTCGGCGCACGTGCTGGTGAACCTCGGGCATCGCCTGGCGTTCGTGCGCAAGGCCGATGTGACCGTCTCCGCCGCAGGGTGAGCGGAGGGCGGACGGGCTCGGATGCCCGTCCGCCCTGCCTGCCTTGCGCGATCAGTCCTCGGAGAGCATCGCCCGCACCCGAGGGATGACCTCGGTGCCGTACAGCTCGATGCTGCGCATCATCGCCTCGTGCGGAAGCGGGCCGGAGGCGTACTTGAGCTCGAACCGGCCGATGCCGAGGGTGCGAACCGTGTCGACGATCTTCCGCGCGACGCGGTCCGGAGAACCGCTGTACATCGCACCCTCGGGGCCCACGTCGTTCTGGAACCGCGCACGGCTGTACGCCGGCCACCCGCGCTCCCGACCGATCGTGTTGTTCATCGCCTCCATGCCTTCGTAAGCCGCGTCCCAGGCCTCGGCGTCGGTGTCCGCGATGTGGCCGGGCGAGTGCACCGAGATCGGGTGGACCGCGGTGCCGAAGGCCGCGGTGGACCGGTGGTACAGATCGACGAACGGCCTGAAGCGTCCCGCCGCGCCGCCGATGATCGCGAGCGTGAGCCCCAGTCCGTAGCGCGCGACGCGGACAACGGATTCCGGCGACCCGCCCACGCCGACCCACGTGCGCAGGCCGTTCTCGGTCTTCGGGAAGACATCCGCGTTCTCGAGCGGAGCCCGCACGGTGCCCTGCCAGGTGACCGGCTCCTCCTTCAGGAGTTCGACGAACAGCTCGAGCTTCTCCTCGAACAGGCGGTCGTAGTCGCGCAGGTCGTAACCGAAGAGCGGGAACGACTCCGTGAAGGATCCCCGCCCGAGCACGACCTCCGCGCGGCCGTTCGAGAGCGCGTCGAGCGTCGCGAAACGCTCGTAGACGCGCACCGGGTCATCGGACGACAGCACCGTCACCGCGGTACCGAGGTGGATCCGCTCGGTGCGGGACGCGATCGCGGCGAGCACCATCTCGGGGCTCGACACCGCGAACTCCCGCCGGTGGTGCTCCCCCACGCCGAAGTAGTCGACGCCGACCTCCTCGGCGCGCACGGCCTGCGCGACGATGTTGCGGATCGTCTGCGCTCCGCTCAGCATCTCGCCATCGGCCCCGCGGCTCACGTCGCCGAACGTGCCCAATCCGAACTGCAGATCCATCCCTGCCCCTTTCGTATTCAGATGAATGAACCCTCAAGGGGCAGGGCGCATTCCCATGGCGGGACAGGGCGCTCAGTCGACCTGGAACACCGACCGCAGCGTGTCGAGGCCGACGCCGCCCATGTCGAGCGCGCGCTTGTGGAACGCCTTGATGTCGAAGGCGTCGCCCTCCCGAGCCTTGACGGCGTCGCGGACCTGCTCCCAGATCCGCTGCCCGACCTTGTAGGAGGGCGCCTGACCCGGCCAGCCGAGGTAGCGATTGACCTCGAACTGCCGGAACTCATCGGACATGTTCACGTTGCGGCGCATCATGTCGAGCGCATAGTCGTGATCCCACACGCCCTCGCCGTCGAGACGCGGCTTGCCGAGGTGCACCCCGATGTCCAGCACCACGCGGAGGGCGCGCATGCGCTGCCCGTCGAGCATGCCGAGACGGTCGGCGGGGTCGTCGAGGTAGCCGAGCTGCTCCATGAGGCGCTCCGCGTAGAGGGCCCAGCCCTCCGCATGCCCCGAGGTGCCGGCCAGCACGCGGCGCCAGGTGTTCAGCTCTGCGCGGTTGTACGTGGCCTGCGCGATCTGCAGGTGATGCCCCGGCACGCCCTCGTGGTAGACGGTCGTGAGCTCACGCCAGGTGTCGAACTCCGTCACGCCCTCGGGAACGGACCACCACATGCGCCCGGGGCGCGAGAAGTCGTCGGTCGGACCGGTGTAGTAGATCCCGCCCTCCTGGGTCGGCGCGATCATGCACTCGAGTTCGCGGATCTGCTCTGGGATGTCGAAGTGCGAGGCGCCGAGCTCTGCGATGGCCCGATCGCTGGTCTCCTGCATCCAGCGCTGCAGGGCCTCCGTGCCCACGAGCTTGCGCGCGGGGTCCGCCTCCAGATGCGCGACGGCCTCTTCGACGGTGGATCCGGGCAGGATCTCGTTCGCGATGGCGGTCTGCTCCGCGACCATGCGGGCGAGCTCTTCGCGGCCCCATTCGTACGTCTCATCGAGGTCGATCGTCGCACCGAGGAACCGGCGCGAGGCCAGCGCGTACAGCTCGCGACCGACGGCGTCCTTGTCGCCGGCGACCGGGGCGAGCTCCGCACTGAGGAACGACCGCAGCCCGTCGTAGGCGACACGGGCGGCCGCGGAGCGGTCGGCGAGTTCGCGGGCGAGGCTCGCGGGCAGCTGCCCCTCCTCCGTCGCGGCGTCGGCGACGAACGCGGCGAAGAAGCCGTCGTCCGCGGTGTAGCGGGCGATCTGCGTCGCGACCTCGACGACCTGGCGTCGCGCGGGCACGACGCCCTTCGCGATGCCCTCGCGGAGCGTCTCGACGTACCCGTCGAGGGCGGCGGGGATCGCGCCGAGGCGTTCGGCGATGACGCTCCAGTCGTCGGCCGTCGCCGTGGGCATGAGGTCGAAGGCCTGGCGCACGTCCTGTGCGGCGGACGCGATGACGTTCAGGTCGCGGAGGTGCCACTGCGCATCGTGCTGCTCGATCGAGAGCCGGAGCTCGGCGGAGAGATCCGTCTTGGTGACGCGGTCGATCTCGTCGACGGGCTCCTGGGCGTCGAGCTCCGCGAGAACGCGGCGGGTCTCCGCGATCGCGTGCTCGTGGCCGGCAGGGCTGAAGTCGTCGAGACGGCCGTTGACCTCGTTGCGGCCGATGTAGGTGCCGAGGATCGGCGAGAGCTCGGCAAGGGTGTCGACCCAGCCCTCCGCGATCTGATCGATGGTGGACGGCGTGCGCGTCGTGGGCTGCTCTGCGGTCATCCCCTGAGCCTATCCATGGAAGGGGCCCCGCTCCATGGAACGACGCATCCCCGGAGGGCGCGTCGTGGAGCGGGGCCCCTCGCACGCGGCCGGGTCAGTGCGCGGCTTCGTTCCAGTCGCCGCCGCGGCCGACCTGCACGTCGAGGGGGACGGACAGTTCGGCCGCGCCGCCCATGCGCTCGCGGACGATGCGCTCCGTCGCGTCCCACTCCCCCTGCGCGACCTCGACGACGAGTTCGTCGTGGATCTGCAGCAGCACCCGCGAGGCCAATCCCTGCTCGACCAGGTCGGCGTGGATGCGGAACAGCGCGATCTTCATGATGTCGGCGGCGCTGCCCTGGATGGGGGCGTTGAGCGCCGCACGCTCCGCGTTCTCGCGGAGCACGCGGTTCGGGCTGACCAGGTCGGGGAACGGACGGCGGCGCCCGAAGATCGTCTCGGTGTAGCCGACCTCCTTCGCGGCGAGCACGGAGGCGCGCAGGTAATCGCGCACGGCGCCGAATCGGGCGAAGTACTCCATCATGAGCTGCTTGGCCTCGGACTGCTCGATGCGCAGCTGCTTGGACAGCCCGAAGGCGCTGAGCCCGTAGACCAGCCCGTAGGACATCGCCTTGACCTTGGTGCGCATGGCGGGGCTGACCTCCTCCGGCTCGACGCCGAACACCCGTGCGCCCACGAAACGGTGCAGGTCCTCTCCGGAGTTGAAGGCCTCGATGAGCCCCTCGTCGCCGGACAGGTGCGCCATGATGCGCATCTCGATCTGCGAGTAGTCCGCGGTGAGGAGCGTCTCGTAGCCCTCGCCGACCTGGAACGCGCTGCGGATCCGCCGCGACTCCTCGGTGCGCACCGGAATGTTCTGGAGGTTCGGATCGGTGCTGCTCAGCCGGCCGGTCTGGCTGCCCGTCTGCACGTAGGTCGTGTGGATCCGGTGATCGGCGCGGATCGCGGTGTCGAGCGACTCGATGATCTGCCGGAGCTTCGTCGCCTCGCGGTGCTGCAGCAGCAGATCGAGGAACGGGTGCGGATTGCTCTCCTGCAGGTCGGCCAGCACGGCCGCGTCGGTCGAGTATCCGGTCTTGGTCTTGCGGGTCTTCGGCAGCTCGAGCTGCTCGAACAGCACCTCCTGGAGCTGCTTGGGCGAGCCGAGGTTGACCTCGCGCTCGATGATCGCGAAGGACTCCTCGGCGATGCGGCTCGCCCGCTCCCCCAGCTCCTGCGAGAAGCCGGACAGGATCTCGTGCGAGACGGCGACGCCCGCGAGCTCCATGTCGGCGAGCGTGATGAGGGTCGGCAACTCGATCTCGCGGAGCACCCGGTCGACGCTCTCCGGCACGTCCGTACGGAGCGCCGTGGCGACGCGCGCCGCGAACCAGGCCAGCTGCGCGGGCGAGGCGCCCTCGGTCTCCGGCACGAGCTGGCTCGGATCCGCCTCCGGCAGCTTCTCGCCCAGGTAGCGGTCCACGAGATCGGCGAGCGTCTTGTCGGGGTAGCTCGGACGCAGCAGCCAGCCGGCGAGATTGGTGTCGTACGCCAGGCCGCCGACGCGCACGCCTGCGGTGTGCAGGGCCTTCACCTGCGGCTTGGCGTCATGGAAGATCTTCGGCGCGTCGGACGCGAGCCAGTCCGCCAGGGCGGCCTGCACCTGCGGGGACCACGAGAGTTCGATCAGATCGTCGCCGTGCGCGAGTCCCACGCGCTGCGGCAGACCGCCGGCCGTGGTCACCTCGACCGCGACATCGCCGGTCGCGGCCTTCAGCCAGGCGGCGACGCCCTCCGCGGCGAGCTCGGCGGCGGCGGGGAGGACGACCGCGGCGACCTGCTCCTCCTCAGGAGCGTCCTCGCCGACGGCTTCGAAGACCCGCGGCAGCAGCGTGCGGAACTCCAGGCGCGCGAAGATGTCGCGCACCGCCTGCGCGTCGATCGGGCGCGTCTCGAGGTCGGCGGGACCGACCGGGAGCTCCACGTCCTGCAGGAGCCGGTTCAGCTTGCGGTTGCGGCGCACGTCGTCGATGTGGTCGCGCAGGTTTCCGCCCACGACGCCCTTGATCTCCCCCGACCGCTCGAGCAGCTCGTCGAGCGTCCCGAACTGGGTGAGCCACTTCACGGCGGTCTTCTCGCCCACCTTCGGCACGCCGGGCAGGTTGTCGCTCGTCTCGCCCACGAGCGCGGCGATGTCGGGATACTGCTCGGGGCGCACGCCGTACCGCTCCTGCACGGCGATCGGGTCGTACCGCTTGAGCTGCGACACGCCCTGCACGTTCGGGTAGAGGAGGGTGACCTGGTCGTTCACTAGCTGGATCGTGTCCCGGTCGCCGGAGACGACGAGCACGTCGAAGCCCTGCTCCGAGCCCTGGGCGGCGAGCGTCGCGAGGATGTCGTCGGCTTCGATGCCCTCCTTGGTGAGGACCGGGATCGACATCGCGGCGAGACAGTCCTGCAGCAGCGGAATCTGCCCGCGGAACTCCGACGGCGTCTCCGAGCGCGTGGCCTTGTACTCGGGGTACTCGTCGGTGCGGAACGAGTGCCGCGAGGTGTCGAAGGCGATCGCCAGGTGGGTCGGCCGCTCCGCCTTGATGAGGTTCACCAGCATCGACAGGAAGCCATAGATGGCGTTCGTGTGCTGGTTGTCCTTCGTGGTGAAGTTCTCCACCGGAAGGGCGAAGAAGGCCCGGTATGCGAGCGAATGGCCGTCGACGACCATGAGGGTAGGCTTTGCGGAGTCCGTCACGATTCCAGCCTAACGACCCCGGCGGACATCGAATCGAGGAGGATCCCGCGTGAGCGACCAGGTCGACGCGAGCACCGAGCGGACGAGCCCCGGACTGGAGTGGGCGACCGAGCGCGGCATGGGTGCTCTGGCCGAGAAGATGGGCCTGAGCTGGGTCGAGTTCTCGGTGGATCGCTGCGTCGCCACGATGCCCGTCGAGGGCAACACGCAGCCGGTCGGCCTCATGCACGGCGGCGCCTACGTGGTGCTCGGCGAGTCCCTGGGCTCGATGGCCGCGAACCTGCATGCGGGTCCCGGGCGGCTCGCCGTGGGTGTCGACATCAATGCCACGCACACGCGCTCCGCGACGAGCGGCCTCGTGACCGGCGTGTGCACGCCGATCCACCTCGGCCGCAGCGTCACCGTGCACGAGATCGCGGTGACCGACGATCAGGGCCGGCGCTGCTCGACGATCCGCATCACGAACATGATCAAGGATCTGCCCGCCGCCTGAGCGGTCAGGAGCCGCCCTCCGCAGCGTCCTCCAGGATCCGCTGGAACAGCACGTGATCCTGCCACTCCCCCGCGATCCGCAGGTAGCGCGGGGCGGGGCCGATCTCGGTGAAGCCGGTGGCCCGCAGCACCCGCTGCGAGGCCTCGTTGCGCAGGAGCGTCGCCGCCTGGACGCGGTGCAGCCCGACGTCGTCGCGCGCGATCGCGCAGACCGTGTCCACCGCGCGGCGCATGAGCCCCCGGCCCGCCAGCCCGTGGTCGATCCAGTAGCCGAGGTGCGCGCTCCAGAACGCGCCGCGGACGATGTCGCTGAGGTTCACCCGCCCGACGATGCGGTGCTCGCCGTCCTCGAGCACGTACGCGGCGCTGCGACCGTCCTCGACGGCCCGCAGGGCCTCGGCGACCAGTTGCCGCTGCCGCGCGACGGTGAAGAACTCCTCGGAGCGCAGCGGCTCCCAAGGCTCGAGGTGTGCGCGATTGCGGCTGTACGCCGCCGCGAGCTCCTCGCCGTCGCCGGCGAGGAGCGGACGGAGCCGGATCCCGTCGCCGAGATCCACGCCGCTACTTCTTCGGCGCCAGCTGCTCGATGATCGCCTTCGCGACGTCCTGCATCGTGAGGCGGCGGTCCATCGACGCCTTCTGGATCCAGCGGAACGCCTCGGGCTCGGAGAGGCCCATCTTCTCGTTCAGCAGCCCCTTGGCGCGGTCCACGAGCTTGCGGGTCTCGAAGCGCTCGACCATGTCGGCGACCTCGGCCTCGAGCGTGATGATCTGCTCGTGGCGGGCGAGGGCGATCTCGATCGCCGGCAGGAGGTCGTTCGGGGTGAACGGCTTGACGACGTAGGCCAGCGCACCGGCCTCGCTCGCACGCTCGACGAGCTCCTTCTGGCTGAAGGCGGTGAGCAGCACGACGGGGGCGATGTTGCCCTTGTGCAGCTTCTCGGCAGCGCTGATGCCGTCCAGCTGGGGCATCTTGACGTCCATGATGACGAGGTCGGGGCGCAGTTCGGTCGCGAGCTGAACCGCGGTCTCCCCGTCTCCGGCCTCGCCGACCACGTCGAAACCGTTGTCGCGGAGGATCTCGACGATGTCGAGGCGGATCAG
>NZ_NCKN01000130.1 GCF_002257455.1 Microbacterium sp. 13-71-7
CATCCCGGCACCGCGTACGACGATCCGGAGCTCGGCAAGGATCCGCAGCCCGCCGACATGAGCGGCTACGTGAAGACCACCGACGACAATGGTGGCGTGCACCTCAATTCGGGCATCCCGAATCGCGCGTTCGCGCTGTTCGCGGTCGAGCTCGGCGGCTACGCCTGGGAGGCGGCCGGCTCCGTCTGGTACCGCGCGCTGACCGGCGGGCTGCCGGCATCGGCGTCGTTCGCGCAGTTCGCGAAGGCGACGATCGCCGAGGCGGATGCGGTGAGTCCGTCCACGGGCGACGCCGCGCGCACCGCGTGGGCGTCGGTCGGCGTGATCAAGGCGACGGGCGATGAGCGAGCCGCCGGCTGATCCGCCCGTCGGGATCCCCGTAGACTCCGACGCCGCCGGAGAGGACGGCGTCGCGATCCGGGTCGCGCGCAGCGGCGGCATCGCCGGGATGACCCGGCGGTGGAGCGTGCAGCCGACGGGCGGAGAGGCCGCGCACTGGATCGTCCTCGTCGAGCAGTGCCCCTGGGATGAGAAGCTCCCCCGCGGAACCGGGGCGGATCGCTATTCCTGGCGGATCGAGGTGCGGATCCGCCAGGAGCGTCACGAGCAGGTGATCCCCGAGGAGCATCTGCGCGGCCCCTGGCGCACCCTCGTCGATGCCGTGCAGGAGGCGGACTCGGGGACGGCGCCCCTCTGATCGTCGCGCCGTGACGGCACCCGGGAAGGACGCACCCACGCCGGGTGCACCCCCGGGCGGCCGCCGCCTAGGAGCGCCGGGACATGACCCAACGGCGGCGGAGCCTGTGCAGCAGCGGCATGACCCCGTAGATCACGATGGGAACCGCGATCGTGACGGTGATGATCGTGCGGGGCACCACGGGGATCCCTGCCATCAGCGGCCCCAGCAGCAGGTTGATCGCCAGGAGGGTCGGAGTCACGGCGATCCAGATCATCAGGGCGAGCGTGTGCTGACTCGGTGGCCGGGGCGTCGCGGGTGCGATGGGGACCGCGGGTGCGGCTGAGCCCGCCGGAGCCGTGGGAGCTGCGGCGGCAGGGACAGTTCCCACGCCGGCGGGGGTGGATGTGCGCTTCATGCTGGTTCTCGCCTCTCGGTTCAGCGGGTCTCGAGGAGTTCGCCGCGGATGTCGTCGTCGACGAGATCCGCATTGACGTCCATCGCGACCGCGTTGGCGTGGCCGGCGGCGGTGATCACCTGTCCGCGCGGGTCCACGAGGTTCCCGGTGACCCAGACTCCGGGCACGGAGGTGCGCCCCGAGGGGTCGAGGTGCGCGAAGCCCCCGTCTTCGACCACGCCGCCGAGCGCCGCGACGAGCGCGGTGCGGGGGCGGGACTCCGGCCGGAGGAACACCGCATCGACGGGGATCACGTCCCCGCTCTCGAGCCTCACTCCGCGGAACCGCTCCCCCTCGAGGAGCAGCTCCGCGATCCGGCCGTCCTGCACGCGGATGCCCCTGGCCTCTAGCAGGCGCGCGTCCTCCTCCGAGATCGTGCTCCCGTTCGCGAGGTACGTGAGATCGGACGCCCACTGCCGGAGCAGGAGCGCGTGTCTCACGGCGCCGGGGACGCGCCCGAACACGGCCAGGGATCCGTCCCCGACCTCGTAGCCATGGCAGTACGGGCAGTGCAGGAGGAAGCGCCCCCAGGCCTCGCGGGCCCCGGGGATGTCGGGAAGCACGTCTTCCACACCGGTCGCGAGGATGATCCGACGCGCGGCGATCTCAGCGCCCTCCTCGATCGTGAGCACGAATCCGTCCCCGGCGTCCCCCGTCGCCGACGTCACGGCCTGCGGAACCAGGCGCACCCCGTAGGAGGCGATCTCCTCGCGTCCGATCTCCAGAAGCCGCGAGGGTGCGAAGCCGTCGCGGGAGAGGAAGCCGTGCATGTGCGCGGCGGGGGCGTTGCGCGGTGCGCCGCTGTCGAGGAGCACGACGGAACGGCGGGAACGGGCGAGGACGAGCGCGGCGCTCAGCCCGGAGGCCCCGCCTCCGACGATCGCGGTGTCGAACAGTTCTCGGGCCATGAGCACAGGCTTTCAGGCGCCCTCCCGTTGCGGCAATCGTCCTTGCGGAAACTGCAAGAAGCTGGTGTTCTGGTCCGGTGAACACGAACGCAGATCTCGCGGCAGCCCTGGACGGGATCGGTCCCCGCCTCCAACGGATCCGCACGGGCCGCGGCCTCACCCTCGCCGAGGTCGCGGAGCTCGCCGGCACCTCCGCCAGCACCATCTCGCGCCTGGAGAGCGGCGTGCGCCGGCCCGGCCTCGAGCTGCTCTTCCCGCTCGCCCGCGCCTACGGGATGAGCCTGGACGATCTGATCGGCGCACCGGAGTTCGGGGATCCGCGCGTGCAGCTGCGCCCGCGGCGCCGGAACGGGCGCATCGTGATCCCACTGAGCCGCAACCCCGGGGGCGTGAAGGCGTGGAAGGTCGTGATGCCCGTCGAGGACGGCCCCGGCGCTCTGCGGACGCACGACGGATCCGAGTGGATCTACGTCCTGAGCGGGCGGATCCGCCTGATCGTCGGCAAGAGGGACCTCGTGCTCGGCCCCGGAGAGGTCGCCGACTTCGACACCCGCACCCCGCACTGGTTCGGCGCCACGGGCGCCGCACCCGCGGAGATCCTCAGCCTCTTCGACCGCAATGGCGCCCGCGTGCACATCCTCGAGGCGGGTGACGACGGCGACGAGGCCACGGCTTCGTCGTGACGTGCTGTGCGCTCAGGCCTCGGGTGCGGGCGGCATCGGGATCGCGACGGTCGTCGCGGCGGTCGGTGCGCCCAGCCCGAGCGCGAGCGGATCCGCGACCGGCGCCTCCGGCAGATCCGTCCCCTCGTCCCTGTCCAGCGGCTCTCCGGGCAACGCCGCCCAGGTGGCCTTCTCCTCCGGCTTCTGCGTGAACATGCCCATGCGTCCATTGTGCGCCCGCCGACGCGGTGCGGCGTCGCGTGCCGGTGCGGATCCGCGAGAAACCAGATCCTGCACGGGACACCAGCCCTGGAGCGATGTCCCGTGCAGAATGTGGTGTCTCACGACTCCCCGCTCCGTGCGGGGCCTCACCCCCGCCAGAGCGTCGCCCTGGCCGACACCCGCGGGGCGTCGGGCACGAGCACGGCGAGCACGCGGACGAACGTCGTCATCCAGACCAACCCCAGCCCGACGGCGATCGCCTCGAGCCCCGTCGAGGAGTACAGCCTGACCGGGATGTGCAGCAGCACGGCCGCCGCCAGCAGCACGCCGAGTCCGATCGTGGCGATCAGCAGCGCGCGCGGCGGCCCGGGCAGCGCCTTCGTCGACATCGCGGCGGCGAGCGCGAACAGCACGAGCGTCCCGATCGCCGCGATCCAGTGCACCACCCGGTTGAGCCCGATCGGCACGAAGCCCACGACCGCCAGCGCGAGCCCGGTGGCGCCCCAGAGGGCGACCACCACGGCGATCCCCCGGAGGGCGCGGTCGCCGCGCAGCCGGTGCAGGTCGCGGCCGATGTAGGCGCCGACGGTCGCGAACAGCAGCCCCGCCACGACGAGCGTGCCGTTGAACGCCCAGCCGCGGGCGCCGAGGCCGAGCTGCGAGAAGTTCTGCTGCCACCACAGCGGATCCGCCGCCGTCGCCATGGCGAAGAGCGTGCCGATCGTGAGGAAGCCGAACAGCAGGGCGGCCAGATCCCGCGTGCGGATGCCCACCCCCGCGGTGTACGCGAAGCGTCCGCCGATCGCCGACGCCACCCCCGCGATGAGCGCGCCGCCCAGAGCCGGCGTCGTGAAGTCGTGGAGCCCCGCGCCGAAGACGACCCCGCCGAGCAGCACCCCGAACGCGGTCACCGCCGCGAAGGCCACGGTCAGCGCGACCCCCGACGCATGCGAGATCGCCGCCTGCCACGGCGGCATCTGCTGCGTCTCGCCGCGGCGGTGCTGCACCGTGCTGACGACGAATGCGGCTGCCGCGACGATCCCGGCGATCACCGCGACCGGCTGGCTCAGCGATCCGGGTCCGGTCAACGCACGGGGCGGCCCCTGCAGCGCGAGGAGCCCGGCCACGGTGCCGAGGGCGGAGCAGAGCGCCGTCGCCCACACCATCCGCGTCTCGTCGTGCAGCCCCCGCGAGGTGTCCATGCCGTCATCGAACCACGCCCCGCGGACACTTCGCCGCACCGCGCCCGCCCGGCGCCCGTGCCAGCGCCCACCCCAGCCCGCACCCGGCGCCCGCCCAGCGCCCGCCCGGCGCCCGCGCCGCACTCGCGCCCGCGCCTTAGTCGCGCCGCCCGCGCACACGCTCCCACTCTCCGAGTCGTCCCCGTCAGCGGACGCCCTGGGGTCCGCTCACGGGGACGACTCGGAATGGTTGGGGGGGGTCAGCGGCGGGCGGGGCCGCCGTGCATCTCGCCGCGGAGGGGCCAGCGTCCGTTGTGCTGGCGGAACTCGTTCGCGCGCAGCAGCGGCGAGATGTCGAACAGGCGCGGATTCAGACGCAGCCGCGGACCCGACGATCCGCGCACCGTGAGCCGGAACTGCCCGCCGGACGCCTGCACCGAGAAGTCGGTGATGTCGGCGTAGGCGATCACGGCCTCGCGCCCCCACACCGTGCGGAACGCGATCTCGTCGACCCGCGGCTCGACGTAGAAGTTGCGGTACATCACCAGGAAGCCGACGCCGGCGAGGGCGATCGCGACGGACGCGATCCGCAGCGGCCACAGCATGCCGTCCGCGTTGTCCTCCGTGAAGGAGGCCAGCCCCATGAGAACCCCGACGGCCACGAACAGGGCGCCCACGAGCGGGACGAAAATCGGCATGCGCTGTCGCACAGGACCCACCGAACGGCGCCCGCGCATCCTCGACACGGCGGCCGCCACGAGGATCAGGACGGCCAGCACGATGAGGACCTTCACCACGACCGCGGACACTCCTCGAAGGTACCGCGTCGCAGGCATCGCCGACGCCCGCGCCCCAGCCCCACCGAAGCCGGCGCCCGCCGGAGCCCCCGCAGGCCGGAGCACGCCCCCGCCGGCGCCCGCCGGAGCCCGCGCACGCCAGCCCCTCGCCCGCCGGAGCGTGCGCAACGCAGGAGATCCCGGCCGGATCCGCTCCCGAGGCGGGAGGGGCGGCCAGGATCTCCTGAATTGCGAACGCGGTCAGGCGAGGACGAGGTCCTCCATGCGGGCGTACGAGGCCTCCATGCCGTCGACCATGCCGGTCGCGAGGATCATGTCGCGGGACTCGAGGTCGGGGTACTCGACGAGGAGGGTGATCAGCGTCGCGCCGTCCTCCTCGTAGAGGTTGAGGTCGTTCAGCGTGACCGGGCCCTCGGTGCCCTGCATCTTCTCGGTGGTGACGGCGCGGCGCGGAGCGTCGACGAGCAGCGCCTCGCCCTCGAAGCCGAACGCCTGCCCCGGGGTGTCCCCGACCGGGGCCCAGGAGCTGCGATAGGTCTGACCGGGCTCGGTCGCGACCGTGCACTCGGTCATCTCCCACCCGTCGGGCCCGAGCAGCCACTGCCGCATGAGCTCCGGCTCGTGGTGCGCGCGCCAGACCAGGTCGCGCGGCCCCTCGACCAGCCGCGTGATGCGCACGTGGGTGTCGTCGAGCAGCTCGACGCGGGTGCCCTTGCCCTGGGCGTAGTCGCGCAGATCCTGCAGCACCGCGTCCAGCTGGCTCATCGCCATCTTCGTGCCCTCGATCACGCCCATCGCGACGACCTGCTCGAGCGCCTCCGCGGACTCGAAGTGGCTCGTGCCGACCATGCGGGTGCCTTCGGCGGTCGGCGAGAACTCGAGCGTCATCCGCATCGCCGGGAACTCGGCGATGGGCTCGCCCGCGTCGTCGACGAACGAGTCGAGCACCTCGAACAGCGTCGGCGCCTCGATCCGGGTGAACTCCCAGCGGCCCGACGACTTCTCGCCGCGCGGACCGTCGAGCCGGTACTGCGCGATGCCGCCGACCGTGTGGTCGAAGGCGGTGAAGGTGGCCGGCCATCCGGGCGGGCCCCAGAAGCGCTCGAGCTGGCGCGGGTCGGAGTACGCGGCCCACACGCGCTCCACCGGAGCGGCGAAGTCGGCGTGGATCGTCAGCGTCAGGTTCTCGGGATCGGTGGTCACATCGGTGACAGGCATGTCACCCTCCTTCTGTGTCGGTCAGTCGGCGGATCCGCGCGGAGCAGATCCCGGGTCGGAGTCGGGTTCGGCGTCGGTGCCGGATTCCTCGGCGAGCAGGTCGTCGAGGCGGGAGACACGGCTCCGCCACAGGTCTTCGTAGCGGGCCAGCAGCGCCCGGGCGCGCGCGATCATCTCGGGGTTCGCGCGGACCAGCCGCTCGCGTCCCTCGGCGCGCTTGACGATGAGCTCGGCCGCCTCGAGCACGGCCACGTGCTTCTGCACCGCCGCGAACGACATGTCGTAGTCGCGGGCGAGTTCGGACACGGACTGCTCGCGGGCGATCGTGCGGCGCAGGATGTCGCGCCGCGTGCTCGCCGCGAGGGCCTGGAACACACGGTCGGTCTGTTCATCGCTCAGTTCATTTCTTACAACCATTTGGTTGTAGATTACGGCGACCGGATCCGGGTGTCAAGGGGTTGATCGCAGAACGGCGGCGACCTGCCGTCAGATGAGCCTGAGCGGGAGGCCATAAGTCACCTCCCTTGACAGGTTGACTGAGCACACTCATAATTGAGCATGCTCGGATTAACGAAGAGCGGGAGAGCGAGAGAGCGAGAGATCACCATGCGAGCGTTCGTCTTCGACCGGTACACGCAGCCCGTCCACGAGGCCGATGTCCCCGAACCCGCCGTCGGCGACCACGACGTCCTGATTCGGGTGGACGCCGCCGGGCTGAATCACCTCGACGAGCGACTCCGTTCTGGCGAGTTCAAGGCGCTCCTCCCCTATCGGCCGCCCGTCACGCTCGGGCACGACCTGGCCGGCACCGTCCTGCGCACCGGAAGGCACGCCACGGGCTTCCGCGCGGGCGACCGGGTGTACGCGCGCCCCAGGGACTTCCGCATCGGGACGTTCGCGGAACGCATCGCAGTCGATCAGGCCGACGTCGCCCTGGCTCCCGCCTCGATCAGCACTGTAGAGGCGGGGGCGCTGCCACTGGTGGCGCTCACCGTGTGGCAGGCACTGGTGGAAGAGGCCGACGTGCAGCCCGGGCAGAAGGTGCTCATCCACGCCGGAGCCGGTGGGGTCGGAACCATCGCGATCCAGCTCGCCAAGCATCTCGGCGCCACCGTGGCGACGACGGTCTCCGGCAAGGATGCGGACTTCGTCCGCGAGCTCGGCGCGGACGTCGTCATCGACTACCGCACCCAGGACTTCGCCGCCGAACTCTCCGGCTACGACGTCGTCCTGGATCCCCTCGGCGGGGAGAGCGTCCTCCGGTCTCTGCGGGTCCTGCGTCGCGGCGGCAAGGTCGTGGGGATCTCCGGGCCTCCGACTCCCGCGTTCGCGAAGGCCGCAGGCCTGAACCCGCTCCTGCGCCTGGCGATCGCGGCGCTGAGCCGCAAGGTCCGCGCCGCGGCGGGAAAGCTCGACGTGAACTACGAATTCCTGCTCGTGCGCGCCTCCGGCGACCAGTTGCGACAGATCGCCCGACTCGTGGACGCCGGCATCCTCCGCCCCGTCGTCGGCGCCACGTTCCCCTTCGACCAGACCGTGCAGGCGCTGAGATCCCTCGGGACGAGCAGCATCCGCGGCAAAGCGGTCATCGACGCGTCGGCGCTGCCGGCATGACGCGCGCCCTTCCGCCCCTTCCAGCGTTCGCACCGATTCAGGAGCCCCTCATGAGCACCAGCAGCACTGCCGAACCCGTCATCACCTCCTACGCGAAGGCGCCGGCGAAGCCCGTCACCGTGGGCGGGAGCACCTTCGCCTACCGCGAGCTCGGACCGAGAGAGGAGATCCCCGTGGTCTTCTTCGTCCACCTCGCCGCGACCCTGGACAACTGGGATCCGCGCATCGTGGACGCGATCGCGAAGACCCGTCGCGTGATCACCTTCGACCAGCTCGGCGTCGGCGGCTCTTCCGGGCAGGTGCCCGACACTCTGGAGGAAGCCGCCGACGACGCGTACCGGTTCATCACGCGGGGGCTCGGCTTCGCCAAGATCGACATCTTCTCGTTCTCCATGGGGGGCATGATCGCCCAGGATCTCGTCGTCACGCACCCCGGCCTGGTGCGCAAGCTCGTGCTCACCGGCACCGGACCGCGCGGCGGGAAGGACATCGACAAGGTCGTGGGCGTCACGTACGGGGACATCTTCCGGTCGGTCATCACCCGCTCCGACCCCAAGGAGTTCCTCTTCTTCAACCGTGACGCCGCAGGCAAGAAGGCCGGCAAGGCGTTCGTGAAGCGCCTCAAAGAGCGCACCGTCGACCGCGACCGGCCGATGAGCAACAAGGGGTTCGGCCGTCAGCTCAAGGCCATCCAGCGCTTCGGCCGCTCCGTTCCCTCGGATCTGTCCGTCATCACCCAGCCGACCCTGATCGCCAACGGCGACAACGATCGCATGGTCCCCTCCGTCCTCTCCGAGGACCTGCACCAGCGCATCGCCGGGTCGCAGCTGATCATCTACCCGAATTCCGGACACGGCGGCGTCTTCCAGTACTGGGAGAAGTTCGCGCCCGTGGCCGCAGCGTTCCTCAACAACTGACGGCCCGCAGCCGCCTCGCCAAGGAGTCCCCATGAACAGCAGCACCGGCGCGAAGCCGAACATCTCGAAGCACTTCACCTCGTCGATCCTGCTGTGGGTGCGCACCGACAAACCCCGCCAGGAGAGCATGGACCGGTGGAAGGGCCCGCACTCGGGCATCATCGCCGCCACCCCCGGCCTGTTCGAGTACCGGCAGATCCACCTCGACGAGCACAACCCCGGCCGCTGGCCCGAGACCCCCGGCATCGAGACCGCGATCCCCGAGGACCGGCGCATCGACGGGATCGCGGAGGTCACCTTCGAAAATGCGCTCTCGCCCCTCGCCGGGCGGAAGCAGACCGCGCTGGCGTTCGAGGACGAGGTCAACATCTTCCGTCGCACGCTTCTGCACGCGGGCCCTCCCGGCACCTCCCGCTGGTACGACGTCGCGCCTGGCGAGAAGACCGGGTCGCGGGCGGTCCTCTACCTGCGCCGCGGCACGCATGAGGGAACGGTCGCGTTCCACACCTTCGTCAAGAAGGAGCTCACCCCTGCCCTCATCGCCAGCGGAATCCTCACCGAGTTGCGCACGCAGGTCTTCCTGCCGTGGAACGAGAAGACCTGGGACACCCCGAACGTCGCCCACGACAATCCGTCGGACCAGCATCTGCACGCCTCGATCATGCTCGGCTTCGCCGACGACGCGAGCCGCAACGCGTTCTACGCCGACCACGCCGCCCCGCTCACAGCCTTGCTCGCCCCGCACGTGGCCGCGATCCACGCGTACGACGTGACCGAAGCCCTCACCTACGTGAAGAGCAGTCGGATCCTCCCGCACTACGAGGACTGACCGCCGACGTCGCGCTCCGGGACAGGATCACCGCTCGGGGCGCGACATCGCGGGTGCCGACGGCGGTCATGACGGCGCCGGGCGGATCAGCAGGGAAGGATCGCCGCGATCTGCGCACGGACGGCGGCCACGATCCCCTCGACGTCACTGTCGACGTACTCGCTGGATGCCATCGTCAGGAACAGGATCGCGGAGATCACGTGCGCCAGCGTCACGGCCTCCGTCCGCGCGAGCCCGGTGCGCTGGGCGAGGACGCCGGCGGCCGCCTCCTCGGTCCTGGCGACGATGGCGAGGGCCTCGGCGTGATGAGGCTCGGTGGGATTGCCGAAGGCCATCTCCCGCAGATAGGTGCGGCCGTTGTCGACGTGGACCCGGTTGCACGCGACGATCGGCGCCACCAGCGCCACGACGGCGTCCAGCGCCGTGGACTCCTCCGCGGCAGCAGCACATCCGCGTTCCAGCGCGGTGGCGTAGTGCGCGTTTTGGACCAGCAGCAGCAGCTCGCCCTTGGTCTTGGCGTAGAGGAACAGCGTGCCGGTGCCGATGTCGGCCGCGTCGGCGATCTGCTGCGTGGTGACGTCGTCGACCCCGTGCTCGGCGAACAGGGCGCTGGCGGCGGCGGTGATGCGCTCGAGCTTGGCCTGCTTGTTCCGCTCGCGTCGTCCGAGCGGAGGGGGCGCGACTGACATCTGTGTCCTCCAGGAATAAACGGTGACTGGCCTCAGTTCTGAGTTTAGTCACGGTCGTGTGGGTTCGGATGTGCTCGCGCTCATTCTCCCACGCCGGTGCAGGACCACCCGGTCCCGCACCCGCCGGTGACGTCTCGTCCGTCGCAAAGGAAGTGCACCGATATGACCTCTCCATCCCTGTGGCAGCCGCTCACGCTGGGCCGACTCGAGCTCGAGCACCGTCTCGCGCTCGCCCCCATGACCCGCAACCGCGCGAACCCCGACGGCACGCCGGGGGACCTCGTCGCGGAGTACTACGGCCAGCGGGCGTCGCTGGGACTGGTGATCTCGGAGGGCACGCAACCGTCCGCGGACGGTCAGGGGTACCTGACCACCCCCGGGATCTATACCCCCGAGCACGTCGCCGGCTGGGGCAAGGTCGCCGACGCCGTGCACGAGAACGGCGGGCATCTGTTCATCCAGCTCATGCATGTCGGCCGCATCTCCCACCCGGACAACACCCCGCACCACCGCCGGCCGGTCGCGCCGTCCGCGATCTCCGCCGAGCAGGACATGTTCACCGCCGAGGGGCCGAAGAAAACGCCGGTCCCTCGAGAGCTCTCCGTCGCCGAGATCCAGGACGTGATCGGCGAGTTCCGCCACGCCGCCGCCTCCGCGATCTCCGCCGGTGCGGACGGGGTGGAGATCCACGCCGCCAACGGGTATCTGCTGCACCAGTTCCTCGCCCCCAACGCCAACCAGCGCACCGATGAGTACGGCGGGACGCTCGAGAACCGCGCCAGGTTCGTCGTCGAGGTCGCCCGGGCGATCGCGGACGAGATCGGCGCGGACCGCACCGGCATCCGCATCTCCCCGGCATTCCCGCTCGGCGGTCTCGACGAGGGCGACACGGAGGCCGTGCGCGCCCAGTACCGCTACCTCGTGGGCGAGCTCGCGAAGCTGGACCTCGTCTACCTGCACGTGCACCACCTCGGTGACGACGAGCTCCTCGCCTCATTCCGTGAGGTGTGGCCCACCGCGGTTCTCGTGGTCCGGTACGGACGCGAGCGCGACGGGATCGCCGCCGACATCGGCAACGGGCTGGCCGATATCGCCCCGCTCGGACGCTTCGCCCTCGCCAACCCGGACATCGTCGAGCGGCTGCGCACCGGCGCCCCGCTCAACGACCTCGACCCGGCCACGCTCTATGCCGGCGGGGCGCGCGGATACACCGACTACCCGACCCTCACACCCGCCTGACCCTCGACGCGGCCGGGGTCGGTGGCCCCGACGCCGACCCCGGCCGCCCTTTTCTCACCCCCGAGAACCTCACACCTCAAGGAGTTCCATCCCATGACTTCCCC
>NZ_NCKN01000131.1 GCF_002257455.1 Microbacterium sp. 13-71-7
CCGGAAAGATACCGATCACAAATCCTGCGAACATGAGCAGTAGCGCTCCGCCCCTGTAAATCCCCGGCGCCCGCCGCAGCACGATCATGCCGAGAAGGGCGATCGCTACACCTCCGAGAGACGCTCTCGATCCAGTCTGAAAGATCACGAAACAGAGGCCCGCAGCGACGATCACCATGACGGCACGCATGAATGGGTTATATCGCTTCCAGAGCGCCAGATAGAGAGCGAAAGACGCGCACGTCGACAGCACGGCACCGACAAAGTTCGCGTTCGCGAACTCCACGAAGAGCCTCGAAGCACTCGATGAAATACGAGTCTCCACACCACTAGTCAGAACCACGCCGCCCAGAACGGCACCCGTAATGACAAGAATGGTCACGTACGTGGTGAATCTTTGACGGCTCCTTCCGATGTACCATCGCACTGGCAACACGTAAGCAACTGCCAACGCAGCCCCCAGAGTTGGTGAAGTCACATTCATCTCATGCTGGTTCAGCACCATACTCCAGTACGGGCTGACGAGGATGACAACGGCCGCGACGAGGACGAGGACGTCGATCGCAGGAAGTGCTGACTTCAGCCGAGCTCGATAAAGTGCGAAGACCGCGATGAGGATCGCGACGGCATACGAACCCATGGCAACGTCGACGAGACTGAGGATCGGTGCGGAGGCAAGGAGCACCGACACCAGCACCGTGCTCACCGCACCGGAACCGGTTGTACCGGTTGACTTGGACTCCGAGATCATCTGAACCTCACTCAGTTCTGGGCGCCGGTGTAGTTCTCATACCAGCGCACGAAGTACTCCACGCCCCGCTCGATCGGCGTGCTCGGAATGCCCCCAGTGAGATCTGCGAGCAGTTGAGGATCGGCAAAGGTCTCCACAACGTCGCCGGCCTGCATAGGTAGCAGATTCTGAGTGGCGGTGAGCTGCGTCGCCTCCTCGATAGCCGAGATGAAAGCCGGCAGCGTCACGGGCGTCCCACCCGCGATATTGACGACCCGGAACGGGGCCACCGGGCTGATCGAGTCGCGGGGAGACACCGACAAACCCGCCTGCGGCACGACGGTAGCAAGGTCGAAAATACCGGTCACGAGATCATCAATATATGTGAAGTCTCTGCGCATCTCGCCGTGTCCGTAGACGTCGATCGGCTCGCCCGCCTTGATCGCTTTCACGAACTTGAAGAGCGCCATATCCGGGCGGCCCCAAGGGCCGTACACGGTGAAGAATCTCAGCGCGGTGGTGGGTATGTCCCACAGATGCGAACTGGAATGGGCAAGGGCCTCGGTGGCGCGCTTGGTTGCGGCATACAGCGACACGGGGTGATCTGCCGGGTCGAGTTCTGCAAACGGTATCTTCACGTTGCCGCCGTACACCGACGAAGTGGAGGCGAAGAGCAGATGCCCCGGAGAGGATGCTCGACACGCCTCCAGCACGTTGAAGGTGCCGATGACATTCGAATCGATGTAGGTCTGCGGATGCTCGATGCTGTACCGGACCCCGGCCTGCGCCGCGAGATGTATCACGACATCAGGGCGAACCTCGGCGAAGATGTCGTCGATGGCCGCCTTGTCCTCCAGCATCACCGCGGCGTGGGTGTACCGCTCGTGCTGCGCAAGGATGTCGAGCCGCGCCCTCTTGAGGCGCGGGTCGTAATAGTCGGTGAATCCATCGACTCCGAATACGCTGTCGCCGTTGTCCAGAAAGCGGCGCGCCACGTGGAACCCGATGAACCCTGCGGCTCCCGTAACCAGTATCTTGCTCATTTGTCCCTCTCGTCTTCGCCTTCGCCGCGCCCCGTGTGGTCCCTGACAGGCTCAGCCGAAGACTGCATCGCTCAATCGCACTGTCCACGCCGAAGGCCGGAATCGGTCGTCCCTGTGCCGCAGCCGCAGAGATCGAGCGCGATCGAGCACTCGCGTCAACTCGACGTCGGTGATCTCGTCAAGGATCAACGCGTTGACGCCGTCATCAAGATAGTCGGTCGTTCCCCCGCATCGGTTGACGATGACGGGCACGCCTAGCGTGAGCGCTTCGGTCACCTTCGACGGATACCCAAGACGATGACGGCGCACGTCCGGGTCGCGCAGCAACAACAGCCAATCAGCGTTCTTTACGACGTGCACCGATCCAGGCCAGTCGGTCCACCCATGCTGAACGAATCTCGTTCGCCCGCCGAGCGCGGCGATTCTGTCGGCAGTCGGCGAGTCGACTGCCCCGAGGATGTGAAAGACGAGATCACGCAGAGCCTCAGGCTCGGTCTCAGCAAGCCGAACAATCCGGGAGAGGCCCGCCGCGTCTTTTCCGTGCTTTGCAATTCCGCTCCCGGAGAGCACGATGGTCGTTGCTGTCTCGGGGACATCCGCGGTCTGCGCCTCGGCGTCGGACAGCGGCGGGACAACCAGCACGCGAGCACCTCCCTTGCCGATCCACTCCGCCATCGGCCGTGATATCGCCAACACGTGGCCCTTCCTGCCGACGATTGTCGGCAGGAAGCGCATGAACAGCTCATACGCCCAGGTGTAGGGCGATGTCCATGAGCCCGGGAGATCGCTGGGCGCCAGCCATTCGCTGAGATCGACGACGAGCCTCCTGACCTTTCGCCTGTCCCTTGCGACCCTCATGTATTGGAACGGGCTCGGGTTATAGAGGACCACAGCATCAGCCCATCCGATGTGCTCCGCGTCGATAGGAGTCCCGCCGAGAACCCTCCTCAGCTTCGACCATCTTCCCGTGCGAGCCCCACCGACGGCACTGATCGTGACACCGTTCTCGGCAAGTTCTTCCCACTCAGGTGCGATGGGGTCCTGCGGAGCGTCGCCGATGAGGAGGCGCACCTCGTGCCCCTCGCGGACCAGTGAATTCGCGATGTTCAGATTGCGGAGCGCTCCCGCATTGACCGTTCGGAACGAGCTCGGCGTGACGTAGAGCGCTCTCATCCCTTCTCACCTGCTCGTTCCCGCCAATCGGCGATCGAAATCGAGAGGGCCTCCTCGAGCCCGGCCCTCATCTTCTTCGCCGCGAACTCCGCGGGCAGCGGTCTACTCGGGATATCTCGCCGTGAAGCTTCGGCGAGAAAGGTCGACAGCGAAGCCGCTGACTGTCCATCCAGCGAGGCGAACGACGTCCGTGAGGGAAGGCTTCGTTCGAGCAGTTCGATACTCGCCTGCCGCGCTGGGCCGACCAGTACCGTAGGTCGATTGGCTACGACGTACTGCGCGGTCTTCGTCGACACCGAGAGCCGCGTGTAGTCGGCGATCGCAGGGTCCAACGATTCGACGAAAAGGAGCGCGTCCGCGGCGGCGAGCACCGTGGGAATGTCGGCGACCGGCACTTTCGTCTTGTAGGTGATGTTGGGATGCGACACGCCTGGCGAAGGCGAGTACACCTCGAGGTGCCATCCCGTGTTCTTCAACGCTGTTGCGGCCCACCTGAGTACCGCCTCACGTCCAAGATGAAGTCCGCCTGCGTAAACTAGCGTGCGCGGAGCGCGAGCAGATGCCGTGAACTCCGATGTCACAGCCTCCTCCGCGCCGAAAGCCGCGACGAACGCACGCCGATCGAACCGGTCCTGATACTCCTCTGCCATCCGCTCGCCGATGCACACCAGGTCGGGGCTCCTGGCGATGACGCGGTCGAAGGATCGTTCGACCGAACGCCTCGCGAGGCCGCCGAGTTCACCGTTCGGATAGAGGGTGCCGCCCCAGTCGTCCATGAAGTGAGGCACGATCGGTATGTCGAGCTTCTTGGACAAGGCAATTGCTAGCTTCATCATCCGCACATTGCCCAACAGCGTGTAGATCGCCTCGGGCTCGAAGCGCCTGATCTCATCGATGAATGAGCGTGGAAGCCGTACAGGAGCGATGTCCGCCGCGGCACGCAGCGAACGCCAGACACGTGCCCGGAGCCCATCGCCCGAAACCTTGATCGCGTCGTTCAGTCCCCCGGGTGCCGGAATCGATGATGCACCGCGGGCACGGCGGAGCAACCGCACAGGCGCGCGCATTACCACGTCCAGGAGCGCAGCACTCTCAGGAATCCTGATGAAGGGGGACTCGATCTGCTCTGCGTCGTACACCACTTGCAACAACCGGTCCCCCGGCATCTCGGAGAGCAAGCACCGCAGAGTCTGCCCTGTTGCGTTTCCCATTCCCGTCCCGCCTGCGCCGAGGTAGAGGACTCTGGTCCGCGCGGTCATGAACCCGCCCTAACGCGGAGCACACGCCGGTAGCCGATCCAAGCCGCTGGCCAGACCACCAGACAATATCCGATGCCAGTCACCCAGGGGATCCATTCGAACCCGAAGGCCGATACGACAAGCCACTTCGCCGGCAGGATCAGAAGCAGGAGGAGGTAACCGAGCGTCTGCGGGCGCAGCACTTCCGCCGCGTTCTGCACCATGAAGATGGGAGCGGCCACGGCCTGGACCAGAGCGACAAGTCCCAACCCGACCATCAGCACGACCGAGGGCTCGATGCGCCCACCCAGCCAGGTCCGGATCACCCAGGGCGCGATCAGGACAGCGACCCCGCTGAGGACCAGCACCACGCCACCCGAGAGAAGCGTCATCTTCCTGGTAATTCTCTGTACCCAGTCCCACTCGCCCAGTCGAAGAGCCTCGACGTTGGCGGTCCACAGGGGAATGGACAACGCGCTCACAACCGTCGCCAGCATGCTGAAGATCTTGGCGGGGATCGCATATTCCGTGACCGCTGTGAGACTTGCCGTGTGACTGATGATGAGGGGATCCGTCGACATCGTCAGTGAGATGAGGACTGTGATGAAGAGGAATCGACTCCCCAAACCGATCAGCGCCCGTCCCTCTGCGCCGTTGAACGCGCGCGGCGACATGCGATACTGCCGACCGCCTCCCCGCGAAAAGAACCACAGCGTGTTGATGACCGTGACGGCTGTCTGGCTGGCTCCTGCGATCAGCACGAACACGGGCGAGCTCACATCAAGGGCAACAGCGGCCAAGACTCCGGCGATCCCCATGAGACTTGCCGCGGATTGCCAGGCGTTCGAGAGTGCGACCTGCTGCGCCGCATACTGCACACGCACGATGAGACCGGCGACGACATTGAACAGGAAAACGGAGAGCGTGACGAGGACGATGTTCTCATCCGATTGCCCTCGCCCGCCGATGAGGGCAGCCCAGTCGACGACCGCAGCGGAGCCCCAGAGCGCAGCAAGCAACACCGCGACGATGCCGGTCGCGACCCCGTAGGCGGAAGTGACGAGCACACGCGCACGTCCGAGATCCCGATCTGTCAGTGCCGCGGCAAGTCGAGTCATGAGACCGACGCCGAGGCCCAGGTCGGCGAAACTCGTGATCGCCGTAAGGGCGAGCGCCGCCGACCACGCGCCATAGTCGCTCGCTCCCAGATGCTGGAGAGAGATCGGGATCGTGACCAGCGGCGCCACGACATATAAGCCGCGACCGACCAGCGCGGCGAGGATGCCGCGACTCACCGAAGCCGACCGCCGTGCAGCGCTGGTCTCATCGCGCACGAGAGTCACCGACTACCTCATCTCTGAAGAAGGCTACGAGCCGCTCTGGGCGCGCTGCCTCGCTGACCCGCGCGGCGGTGGCGAGGCTGCGGCTCGACTGTTCCGAGTACGCCTCGGCGTCTCTGGCAAGAAGTGCGATCGCGCCGCAGAACGACTCCACGTCATCGATCGGCGTCAAGAACGGCGCCTGCACGAGCTCCGCCGCAGCTCCGGCATTCGTGGACACCACGGGGAGCGCCCGCCCCATCCCCTCTACCGTCGCACGTGGCAGGCCTTCGGTGCGGGAGCCCGACACGTAAACGTCCGATGAGTCGAGCACTTCCTTGAGTCGTTCTCTGTCCTCGATCTGTCCTGTGAAGGACACATCCAGCCCCCGCTGCCGGACAATGCGCTCGAGCTCCGGACGCATGCGCCCCTCGCCTACAACGGTCAAGTGCACCGCCATGCCATCGCGGCGTAGTCGGTCGAGCACATCGAACAGGAAATCCATGCCCTTGGCACGATGCTCAAGGGTGCCGACCGAGACCAGCTGCAAAGATCCATCTCTTCGGACTACGTTGCGCGCCTTCCCACAAATCCAGCCAGGAGGCAGAATCACGTTCGAACGTCCGATCGTCGCAGCACGACGACTCGCGGGGAACAACTGCTGAAAGTAGCGTTCAGAGACGTATGTCGCAGCGTCCGCTCGATCCATCGCCTTGCGAGCCGCCCTTGTGAGGATCTGCGCGATCAAACGACCGAAGACGCCCGGGGCGATCGTGTTCAAGGTTCTTGGATCTGCCGCGAACATTGCAACGGTGCGGGCGCCGATCGCTCGTGCATGCGCAAGCGCCGTGAGCGAGACGAGCTCTGGCACCCTCCCCACGAAGACATCTTCCGCGGAGCCAATCCGCCTCAGCGATCTTCGCAGCCGGATGAGCCCTCTCGGAGTTGAGATCGCACCCGCGTAGTACGGCAGAGGTTGCACGACGACGCCTGCACCTTCGACGACCACGCCGGTCTCGCTCCGTATCTCATCGTCCAGGCGCGCAAGCACCGTGATCTCGCCGAAGGCGGCCACGAACGGCGCCCACGCCGCGTATGCCGCGGCGGGGTGTTTCGCGCGAACGCGCCCTTCGGAATCACGGTGCATCCGAATCTCGGAGGCGACAAAGCATCTCATCTGACCAGCATCCTGGTCAGAGCAGGCCGAGCCGGCGTCTGTGGCTGTGCGCGGTGCTCACGATGAATGACACGGCACGCTGCGCCGTGTCGTCAATGAGATACTCGGCCGCGACGCTTCGTGCCGGTTCGGCCAGCGCCAGTTCCACTCCAGCGAGCACCGCCGCGCGCTGCACGCCTGTGGTGATGATGGCGCCGGCATCGAGCGACTCCGGTCGCTCGATGAAGTCACGCATGGTGACTGCGGGGAACTTGAGGATGCTTGATTCCTCGCTGATGGTCCCGCTGTCGGACAACACGAGCTTGGCCTCCTGTTGAAGCTTGTTGTAGTCGTGGAACCCGAACGGCGGATGGAAGATGATGCCGGTCTTCATCGAATCGTCAAGTTCTTCCAGACGCTTGCGCGTGCGCGGGTGTGTCGAGACGAGGATCGGCACGTCGTACTCCGCCCGGAGCGCTTGCAGAGCATCTACTGCCGCGCGGAGACGTTCGGCATTGTCGACATTCTCCTCGCGATGCAGACTCACCAGGAAATACTCGCCGCGCGTCAGTCCTTGACGCTCCAGCACGTCGCTCGAGGAGATCTGTTCCGCGTTCTGCTCAAGGACTTCCCGCATGGGCGACCCCGTGAGCAGGATCCTCGACGGGTGGATCCCTTCCGACAGCAGATTACGTCGCGCATGCTCGGTGTATACCAGGTTGTAGTCCGACACGTGATCCACCAAGCGGCGATTCGTCTCCTCCGGAACGTTCTCGTCGAAAGATCGGTTGCCCGCCTCCATATGGAACACCGGAATCTTCAAGCGCTTGGCGATCACCGACGAGATGCAGCTGTTGGTGTCCCCGAGCACGAGAAAGGCGTCGGGCTGCTCCTGCAGGAGAACCTGCTCGGTCTTTGCAAGAATCGAGCCGAGTGCGGCACCGAGCGACGAGGTGTCAGCTTCGAGGAAGTGATCAGGCCGGCGCAGACCGAGGTCCTCGAAGAAGACCTCATTGAGCTCATAGTCGTAGTTCTGCCCCGTGTGCACCAGGACATGGTCCGTGTGACGATCCAGCATCTTGATCGTTGCGGACAGTCGGATGATCTCCGGGCGGGTCCCGACGACCGTAAGAACCTTGAGCTTGTTCATGTCACACTGCCTCTGCGATGGTGTCGGGGTTCTCAGGATCGAAGAGATCGTTCGTCCAGAATGACGTGTAGAGCGTGTCGACGCCGGTGTTCGTGATCTTGTGGGACCACCCGGTAGGCATGTCTACGGCTCCAGGGTGTTCTCCGTCCAAGACGAAGTCGTACACCCGGTCCGTGAAGAGCTTACGCAACGAGATGGTCGCCGCGCCGGACAGCACCGTGAACCGCTCGATCTTGCGTCGGTGGAAATGGTCGCCACGACTGATCCCTGGCGCTGTGGTCGAGAAGGATGATTGACCATGTCCGCCGTGCGAACGGAGGATCTCGAAGAAGGACCCGCGGGCATCTGCGTGGCGAGTCAGCGCGATAGGCGTAAGCGACTCGATCGTGTAGGAACGATAAGTGTTGAACAGATCGCGTTGAAATCCGTCGGACACGTCGGGGATCTCTCCCGCGGCATAGACCCGGGAGATCGTTTCCAACCGCGCGAGAAGTCCGCTGACGCTCTCCCGCACCTCCCCGCCAGTCGGCTCCCGTCCCGTCAGCAGATCTGCCGCGTTCTGCGCGTGCAGCAACACCAGTTCCTTGTCCGCATCGACGGTGGGCGTCTCTCCCCGTGCCAGCAGATGGCTGAATGTCGCAGTGACGGCGTTGTAGAACGGTCGCCCATGCTCCCCGAATAGGTTAGGCAGGACGACGTTGTGGAATTCCGCGCCCACGTCAGAGGCGGCCTCCGCAATGATCTCGGCGGCGCGCTTCTTGGCCTCGCCATAGACCGATCCGTTTGTTGACTGCGTCGAGTTCGCGTAGACGACGACAGGGGGCGGAGTCGGGGCCCGATGGAGCGCCTCGGCGAGCTGCTCCGCGAATCGGATATTGCCGTCGCGCACCTCTGACTCGTCCGCACGATTGACGCCGGCGATGTGGATCGCCCGCGTTGCACCGTCGATCGCGGAAGACGCGCTCTCGAGATCGAACCCCTGTCCCACCGCGAGGCCTTGGACCTTGACCCCCTGCTCTTGCAGCGCCAACTTCGTATGCCAACCGAGGAACCCGTTCGCCCCGGTCATCGCTACGTGAGTCACAGGGCTCGTGCTTCCGGATCGATTCCGGCCGCGGCGAGCTCGGCGCGAATTTCGGGCAAGGTAAGGAGCAGGTCCTGCACCTGCGCGACAGTCATGCGTTCGACGGTGTGGGAGTCATAGTCGTCGAAGTGCGACTGCTTTACGTCGCCCTTCTCTACATAGACGCTGTAGTTCAAATCCCGCTTGTCCGCCACGACGCGGAAGTAGTCGCCCATGTCCTGGGCACGGCTCAGCTCCTCACGAGTTGCGAGAGCTTCCGAGACCTTCTCCGCATGGCGGGTCCCGATCACCTCGATGTTCGCCTTCGAGCGGAATAGGTTGATGACCGCCTGCGCAAGATCACGGATCGTGCACGCCTGCGCCTTGCGGATGAAAAGGTCACCCTGCTCCGCATTCCGGAACGCGAACTCGACCAGGTCGACGGAGTTGGCCAGCGACATCATGAAACGGGTCATGTCCGGGTTGGTGACGGTGAGGTCATTCCCAGCCTTCAGCTGCCGGATGAAGAGCGGGATCACCGAGCCGCGCGAGTACATCACGTTGCCGTAGCGCACCAGCGAAACCGTCGTCTGTGCGTGCGGATTGTTCAGCCCATGGGACTGGGCGACTTTCTCCATCATCGCCTTGGACATACCCATCGCATTCACCGGGTAAACAGCTTTGTCGGTGCTGAGGCACACGAGGGAACGGACGCCGTTCGTCTCAGCAGCCTGTACGACGTTCTCGCTGCCGATCACATTGGTACGCACAGCCTCCATCGGGAAGAACTCGCACGACGGTACCTGCTTCAGCGCTGCCGCGTGGAAGATGTAGTCAACGTCACGCGTCGCACGCTCGACGCTGCTGTAGTCGCGCACATCGCCGACGTAAAAGCGGAGCCGGCCGTCCTTGACGTCGTGCCGCATCTGATCCTGCTTCGCCTCGTCGCGGCTGAGGATGCGGATCTCGGCGACGTCGCTGTCGAGCAGCTTGCGCGCGACCGTGTGTCCGAAGGATCCGGTCCCACCCGTGACCAGGATCTTCGCGCCGCCGTAGGATTCACTCATTGTTGCGTACACCCTTTCTTCGCGATGCTTCGACGAGCACCGTTTCGATTCTGTCCATTCCGGATTCCCGGGCAAAATTTGCTTGATACGCACGCACGGCATTCGCCGCCATTCGCTCGCGTTCCTCAGCGGAGCTCGCGGCCGCGGCACGCAGCGACGACTCGAGCGCTGCGACGTCTTCTGCGTCGGCCGTGAACCCGAGACCGTGCGCTTCGACAAAATCCCGGACATCGCCCTGAACCGTCGTGAGAACAGGTAGTCCGGCTGCGAGCACGCCCTGGAATTTGGACGGGATCGTGCCGCGGAACACCGGCAAGTCCTTGAGGGAAACCAGCGCAACATCCGTTCGGTCGTAGACCTCCGGCATGCGATCACGGGGTACGGGCTCGTGGAACGACACGTTCTCCGCTCCCAGATCCCTTGCCACGGCTTGCAGGTCCTCGCGTGCCACCCCGTCACCGACGATCTCCAGGTGCACGCCGGCGTCTTTCGCGGCATGTGCGGCCCTGATCGCGGTCCCGAGGTCCTGCATCGCACCAACGTTTCCGGCGTAGACCACTCGGACCGGAGCGCCATCCCGGACGGGGCGAGCGACAACGTCAGCAGCGTCACCGGCCCAGTTGTAGACGAGAGTCGTCGTCACAGCGGGCGAGCCTCGTTCGATCAGGGTCGAGACCATCGTCGGAGCGATCCCGATAACCGCCGCAGCCTTGCGGTACATGCTTCGCAGCCATGGGGAAAGCACGCGGCCGATCAGACGAGCCGCCCTACCCTCCCCCACCATCGAAGATCCCAGGACAGAATCCGGCCACAAGTCCTGAACATGGAGCACGTACGGCACCCGGAACATGAGCCACCAAATCCACGCGGGAATTCCGGCCGTCATGGGGGTGGCATAGACGTAGACAACATCCGCGTCCTTGGAGAACCGGCGGACGCTGAGCGCCGACAACGCGAACGACACGTAGTTGATCATGCGCTTCAGGACGTTCTGCGAATGGTCGATGATCATCGGGATGCGGAGGATCTCAAGCGCTCCATGCTGCTCTCGGTGACGCCGCCTCTGGCGATAGCCCTCGTAGAGGGCCCCGGCCGGATAGTTCGGGAAACCTGTCAGCACGCGCACAGAGTGTCCCCGAGCCATCAGCGATTCGGCGACTTCCAAGGGGATCGGCACAGGCTCGGGGGCGAAGTACTGCGACAGGACCAGCACCCTCACGAGAAGCCCTCTCGCTCCACGGGCCGAGCGGGAATACCGACAACTACGGCTCCGGCCTGCACATCTTTCGTCACGCATGCGGCGGCGCCGACGGTGGAGTTCGAGCCGACGGTGAGCCCCTGGAGCACGACGGCGCCGGCCCCGACCAGTGTTCCTCCGTGAACGACAACCTCACCAGAGACGATCGCGCCGGGGGTCACGGAGACGAAGTCGTCGAGGATCGAGTCATGCCCGATGATCGCCCCGGGGTT
>NZ_NCKN01000132.1 GCF_002257455.1 Microbacterium sp. 13-71-7
GCTCGACCGCCTCTCCGCGAAGGAGCCCGTGCTGGGCTTCGCGCACTGGCTGATCGCCGCGCTGTTCTTCATGATCGAGCTGCTGCCGGTGATCGTGAAGGTGCTGACCAGCTGGGGCGATCCGTCGCTCTACGAGAAGGCCGAGGCGATCGCGAAGCAGGTCGAGCTCGACCGTGTCACGTCGAAGGGCTATCGCGACCGCGCCGCGATCATCGCCGAAGAGGCGAAGCACCGCGCCTTCGCCGACGCGCACGAGGCCGAGACGGCCGCCGCAGCGGATCCGGCCTCCGCGTCCGCGGCGGACCCGGCTCCCGCGTCCGCGGCCGTGCAGTCTGCGCCCGCGGCCTCGGCGGCCCCGGCGGCCGCACCCGAGACCGCGCCCACGACCGCCCTGCCCGTCGCCACGGCCGAGACCACCATGCAGGCCGCCCCGTCCGCGCACCCGGCTCCGCCCGCTCCGTCCGGTGCGCCCGCGTGGCCGGTGCCCGCGCATCCCGGTGTCGGATCCGCGCCCCCGGCCCCCGCGTCGGCGCATCCGACACCGTCCTCGGCGCGCCCCGTGGCATCCGCCCCGCAGCCTGTGACGCCCACCGCGCCCGACGCCGCCCGCGTCTGACGCCTTCCCTGCGCGCCATCCGTCGTTCCTCTCGACGGATGGCGCGCAGACGTCTGTCGACCGCGTTCCCGTCGCAGATTCTGTCGTTCTGACGGCGCTTGAGCGGCAGGAATCGCGACGGGAACAGGGGGTAGCGGCGATAATCGCGACGGGAACACGGGAACACGGGAACACGGGGATCCGGGACGCGGCAACCGCGAGACCCGCCAACCGGCAGCCGGAACCGGGCAGGTCGGACCGGCTACTCCTTGACGGATCCCGCGGTGAGGCCGGCTACGATCCATCGGCTGGCGACGGCGAAGAGCACCATCGTCGGCAGGATCGTGAGCACCGCCGCGGCCGACATCGAGCCCCAGTCCACGTTGAACGTGGAGATGAAGCTGTTCAGCGCGGCCGGGATCGTGCGGTTCTCCTCGGACTGCATGAGCACGACCGAGAGGAACAGCTCGTTCCAGCAGTTCACGAAGTTGAAGATGAACGCGGCGATGATCCCGGGCGTCATGACCGGCACCAGGATCCGGAACAGCGCGCCGAGCCGGGAGCAGCCGTCGATCATCGCCGACTCCTCGAGCGCATCGGGCACGTTCTCGAAGAAGCCGCGCAGCATCACGGTCGAGAACGGGATGCACACGGCGATGTAGACCAGGATCAGTCCCGGCTTGCTGTCCACCAGGCCGAGGTCGGTCATCATCGTGTAGAGAGGGCCGAGTGCGATGAACGCGGGGATCATCTGGGTCAGCAGGAATGCGATGAGCACCGCGCCCTTGCCGCGGAACTCGAACCGCGAGATGACGTACGAGCTGAGCAGCGCGATGAGCGTCGACGTCGCGCCCGCGATGAGGGCGACGACCGCCGAGTTCGCGAGGAACACCCCGAAGTTCGCGTCGGAGAACAGCTTGGCGTAGTTCTGCACCGAGGGCTCGGAGGGCCAGTACTCGATCGGGAAGCGGTTCACGGTCTGCGGCGACTTGAACGACGTCAGCACGATCCAATACAGCGGGAACAGCGTGATCAGCAGCCAGAGCGCGAGCCCGACCACCTTGACGACGCCGCCGACGGTGATCCGGGAGCGGGAGGAGCGCGCCGGCCGCGAGGAGCCCGTGCGTCCGGTCGTGAGGGTCATGGTGGCGCTCATCGGCTGGCCTTCCGCATCGCGAAGAGGTAGAACGCGCAGAACACGAACAGCACCGCGACGACGATGAGGCCGATCGCGCTCGCCGTGCCGTAGTTGCCCTGCTGCGTGAAGTTGATCATCCAGGTCGTGATGATGTGGGTCCGGTTCGCCGGTCCTCCGCCCGTCATCGCCCAGATGATGTCGGGGAAGTTGAAGATCCAGATCACGCGCAGCAGCACGGTGAGGAACAGGGTCGTGGAGATGTACGGGATCACGATCGAGAAGAGCTGGCGCGCCTTGCCGGCGCCGTCCAGGCTCGCGGCCTCGAGCACCTCGTCCGGCACGGACTGCAGGGCGGCGAGGATCATGATCGCGAAGAACGTCACGCCGTACCAGATGTTCGCGACGATCACCGCGAACATCGCGAGCTTCGGATCCGCGAGCCACGGCAGGGGCGCCGAGATCAGATGCGTCTTCATGAGCAGGTCGTTGATCACGCCGAACTCGGCGTTGAACATCCAGCGGAACAGCATCCCGATGAGGAATCCGGACACGGCCCAGGGGAAGAACACGAGCGCCTGGTAGACGCCGCGGAAACGGAACCGCTGGCGCAGCGCGAGGGCGATGAGGAAGCCGATCACGAACTGCGGGACCAGGGATCCGATCACCCACAGCACGGTGTTGCCCGCGACGGTCGGGAAGACCGGGTCGGAGAGGACCTTCGCGAAGTTGTCGAAGCCGACGAACGGCGTCGAGGTGAGATCCCAGAGGTTGTAGTCCAGGAACGCCATGCGCGCGCCCTGGAGCATCGGCAGGTACGTGAACCAGCACACGAACACGATCGCGGGCGCGAGGAAGGCGAGGATCGTGAGGGCGTGCCGGGCGCGGAACGTGGTGCGGCGGCGCCCTGCCCCTGTGGGGGCGGGGCGCGGCCGCGCGGGCCGAGCGGCCCGGCCGGACGAACCGGCCGGGCGCTCGGTGGCGGAGGTCGAGGTCACGACATCAGCCCTTCTTGTACTTCGCGGTCCAGTACTGGTCCCACGAGGTCAGCAGCTCCTTGGTGGTCATGTTGCCGAGCAGCACGCTCTGCACGTCCTGGTCGGACTTCTGGATCCACTCCGTCCACCACGCGACGCCGCGGGGCTGCTGCACGTTGACGTACGTGTCGGGGTGCTCGGTCATGGTGACGTAGCTGGTCCACGGGCCGGTCGAGTAGAACGGGTCCTTGGCCGCCGCCGCGATGATCGGCACCAGGCTGTTCTTCTGCGCGAACGTGGTCGCGGGCTTCGCGGAGGACAGGTACTCGACCAGCTTGACCGCGGCGTCCTTGTGGGCGCTCGACTGCGCGACGCCCCAGCCGGCGACGGCGAGGGGCTGCGCCGCCTTGCCGCTCGGGCCGGTGAGCAGCGGTGCGGTGTTCCACTGATCCTGCTTCAGGCTGGATGCCGAGACGGTCGCGATGACCTCCGGATCCTGCAGCAGGAAGGCCGTCGTGCCGTTCGTGAAGCCCGCCACCATCTCCGGGTAGCCCCAGGAGACGGCCGACGGCGGGGAGGCCTTCTTGAACAGCGCGAAGTAGTCGTCGACGCCCTTCTGCGCGTCGGGCGAGGAGAAGATCGTCTTGCCGTCCTTGAGCAGGAACGCGTTCGAGGTGTCGAGGTCGTCGATCGTGTACGCCTCGATCGCCGCGACGACGTTCGAGTTGGCGTTCTTGCCCCCGCGGAACGCGTAGCCGTACTGGTTCTTCTCCGGATCCTGGATCTTCGAGGCCTGATCGAGCAGGTCCTTCCAGGACTTGGGCGGCCCGTCGAAGCCCGCGGACTTCACGAGATCCGTGCGGTAGAAGAGCGAGAGGCCGTAAAACCCGTAGGGGACGAACCAGGTCTTGCCGTCGGAGACGCCGGCCTTCTTGGCGTTGTCGGTGAGCGCGCTCCAGCCGTCCCAGCTCTTCAGGTCCGCCGTCATGTCGTACAGCCAGTGGTTGTTCGCGAAGGGTCCGACCGTGATGTCGCGGGTCTCCAGCACGTCGATGCCCTTGCCGGACTGCAGCATCTGCTGGATCGTCGTGTCGGCCTGTTCGGTCGGCGGCGAGACCAGCTTGACGGTGATGTTCGGGTTGGCCTTCTGGAAGTCGTCGAGCAGGCCGCGGAGGAGCTTGGTGCGGTCGGGGTTCGTCAGGCTCTCCACCATCTGGAGGGTGACCTTGCCGTCCGCGGATCCGCTTCCGCTCGAGGCTCCGCCGGAGCAGGCGCTGAGTGCGAGGAGGGCGACGATGCCGACCCCGGCGATCGAGGCGAGTCGGGTGCGCTTCACCATGGGGCTTCCTTTCATTGGGTGTTGCAGGGATGGTGCAGGGGGAGGGGGAGGGGGAGGATCAGCGCCCGGCGAGCTCGAGGATCCGGGGCACGCAGCGCTCGGCGAACGCCTCGAAGTCGGAGGACTCGTTGTACAGGTGCGCGGAGAGGCGGAAGTAGCCGGCGCCGGCGAAGCTCGTGAACGCGGTCTCCACGCCGACCTCGTCGAACAGGCGCATGCGCAGGTCGTCCGCCTCCTCGCGGGTGCGGCCGATGCCGAGCGGCAGGCGGATCAGGCGCATCGAGGGCACAGGCATGGGCAGGTCGACGAGTGCCGGCTCGTCGGCGGCGCGCTCGAAGGCCTCCGCGATGATCCTGGCGCCGGCGTCCGCGATCTCGGAGACGGTGTCGCGCGTGCGGTCCCAGCCGTGCTCGCGCTCGATGAAGGCGATCGCGGCAGGGGTGGCGAGGTAGGTCGTGGCGTCGATCGTGCCCTGCGTGTCGAAGCGCACGGGGTAGGCGTCGGTCGCGGCCCAGGAGTCGATGAGCGGCCAGAGCTCGTCGCGGTCGGGCGCCTGCGTCACGAGCAGGGCGGATCCGCGCGGGGCGCACGGCCACTTGTGCAGGTTGCCGAACCACCAGTCGCCGCCTCCCGCGATCGCCGCGTCGGGGATCAGGCCGGGTGCGTGGGCTCCGTCGACGAGCACGCGCACGCCGCGCTCGTGCGCGAGCGCGGTGATCTCGGCGGTGGGGAAGCGGCGGCCCGTGGAGGACGTGATCTGATCGACGACGATCAGCCGGGTGCGCGGGCCGATCTCCTCGGCGAAGCGGCCGACGACCGTGTCGGCGTCGTCCAGCAGGCCGAGGGCGACCGTGCGCAGGCGGGCGCCGAACCGTCGGGCGAGCCGGGCGGCGCCCATGGTCACGGCGCCGTAGCCGTGGTCGGTGACGAGGATCTCGTCGTCGCGATCCAGCCGCAGGGCGTTGTACACGACCGTGGCCGCGGCGGAGGCGTTCGGCACGAAGGCGGTGTCGGAGGGGGCGGCGCCGACGAACGGCGCGACTTCGGCGCGGGCGGCCTTGACCTTCTCCGCGATCCGGGGGAACCAGCCCACCGGGCTCAGATCCGCCTCGCGACGCAGCGCGTCCTGCACGGCGACGACCTCGGTCGGCACCGCGCCGAAGGATCCGTGGTTCAGGTGCACGATGCGCGGATCGAGCGGCCAGGCGTCACGGGCCCTGTCGTACGAGAGGAGCGGCACCGGGGCGATGCGGGCGGCCGTGCGGGGGTCGTCCATGGAGGTCTCATCCTTGAAGGGTCGGAGGGGGCGAGGTCAACTTGTCGCACAACTTTGGCACAGAAGTGATGCTGAGGCCAGAGATTGACGACTTTTGGCCCAAAGTCGTCAGACGACTATTCTCAAACCCGGCGGTGCTCCACACTCGTGAGAGGACTCGCCCAGGGAGGGGAACCATGAGCGCACTCGAGACCGCGCTGCACGGGTTGCGTGCGCTCGTCGCCGACGGGGAGCTGCGTCCCGGCGACAAGCTGCCCAGCGAGGGCGAGCTGTGCGAGCAGCTCGGGGTGTCCCGCGGCTCGGTGCGCGAGGCGATCCGGATGCTCGCGGCCCTCGGCGTGCTGGAGACCAGGCACGGGTCGGGCAGCTACGTGAGCACGCTCCGGCCCGCCGACCTCATCCGCGGCCTCTCGCTGACGGTGGACGTGCTGCCCCTGGACGCGATCCTGGAGCTCGTCGAGATCCGCCGGCCGCTGGAGGCGCACGCGGCGTCGATCGCCGCGGCGCGCGCCGATGATGAGATGCTCGCGGAGCTGGTCGAGCTCGTCGAGCGGATCGCCGACAGCCCCGATCACGACGAGGAATCCCGGCTGGATCACGAGTTCCACATGCGCATCGCGGAGCTCGCCGGCAACGCCGCCCTCACCAGCCTCCTCGAGGTCCTGCGCTCCCGCACCCGGCAGTACCGGATCTTCGACGACGCCGATGCCGCGCAGCTCAAGGTCCTCTCCGATGCCGGGCACCGCGCGATCGCCCGCGGTCTGGTCGCGCGGGACCCCGCCGCGGCCTCGGCGGCGGCCGCGGGGCACGTCGCGCAGACCGAGTACTGGCTGCGCAAGCAGATGTCGGAGTAGGCCGTCCGCGCCCGGGCCGTGGCGCCGGCGCTGGCTCCGGCCGTGGCGCTGGCGCTGGCTCCGGCCCCCGCCCCGACCGTGGCCCCGGTTCCGGCTCCCGTCCCCGCCGTGGCGCCGGTTCCGGCTCCCGCCCCAACCGCTCCCGTCGCGAAAGCTGCCGGAATATCTGCCGGAAAGCGGCAGGAGATGCGACGGGAACGTCTGTGTTCGGATGGCGGATGCGGATCCCGCCGTGACCGGACACGCTTACGCTGGAGCCATGGTCAACTACCGATACCTGGGCAACAGCGGTCTGAAGGTCTCCGAGATCACCTACGGCAACTGGGTCACGCACGCCTCGCAGGTCGAGGACGCCGCCGCGGTCAAGACGGTGCACGCCGCCCTCGACGCCGGCATCACGACGTTCGACACGGCCGACACCTACGCGAACACGGCCGCGGAGGTCGTGCTCGGCAAGGCTCTCGAGGGCCAGCGCCGCGAGAGCCTCGAGATCTTCACGAAGGTCTACTTCCCGACCGGCCCCAAGGGCCCGAACGACACCGGCCTCAGCCGCAAGCACATCCTCGAGTCGATCAACGGATCCCTGAAGCGCCTCGGCACCGACTACGTCGACCTGTACCAGGCGCACCGCTTCGACTACGAGACTCCGCTCGAGGAGACGTTCCAGGCGTTCGCCGACGTCGTCCGACAGGGCAAGGCGCTCTACATCGGCGTGTCCGAGTGGACCGCGGAGCAGCTCCGCGCGGGCCACGCCCTGGCGAAGCAGCTGGGCGTGCAGCTCATCTCGAACCAGCCGCAGTACTCGATGCTGCACCGCGTGATCGAGGGCAAGGTCGTGCCGGCGTCGGAGGAGCTGGGGATCTCGCAGATCGTCTGGTCGCCGATGGCGCAGGGCGTGCTGAGCGGCAAGTACCTGCCGGGTCAGCCGGTGCCGGAGGGCTCCCGCGCGACGGATCCGCACTCGGGCGCGCACTTCATCCAGCGCCTCCTGCAGGACGACATCCTCACCGCCGTGCAGCGGCTGAAGCCCATCGCGGCGGATGCGGGCCTGACGATGCCGCAGCTCGCGATCGCGTGGGTGCTGCAGAACAAGAACGTGGCGGCGGCCCTCGTCGGCGCGTCCCGCCCGGAGCAGCTGGCGGACACGGTCAAGGCATCCGGCGTGGTGCTCGACGCCGATACCCTCGCCGCGATCGACGCGGCTCTGGCCGGCGTCGTGAACGACGACCCCGAGGACACCTACGAGGTCTCCCCGAAGGCTCGCCTGGTCTGAACCGGGCTCGCCTGGTCCTCACTGACCCCTCCTGACCGCGAGACTCCATCTCCGCGACGAGACTGCATGCCTGGGCTGCAGTCTCGTCGCCCAGATGGAGTCTCGCGGTACGTGTGGGGCGGGTCAGCCGACCGTGATGTCGACCTGCAGGTCGTGCGCGATCCGTTCGAGAGCGGCGCGCAGGGCCTCCGGATCCGCATCCGCGGGCACCCGAGCCACGACCGAGGCCTCGAACAGGCGTCCGCCGGCCATCGCCGCATCGCGGGTCTCGGTGGTCATGCTCTCGATGCTGAGCGCGTGCGCGTTCAGCACGCCGGAGATCTCGCGCACGATGCCCGCCCGGTCGTTGCCGAGCACCTGGATCGACAGCTCCTGCGCGGCCTCGGCCGCCCCGGATCCGGATCCGGGGTGCGCCGCGACCGTGAGCAGTCCGTCGAGCCCGTGCAGCGACGCGCGCAGCTCCTCGACCCGCTCGACCGGCACCGACACCTGGATCACGCCGGCGAACGTGCCCTCGAGCTCCGCGAGCCGGCTGTTCTCCCAGTTGCCGCCGTGCTCGTCGACGATGTGCGCGACGGTCGCGACGAGGCCTGGACGGTCGGATCCGACGACGGTGAGGATGAGCGTGGTCATGCCGCCAGCGTAGCGACCGGGGTCCGCGCGGTCACGCCCGGATCGCGGCGGCGAGCGGACGGCTCGCGCCGGCGCCCTCAGTCCTCGTTCCACTTCCCGGTCGTGAGGAAATGCTCCATGCGCGCGCGGTGCGGGGCCAGATCCCACTGCTGGGCCGCGACCCAGTCGTCGGAGTAGTAGGTGTCGAGATAGCGCGCGCCGCCGTCGCAGATGAGGGTGACCACGCTGCCGCGCTCGCCGGCCTTCAGCATGCGGGCGATGAGCTGGAACGCCCCGACGAGGTTCGTGCCGGTGGATCCGCCGGCCCAGTGCAGCGTGCGCTGCTTGAGCAGCCGGATCGCGGCGACCGAGGCGGCGTCGGCGACGGGGATCATCTCGTCGATGACGCCAGGCACGAACGAGGGCTCGACGCGCGGCCGCCCGATGCCCTCGATCCGGCTCGGCGTGCCGGTGGTGAACGACGGATCCCCGTCGCGCCAGCCGCCGTAGAAGGCCGAGCCCTCGGGATCCACGACCGCGATGCGGGTGTCGTGGCGGCGGTAGCGGACGTAGCGGCCGAAGGTCGCGCTCGTGCCGCCGGTGCCCGCGCCCACGACGATCCAGCTCGGGATCGGGTGGCGCTCGCGGCTCAGCTGGCTGAAGACGCTCTCGGCGATGTTGTTGTTCCCGCGCCAGTCCGTCGCGCGCTCCGCGTAGGTGAACTGGTCGAGGTAGTGCCCGCCGCACTCCGAGGCGAGGCGCTCGGCCTCGGGGTACATGTCCCGCCCCGAGTCCACGTAGTGGCAGCGTCCGCCGTAGAACTCGATGAGGTCGATCTTCTCCTGGCTGGTCGAGCGCGGCACGACCGTCACGAACGGCAGGCCCAGCATCCGCGCGAAGTACGCCTCGGACACGGCCGTGGATCCGCTCGAGGCCTCGACCAGCGTCGTGCCCTCGTGGATGCGTCCGTTGACCAGCCCGTACAGGATCAGCGACCGTGCGAGCCGGTGCTTGAGGGATCCGGTCGGGTGCACCGACTCGTCCTTGAGATAGAGGTCGATGCCCCATTCCGCGGGCAGGGGGAACACGTGCAGGTGCGTGTCGGCGCTGCGGTTCCCGTCCGCCTCGAGCAGGGCGATGGCGGATCCGGTCCAGTCGGAGGTCATGTCACGAGGGTAGCCGGACCCTCCCACGCCGCCCCGTACTCCCGTCCACTCGCACCGCCTTCTACTTCCGAGTCGTCCCCATCAGCGGAGCCCCTGAGGTGCGCTGACGGGGACGACCCGGATGTGGGGTGGCGCTGCTTTCGAGTCGTCCCCGTCAGCGGAGACTATGGCGTGCGCTCACGGGGACGACCCGGATGTGGGGTGGGATCCGGGGCGTGGGCCCCGCTTTTCGAGTCGTCCCCGTCAGCGGAGGCTACGGGGTGCGCTCGTGGGGACGACCCGGAAGTGGGGTGCTCCACCTTTCGAGTCGTCCCCGTCAGCGGAGGCCATGGGGTGCGCTCACGGGGACGACCCGGAAGTGGGGTGCTCCACCTGTCGAGTCGTCCCCGTCAGCGGAGGCCATGGCGTGCGCTCGCGGGGACGACCCGGAACTGGAACCCGGAGCCGGAAGCGGAAGCGCCGGGCGAGGGTCAGGCCTCGGCGCGGCGGGCGCGGTAGGCGGCGACGGCGTTGCGGTTCGCGCAGACCGTGGAGCAGTAGCGCTTCGAGCGGTTGCGCGACAGGTCGAGCGCGAGGGCCTCGCAGGTGTCGTCGGCGCAGACCGAGATGCGGGATCCCTCCTCGGCGCGGATCACGTCGATCAGGGCCATCGCGGTCTCCACGATCACGCGCTCGGGCAGCGGGTGGTCGTCCGCGACCGCGTGCAGATGCCAGTCCAGAGTTCCGTGCCGCGCGAGGCGAGGCGTCAGGGCGATGCCGGCGAGGGCCTCGTTGACGGCGATGGCCATGTCGTCACGGGGCGCGAGGAGCATCGCGCGCAGCTGCGGGCGGATCTCGCGGAGCCCCTCCAGCTCGGCCTGATCGCGATCGATCCGGCCCGTGTAGCCGAACTGACTCAGGAAGGTCGCCTCATCGCTCAGGGAAGTGAGCGTGTCAGGATCCTCGGCCGAGTTCGCGAGCCACACGGCGGCCCGCAGCGTCTCCTCGGTGTCATCGGTGAAGATCATGTTGACATCTTACATCCCCGCCGAGTAGCGTCACATGTCATGAGCACAGTGGCGAATGACACGCACGCCGTCGGCATGCGTACCGGACTGATCTTCGCCCTCGGTGCAGCGCTCTCCTTCGGGATGAGCGGAGCATGGGCCCGCGGCCTGATGGACGCGGGGTGGAGTCCCGGCGCCGCGGTCACGGTCCGCATGTGGGTCGCCGCGCTGATCCTGCTCGTGCCGACGCTGCTCGCACTGCGCGGGCGTTGGCGGATCGTCCGGAAGAACGCCGGAATGATCGTCGTCTACGGGCTGCTCGCGGTCACGGCCGCACAGCTGTGCTTCTTCCAGGCCGTCGCCGTGATGGACGTCGGTCTCGCGCTGCTCATCGAGTACACGGCGCCGATCGCGGTCGTGCTCTGGCTCTGGCTCCGACGCGGGGAGCGTCCCGGCGTGCGGGGCATGGTGGGCGCCGTCGTCGCGTTCATCGGACTCGTGCTCATGCTGGAGATCTTCACCGGATCCCGGATCGACCCGATCGGAATACTGTGGGCGCTCGGCGCGATGGTCGGCGCCGCGACCTACTTCCTGCTCTCGGGGCGCAGCGACACCGGGCTGCCCCCGATCGCGCTCGCCGGACTCGGCCTGCTGATCGGCTCGATCGGCCTGACCGCCGTCGGCGCCACCGGAATCCTGCCCTTGGCGTGGAACACCCACGACGTCACCTACCGGTTCGGCACGCTGCCGTGGTTCGTGCCCGTGCTCGCGATCGGGGTGATCGCGACGGCGCTCGCCTACGTGCTCGGCATCGTGTCGACGCGGAGGCTGGGATCCCGCTTCGCGTCGTTCGTGGCGCTCTCCGAGGTGATCGCCGCCCTGCTGTTCGGCTGGCTGTTCCTCGGGCAGCTCCCCGACCTGCTGCAGGCGTTCGGAGGCGCGCTCGTGCTCGTCGGCGTGGTGCTGGTGAAACTCGGGGAGCCCGTCGTCGACGAGCTGGATCCCGATGCGGTTCCGGAGCCGGCCGGGGCGCTCAGCTGACTTATGTATACGAAATAGGTCAGTCTCAGCAATACCTCACCTAGTCCTCGCCTTTGTGTATACACTGGCGTCATGACCATCGTCGCCGAGGGGATGCGCGCGGGGGAGTTCGCCTACCGTGCGCTGCTCGAGGAGATCCAGTC
>NZ_NCKN01000133.1 GCF_002257455.1 Microbacterium sp. 13-71-7
AGTAGATGCGCCGCTCGCCCGGGGCCTTCTGCGGGGCGGATCCCTCCATCGGCAGCCCGCTGGTGTGATCGAGCAGGTTCAGCACGGTCGAGCCCGCGGGCCCCGCCGGCTCGTCCAGATCCACGAGCCCGCGCTCGACCGCGACGAGCGCGCCCCACGCGGTCAGCGGCTTCGTCACGGAGGCCAGCGGCAGCACGGCCAGCGGATCGCCCTGCACCGCGCGCGTCGCGTCCGAGTCGGTGACCCCGACGAGAGCCGTGTGCGGGAAGCCGTCGGTCGCGGCGAAGGTCGTCGTCTCCACGGATCCATCGTCCCACGCCCCCCGCCGCTCCCCGCTCCCCACTCCGCTGCCCCGCGCGCTCGGCGAGAAACCAGATCCTGCATGAGACACCACGACGGACGGGGTGTTTCGTGCAGGATCTGGTTTCTCGCGAGGTCGAGGGCCGGCACGCGGCGCCCGCAGCCTTCGCGCATCGCAGCGAGGGATCTGTATGCTGACCGCTCGACCGAGCACGAGCGAGACGAGGATCTTTTGAGCAGCGATCACCTCCCGCGGGGAGTCCGTCCGGCGACGCCGGCCGACCTGGACGAGATGACTCGGATCCTCACCTCGGCCTTCTTGGACGACCCAGTCTGGGGGCCTTCGTTCCCCGACCGTGCGACGCGTCCGCAGGTGGCCGGTGCGTACTGGCGGTTCATGGTCGGGGAGGCGCTGCGCTTCTCCGAATCACGGGTGCTCGACATCGCGCGCGATGATGAGGACGGACCCGCAGAAGCAGGCGAGCGCGGAACTCTTCGCGCGGTCTCCGTCTGGTACCCGCCGGGTGAGGACGAGATCTCGGCGGAGGCCCACCCCGCCTACGACGCCCTGGTCGGCGACCTGCTCGACACGGAGGCCGCCGCCGCATTGGAGCGGGCCGGCGCGCAGTTCGCAGAGGCTCGACCGAGCGAGCCGCACGCCTACCTGACCCTGCTCGGCGTGGCCCCCGAGGCGCGCGGCGGCGGGTACGGCATGGGGCTGCTCCGGGCGGCGCTCGCCCGCTACGACGAGGCGGGGATCCCCACCTACCTGGAGTCGTCGAACCCGGCGAACGACGTGCGCTACGAGAGGCTCGGGTACCGCCCGCACGCCGTCGTGGAGCTCGCCGGCGGCGCGCGTGTGCAGACCTATTGGCGGGACCCGCGGGCCGCGAGCTGACGCGCCGCCCGGCTCCGCTCGGCGGGGCGGATCGTGGTTTCAGCAGTCACAGGTGATGGCGTCCAGCGGTGCGGTCAGCGGGTCCTTGGCGCGGACGACCGGGCCGTGGTCGTTCTCGACGGGGTAGCCTTCGCGGGCCCAGTACTCGAACCCGCCGATCATCTCCCTGACCCGGTACCCGAGCTTTGCGAACTCGAGCGCGGCACGGGTCGAGCCGTTGCACCCCGGCCCCCAGCAGTACGTCACGACGGGCAGATCCGTCGGGATCTCCTCGCTCGCGCGTGCGGCGATCTGCGCGGTCGGCATGTGGACCGCCCCGACGATCCGGCCCTGGGCCCACGCGCTCTCGCCGCGGGAGTCGACCAGCACGAAGCGGGCGCCGCCCTCCTGGTCGGCATGCACGTCGGAAGCGTCGGTCTCGAAAGCGAGCTTGCCGGAGAAATGAGCGATGAGGAGGTCCGTCGAAGCGGCGGTTGTTGTCATGGCCGAAACGATATTCACGGCCGGAGGCGATATGAAGGGCTGTTCCGCGGCATCCGGGAGGGATCGGCCGCGATCTCGTGGCAGTCTTGGCGCATGACCGCGAATCTCCCTTTTGAACCCGACAAGGTCGACAGGGCCATCCTGGCGGCGTTGCAGACCAACGGGCGGCAGAGCATCGCGGATCTGGCCCGGCACATCAACATGAGCCACAGTGCCGCCGCGGAGCGGGTGCGCCGGCTCGAGGAGTCCGGCGTGATCAGCGGCTACGGAGCCCGGATCGATCCCGAACGACTCGGATTCACGATCCTGGCCTATCTCCGACTGCGCTACCCGAGCAGCGTCTACGAGCCGCTGCACCAGCTCCTCGCCGACACCCCAGAGGTCACCGAGGCCCACCACGTCACCGGAGACGACTGCTTCATCATGAAGGTCGTCACCACGAGCATGAAGCACCTGGAACAGGTCAGCGGCCGGATCGGCGCACTCGGCAGCGTCACGACCAGCGTCGTCTACTCCTCCCCGCTCCCGGCGCGCCCCTTGCTGCCGCCGAGCTGACGAAGGACCGCCGTCGACGGCATCGCCGCCGGCGGCATCGCAGTGCGCGCCGGTCGCCGAGGGGGGCCTCGACGCCGACCGACAGAATGTCGGTGAAACTGCCGAAACGCATGCTGCGCGGGCACACGGCGGGAGCGGCGTGCATGTGACGATTGCCCTGAACGCGCCCGCACCCCCTTTCGCCGCAGAGCACGCCTCGAAACGAGGGGGATGACGGAGCGCTCGATCCACCCACGGAAGCATGAGGACCAGATGACGCTGCGAGATGAGCTCGACCTGCTGCGCGATGCCGATGAGCGTGCACAGCGATACATCGAGGGGATCGGCTCGCGTCCCGTGTTCCCCGCGGCGGAGTCGATCGACGCCCTGGCCGCCTTCGACGAGCCTCTGCCCGAGGAAGGGCACGATGCGGCTTCGACGGTGGCGCTCCTGGATGAGGTCGGTTCTGCCGCCGCCGTCGAGTCGAACGGCGCCCGGTACTTCGGCTTCGTCACCGGTGCGACGCTCCCCGTCGCCGCCGCGGCCGACCGCATCGCCCTGGCGTGGGACAACAGCGCCTCCGATCCGTCCGGCACTCCCGGGGTGGGCGCGATCGAGCAGACCGCCGCGGACTGGGTGCTGGAGATCCTCGACCTGCCCCGCGATGCCGCGGTGGGCTTCACGACGAGTTCGGGGTCTGGAACCGTCGTCGCCCTCGCCACGGCGCGAAAGACGCTCCTCGCCAGGCAGGGCTGGGACTTCGACCGCCTCGGTGCGGAGGGGGCCCCGAGAGTGCGCATCGTGGCGAGCGAACTCGCCCATGTGGTCGTGCGGAAGGCCGTCCGGGTGCTCGGCTTCGGCCTGGACCGGGTCGAATGGGTGCCGACCGACGAGTACGGGAGGATCCGGAACGATCAGGTTCCGGAGCTGGACGGCTCGACCATCCTCATCCTGCAGGCCGGCGAGGTGAACACGGGTGAGTTCGACGATTTCGACGCGCTCATCGCGCGTGCGGAAGCCGCGGGCGCCTGGGTGCACGTCGACGGGGCGTTCGGGCTGTGGGCGCGCGCCACGAAGCACAAGGCCTTCACGGCCGGGATCGAGCGCGCCGACTCCTGGGCGGTCGACGGGCACAAGTGGCTGAACACGCCGTACGACAGCGCCATGCTGATCGTGCGCGACCGTCAGGCCCTGGCTTCCACGATGTTCGCCGGGGCCGTCTATGCGCCGACCACCGACGACGCGCAGGAGAACCTCACCCTGGAGTTCTCCCGCCGCGGCCGCGGCGTTCCGGTGTGGGCCGCGCTTCGCACTCTCGGCCGTTCGGGTGTGGCCTCGCTCGTCGAGGGGTCCATGGAGCTCGCGAGCGCCGCCGCGGAGGGACTGCGTGCGGCCGGGTTCGACGTCCTGAACCGCGTCGTCCTCAACCAGGTGCTCGTCGCGGCGGAGGACGACGCGACGACCGAGCGCATCGTCGCCGCGGCGCAGGCCAGCGGGAGGACGTGGTTCGGTTCGACCACGTGGCGAGGCAGGAGGGCGTTCCGCATCTCGGTGTCGTCCTGGCGGACCACCCGGACCGAGATCGACGACCTCGTGGCACTGCTCTCCGAACTGCGCGCCGGATCGGCAGCGACGGAATAGGACGCGTTGGGGCGCCGAGTGCACGGGAAGCTGTCGAGCGCACGGCGTGTTCGCGCGAACTTCCGGTGCACTCGGCACGATGCCGTGCACTCGGCGAGCCGTGCCCTCGGCACGAAGCCGTGCGCTCGGCGAGCCGTGCGCGTCGGCGGCCGCGGCCGCGTCGGAACATCGACCGGACTTCGGATCCGGATGTCACACATCCGCCGCGGCCGGTGTCTCCATGTTCGAAGGCGCGAGAACCGTGCCGCAGAAGGAGCAGATCATGACGACTCAGGCCCGCATCCCCGCGACCGAGGTGACCGGACTGTACGGCGCCGTGGTGAAGTTCGCCACGAAGAAGATGTTCGGCCGGGTGCCCGACTCGATCGGGGTGCTCTGGCACCACCGCCCGGTGTTCACGGACATGATGAACTTCGGCCGCAAGACCGAGAAGTGGCACGAGCTCGACAAGAGCCTGTCGACGCTGGCGACGATGACCGCGGCCGCGACCGTCGGGTGCAGCTTCTGCCTCGACCTGCACTACTTCATGGCCCACGACCACGGGCTCGATGAGGAGAAGGCCCGCGAGGTGCCGATCTGGCGCGAGTCCACCCGGTTCACGCACCGGGAGCGTCTCGTGATGGAGTACGCCGAAGCGATGAGCCTGACGCCGCCCGCGGTCACCGACGAGCTCTCCGACGCACTGCTCGCCGAGCTGGGCGCCCCGGCTCTCCTCGAGCTCGCCGCGAAGGTCGGCTACCTCAACGCGACGGCCCGATCCAACATCGCGCTGGGGATCCACTCCGACGGCTTCGCGGACGCCTGCGGGCTGGCGCCGCTGGCGACGCGGGGCGAGACCCGCGTAACGTCGCCGGCATGAGCGACCTGAGCCGGCCGGCGACCGAGGATCCGTTCGTCACGCACCGCGGCCTGTTGTTCACGGTCGCGTACGAGATGCTCGGATCCGCGGCCGACGCCGAGGACGTGCTGCAGGAATCGTGGCTGCGCTGGTCCGCCGAGGACCGCGGCGACGTGCTCGACCCGCGCGCCTATCTGGTGCGGATCGTCACGCGGCAGGCGCTCAATCAACTGCGGACGGCCTCGCGCCGGCGGGAGGAGTACGTCGGCCCGTGGCTGCCGGAGCCGTTGCGCACCACGCAGGACGTCGCGGACGACGTGGTGCTCGCCGAGAGCGTCTCGCTCGCGATGCTGACCGTGCTCGAGACCCTCGGACCGACGGAGCGGGCCGTGTTCGTCCTGCGCGAGGTGTTCGACGTCCCGTTCGACGAGATCGCCGAGGCGGTGGGCAAGACGTCCGCGGCGGTGCGGCAGATCGCGCACCGCGCCCGCGACCACGTCGCCGCCCGCCGTCCGCGCATCGCGGTGGACGCCTCGGAGCACGACCGCGTCGTGGAGCGCTTCATCGCGGTCATGAACTCGGGCGACGTGCAGTCGCTCATGGATGTGCTCGCACCCGACGTGGTGTCGGTGACCGACAGCGGCGGGCTCGTCCGGCACGCCGCCCGGCGGCCGCTGCACGGTGCCGAGCGCGTCGTGGCGTTCCTGCAGGGCAGCATCGCGAAGCTCGACACGGCGTTCGCGGTGGTGCCGCTGCGCGTCAACGGCATGCTCGGCGCCGGCATCCAGATCGGCGGCGCACTGCTCGCCGCCGTGAGCTTCGCCGTCGAGGACGGTCGCATCACGCGGGTGTTCTCGGTCGCCAATCCGGAGAAACTCTCCGGACTCGACGCCGAGGCGCCGCTCGCCCGCTGACCCGTCGCGCTACTCGGCGGATCCGTGGTACTCGGGATCCCAGCCCGATGCGCAAAGCGCGGCCCCCGAGAAGGGAACCGCGCTTCGGCGATGGGTTCGCTCAGGCGCCCTTCAGGCGCTCCGAGAGGTAGGCGTCGAGCTCGGCCAGCGGCACGCGCTCCTGCGCCATGGTGTCGCGGTCGCGCACGGTCACGGCGTCGTCGTCGAGCGAGTCGAAGTCGATCGTGACGCAGAACGGGGTGCCGATCTCGTCCTGGCGGCGGTAACGTCGCCCGATCGCGCCGGCGTCGTCGAAGTCGATCGCCCAGTGACCGCGGAGCCTGTCGGCGACCTCGCGGGCGAGCGGCGAGAGGCGCTCGTTGCGCGAGAGCGGCAGCACCGCGACCTTGACCGGGGCGAGGCGCGGGTCGAGCTTCAGCACGGTGCGCACGTCGGTGCCGCCCTTGGCGTTCGGCACCTCCTCCTCGACGTAGGCGTCCACGAGGAACGCCATCATCGAGCGGGTGAGGCCGAACGAGGGCTCGATCACGTACGGGATGTACTTCTCGCCCGAGGCCTGGTCGAAGTAGCTGAGCGACGAGCCGGAGGCCTCGCTGTGGCTGGACAGGTCGTAGTCGGTGCGGTTCGCGACGCCCATGAGCTCGCCCCACTCCTTGCCGGTGAAGCCGAATCGGTACTCGACGTCGATCGTGCCGGCCGAGTAGTGCGCGCGGTCCTCCTCGGGCACGTCGAACTGGCGCATGTTCTCCGGGTTGATCCCGAGGTCGATGAACCAGTCCCAGCACTCCTTCACCCAGTGCTCGAACCACTCCTGCGCCTCGGCGGGCGGCACGAAGTACTCGATCTCCATCTGCTCGAACTCGCGGGTGCGGAAGATGAAGTTGCCGGGGGTGATCTCGTTGCGGAACGCCTTGCCGACCTGGCCGATGCCGAACGGCGGCTTCTTGCGGCTCGCGGTGAGCACGTTCGAGAAGTTCACGAAGATGCCCTGCGCGGTCTCGGGGCGCAGGAAGTACACGCCAGACTCGTCGTCGACCACGCCGAGGTAGGTCTTCACCAGGCCGGAGAACGCCTTCGGCTCGGTGTACTGGCCCTTCGTGCCGCAGTTCGGGCAGGGCACGTCGGCGAGGCCGTTCTCGGCGGGGCGGCCCTTGCGGGCCTCGAAGTCCTCGATGAGGGTGTCGGCGCGGAACCGCTTGTGGCACTGCAGGCACTCGACGAGCGGATCCGTGAAGGTCGCGACGTGACCGGACGCCTCCCACACACGCTTGGGCAGGATGATCGACGAGTCGAGGCCGACCATGTCGCCGCGGCCGCGCACGAAGGTCTGCCACCACTGCCGCCGGATGTTCTCCTTGAGCTCGGTGCCGAGGGGGCCGTAGTCCCAGGCCGAGCGGGAACCGCCGTAGATCTCACCCGCTTGGAAGACGAACCCGCGGTGGCGGGCGAGGGCGATGACCTTGTCAAGACGGGACTGTTCGGCCACGGTGGCTCCAATGGTCGCGATGATGCGGGGAATGCGCACGAAGAGGCGCGCAACAATCCTATCGGTGCCCTCCGGGGCGTGAGAGGGCACCGAGGCCTCCACGCGCTCGACCGACGTCGGAGGCCGGTGGCACCATGGCTCCCATGGAACAGCGAGTGAGCTTCATCACCCTGGCCGTCGCGGACGTCGCACGCAGCAGGGCCTTCTACGTCGACGGTCTCGGCTGGCAGCCGATCTTCGAAGCGGACGAGGTCCTGATGCTCCCCGTCGCGGAACGGATGATCCTCTCGCTGTGGAGCGTGGAGGGGTTCACTGCGGAGATCGGCGCACCGCCCGCGCCCGGCGTCGCTCCGCTCACGCTGGCACACAACGTGGCGACCGACGCCGAGGTCGATGCGGTGCTCGCCGAGGCGGCCGCGCTGGGCGCTCCCGTCACCCCCGCCCTGCGCCGCGAATGGGGCGGCTATTCGGGCTACTTCGCCGACCCCGACGGGTTCCGCTGGGAGATCGCGATGAACCCCGGCGGCACCGGGGCGTTCGTGCTCGCGCCCCGGGGCTGACGCCGCCGGATCCCCGGCCTGCGGCGGTGCGGCTTACCCTGGAATGATGAGCACCGCACAGGAAGCCCGCCCGCACGGCGATCGCGACACCCGGTTCTTCGGGCAGCCGTGGGCACTCGCCCACCTGTTCGGGGTCGAGATGTGGGAGCGGTTCAGCTTCTACGGCATGCAGGGCATCCTGCTCATCTACCTGTACTACTCCGTCACCGACGGAGGACTCGGGCTCGACAAGGGCATCGCGGGCGGCATCGTCGGCGCCTACGGCGGATCCGTCTACCTGGCGACGATCCTCGGCGCCTGGGTCGCGGACCGGATCCTCGGATCCGAGCGCACCCTGTTCTTCAGCGCGATCGTGATCATGGCGGGACACATCGCCCTCGCCCTGCTGCCGGGCGTCGTCGGCGTCGGTGTCGGCCTGGTGCTCGTCGCGATCGGATCCGGCGGGCTCAAGGCCAACGCGACCTCCGTGGTCGGCACCCTCTACTCGGCCGAGGACCCGCGGCGCGACGCCGGGTTCTCGCTGTTCTACCTGGGGATCAACCTCGGCGGCTTCTTCGGACCGATCCTCACCGGGCTGCTGCAGTCGACCCTGGGCTTCCACTTCGGCTTCGGCCTCGCCGCGATCGGCATGGCCGCCGGCCTGACGCAGTACTCGTTCGGGCGCCGCGGGCTGCCTGCCGATGCGCACCGCATCGCGAACCCGCTCCCGCGGAACCGCTACGCGACGGCGGCCGTCATCGCGATCGCCGGGATCCTGATCCTCGTCGCGCTCGTGCTGACCGGCGTGATCACGGCGGCCAACCTCGCCACGGTCGTGATCATCGCGGCCACGGTCGCCGCGATCGCCTACTTCGCGGTGATCCTCACGAGCCGCCGCATCGACGCGACCGAGCGCTCGCGGGTGTGGGGCTTCCTGCCGCTGTTCATCACGAGCGTCGCCTTCTGGTCGCTGTACCAGCAGCAGTTCACGGTCCTGACCGTGTACTCGGACGAGCGGCTGAACCGCGACCTGTTCGGCTGGGAGATGCCGGTCTCATGGGTGCAGTCGATCAACCCGGTCTTCATCATCGTGCTGTCCGGGGTGTTCGCAGCGATCTGGACGAAGCTCGGCGCCCGTCAGCCCTCCACGCCGGTGAAGTTCGCGCTCGGTGCGATCATCATGGGCGCGGCGTTCCTGCTGTTCCTGCCATTCGCCGGCGGCGGCCCGAACTCCACACCGCTGCTGGCGATCATCGGGATCCTGTTCGTGTTCACGGTCGCCGAGCTGCTGCTGTCGCCGATCGGACTGTCCGCGGCGACGAAGCTCGCCCCGACCGCGTTCCACACGCAGATGGTGGCGCTGTTCTTCCTGTCCGTCTCGCTCGGCACCGCGATCTCGGGCTGGCTCGTGCAGTTCTACGACCCGCACAACGAGGTCCCGTACTTCTCGATCCTCGGCGCGATCGCGATCGTCGTGGGCATCGGCCTGCTCCTGTCGGTCAAGCCCGTGCTCACGCTGATGAAGGGCGTGCGCTGACCGCGTCGTGACGCGGGGGCTGCCTTGTTCGGGCAGCCCCGTCCCGGCGAGAGCGTCTCGGGATCAGGCCCGCGCGGCGACGCTCTCGTCCAGGTAGGTGCCGGCGGCGAGCTGCTCCACGAGCGGGCGCGCGGTCGGGGTCCAGCCGAGCTCGGCACGCGCTTTGGCCCCCGAGGCCTGCTCGTCGAGGAGGAGCGCATCGGCGAACGCCTCGCCGAGTCGGGCGCGCGTCTGCGCGACGCTCTCGGCGCGGACGCCCTCTGCGACCTCGGATCCGGCCGCGATCGCCTCACCGAGCTCGCGGACGGTCGGGTTCTGCCCGGAGGCGCCGATGTAGGTCTCCCCGGCCCGTCCGCTCTCGAGCGCGAGCACGTACAGCGCGGCGAGGTCGTCGACGTCGACCGTGGTCCAGTGCTGGTTGCCGTCGCCGATCAGGAGCACTCCCCCGTCGGTCGCATCGGTGAGGATCCGCACCAGACCGCCGCCGCGGCCGTAGACCGTGGCGGGCGCGACGACCGTGCCGCGGATCCCGGAGGCGCCGAGCACCTTCGCCTCCCCCGCGCCGCGCCAGGCGGTGAGGGCCGGCCGGTCGAGCGGAGTCTGCTCCGTGATGTCGCTCGCCGTGCCGTAGCTCCAGATCCCGCCGGTGTGCACGAACGGCTTGCCCGTGCCCTCGAGCGCACCGAGCACGGCGGCGATGAATGCGGCGTCGCCCTCCGGCGTCGAGGCCGTGTGGATGACGCCGTCCGCCGCGGCGGCGGCCTCCGCCACGCGCGCGGAATCCGCGACGTCGCCGATGACGGCGGTCGCCCCGGCGGCCTCCACGGCGCCCGCCTTCGCCGCATCGCGGACGAGGGCGGTCACGGTGTGGCCCTCTGCGAGCAGCCGGTCGAGGACGGAAGTGCCGATGTAGCCGGTCGCGCCGGTGAGAAGAACCTTCATGTCTTTCGCGAACGCCGCACCCGCGCGCGGATATTCCCGGATCCGGGTCCGCCGCGGGCGGTCAGCCGTCCGCGCGCCGGAGGGCTGAGGCGTCCACCTCGCGTATCGCCGCGAGCCCGGCGAGCCCGAGCGTGACGTCGAGCTCGGCGAGCACGTTGCGGATGACCTCGCGCACGCCCGCCTCTCCGGCGATCCCGAGTCCGTACGCGTAGGGGCGGCCCAGTGCCACCGTGGTCGCGCCGAGGGCGAGCGCGATGAACGCGTCGGCCCCGCCGCGCACACCGGAGTCGAAGACCACAGGGACGCGTCCGGCGACCCGTTCCACGATCGCCGGCAGCACCTCCAGCGTCGGCACGGACTGGTCGATCTGGCGGCCGCCGTGGTTCGACACCCACACGCCGTCGAGCCCCGCATCGACCGCGCGCTCGGCGTCCTCGGGATGCACGATGCCCTTGAGGATCAGCGGGAGCGAGGTCCACGTCCGCGCCTTCGCCAGGTCGTCCCAGGTGAGGGCCGGGGTGGAGAAGACGTCGAGGAAGGTCTCGACCGCCAGCCGGGGCAGCGGCGATCGCAGGTTCCCGCGCAGGCTCGGCGATCCGGTGACCGCGGCGCCGTGGCGCGCGATCGAGATCCCCGCGGCGATCGTCTTCGGGGTGACCCGCACCGGGGATCCGCCGGTCGAGGATCCCGCCCTCGCCCGGACGAGCTCTCGGAACACCGGATCCGACGTGTACTGCGCGATGCCCATGCCCCGCGTGAAAGGCAGGTAGCCGAGATCGAGATCGCGCGTGCGCCAGCCCAGCAGATGCGTGTCGAGGGTGATCACGATCGCCTCGGCGCCGGCGGCCTCGGCGCGGCGCAGCAGCGAGGCGTTGAGCTCGTCGGAGGCCGACCAGTACAGCTGGAACAGCCGTGCACCGCCGGGCGCCGACGCCGCGACGCGCTCCATCGGTACCGAGGCCTGGTTCGACAGCACGTACGGCACGCCCATCGCGGCGGCCGCGCGGGCGACGGCCAGATCGGCATCGGGGTGCGCGAGCTCCATGACCCCGAGCGGGGCGAGCAGCAGCGGGGTGGGCCGGTCGACGCCGAGGAAGCGCGTGCCGAGGTCTCGCGCGGAGACGTCCCGCAGCGGACGCGGCCACACCTGCCAGCGCTCGAACGCCGCACGGTTCGCGGCGACCGTGCGCTCGGCGCCGGCGCCGCCGGCGATGTAGGCGAAAGCCTCCGGGCTGAGCGCGGCACGGGCGGCCTCCTCGAGCGCCGCCGGCTGG
>NZ_NCKN01000134.1 GCF_002257455.1 Microbacterium sp. 13-71-7
ATACTCCCGATACACCTGCTCGGCTGCTTTGAACGCCTCCGCCTCGCTGGTGAACAGCGGGGTGGGCGTCGGTGTGGGCGCCGGGCCGGGCGTGCAGCCGGCGAGTCCGATCGCGGCAGCGACGACGGCCGCGGTGAGGAGGACGCTGCGCCGGGGATTCATCCCGACACCGTAGCCAGATCCGCCCGCACGCCGCGGAAGTTATCCACAGGCCCCGCGAACGGACGACTCAGAGACGAGCCTCAGCGCACCGCCAGCCCGTGCATCACGAGATCCACGAGCGCATCCACCCGGTCCGGGGTCAGGGACCGGCCGAGCAGCGCCGCGTACGACGTCGCCGCGACGAACTGGTCGGCCACCGCAGCAGGGTCGGCGTCCGCGCGCACCGCCCCCTCTTCCTGCGCACGGAGGATCCGGGCGACGATCCACGACACGATCGGATCCGCGAACCGGTGGTTCAGCGCCGCGCCCAGCTCCGGATCCGTCGCGGTGACGGCGATGAGCGCCCGAGCGAGCTCCACGTTCTCGGAGCGGGACAGGTGCTCGCCCGCGGTGGCGAACCATGAGCGCAGGTCCGCCGCCAGGTCCGTCGAGAACGGCAGGGCGACGTCCGCGCCCGGAAGCGATCCCTCGAGCAGCGCCTCGCCGAGGATCGCCGCCTTCGACCCCCACCACCGGTAGATCGTCTGCTTCGAGACACCGGCCTCGGCGGCCAGTCCCTCGATCGTCACGGCGTCGTAGCCGTCCGCCGCGAGCGCGCGGCGCATCGCCGCCAGCACGGACTGGCGGGCATTCTCACTGCGCGGTCGAGGCACCCTCCGAGGGTAGCGAGGTGTACGCTCAGGAATAAGTGGACGCGCCGTTGCGAAACTCGATCGCAGCCGAACCGACCGGATCCACGAGCGAACGAAGGAGACACCCATGGCCCTGACCGCGAATTCCTCCATCGGCGACTGGCTGGCCGATCCGGCCGGTGGCGAGCTGATCCGCGGGCTGCTGGCGCAGTCCGGCGCCAGCGCCGACTCGCTCACCCCCGTGCTCGGCCTGCCGCTGCAGCAGCTCGTCGTGATGAGCCAGGGTGCCATGCCGCAGTCCGTGGTCGACGACCTCGTGCGTGCCGCGAACGGCGGAGTGATCCCCGAAGACGCCGCTCCGCAGGGCTGGACCGAGCAGGTCACCCCCGGGCGCTTCGCCGGGAAGACCGTGATCGTCACGGGCGCCGCATCGGGCATCGGCAAGGCCACCGCCTCGCGCATCGCCCGCGAGGGCGGTCGTGTCATCGCCTGCGACATCGCAGCGGACAAGCTCGACGCCCTGAGCGCGGAACTGCCCGGCATCGTGACCGTCGCCGGCGACCTCACGCAGCAGGACGCGATCGACCGCGTCGTCGCCGCGGCGGGCGACCGCATCGACGGCCTCGCCAACGTCGCCGGCATCAACGACGACTTCTCCCCCGCCGGCGAGACGCCCGACGCCGTCTGGGACCGCGTCATCGCGATCAACCTGACGGCGCCGTTCAAGCTCATGCGCGCGGTGCTGCCGCTCATGGAGGCGGCGGGCCGCGGATCCGTCCTCAACGTCTCGAGCGAGGCCGGCCTCCGAGGCAACGCGTCCGGCAACGCCTACACGGCCAGCAAGCACGGCATCATCGGCGTCACCAAGTCCGCGGCCTTCATGTACGGACCCAAGGGGATCCGCGTGAACTCCGTCGCCCCCGGGGGCGTCGCGACCGGGATCCCGATGCCGCCGCACATGTCCGAGTACGGATCCGGCCGACTCGCGCCGTTCCAGCAGGCGATCCCCACCGTGGCCACGGCCGAGCACCTCGCCGCGTCGATCACGTTCCTGCTCTCGGACGACGCCGTGAACATCAACGGCGCGATCCTCGCCTCGGACGGCGGGTGGTCCGTGCAGTAACCCGTCGCGGCCGCCGCGCGGGCCCGAAACCGGGACACCTGCACGACCCGGGAACACCTGCAGGATCCGATCGCCGGATCCGTCCTGCATCTGTGCCGTGATCGTGCAGGTGCAACCCGAGGCCAGCACCCCGAGGCCAGCACCCAAACGCCAGCGCCCCGACGCCGACGCCCCAACGCCGGCGAACTCGGGACTACTTCCTCCGCCGCACCACGAGCACGATGAACAGCGCGACGAAGACGGCGACGAGCGCTCCGGCGGTGATTCCCACGGTTCCTCCCCAGACGCGGCCCGGCATGGGCCGCGGGCTTGGATTGTCGCACACGGACTTCGGCGCGAGCGGCGCGAGCACGGCCGCACGTCGACCGGCACCACGTCGCGCCGTCATTCCGCGGGCGCGTACTGCAGCAGCACGTTCGTCGAGCCGGGGATCGGCGCCGCCCCGAGCGGACGCAGCCGGGCGGGCGCACGGAAGGCCGGCACGCCTGCGCCGATCGCGTCGGGACCGACCACGAGGTCGAGGCGATCGACGAGCCCGTCGGCGAGGAGGCCGTTCCACAGGACGGCGCTGGCGAACACCACGATGTCGCCGCCGTCGCCGGCCTTCTCCGATTCCAGCGTCGCGGCCAGATCGGCTCCGCTGACGACCCGCGTGGTCTCGTGCCAGGGGTTCTCCACGGGCACCACGTAGCCGTCGCTCACCACGACCTTCTGGATCTCGCCGTAGCGTCGGCTGAACTCCCGGTTGACCGCGCTCAGCGCCGGGTTCGACGCATCCTCCGGCGCATCCGCGACCATCGGCCAGAACGAGCTGAACAGCTCGAACGAGGCCCGTCCGAGCAGCACGGTCGACGCGCCCCGCATGAGGTCGAGGTTGTGCGCGTCGAACCCCGCGTCGAGGTTCAGGACGAGCGGGTCTCCCCCGACGCCGGCGAAGAAGCCGTCGAGGGTGATGGCGTTGGAGACGATGAGCGAGCGCATGAGCGTTCCTTCCCTGAGGGTGTGAGTGCGTACACCTGTGCAGAGACGCGTGCCGTGCGGAACTCATCGGTCCGAGGCGAGATTCTTCGACGGCGAGTGCGGATCCGTCCGAGGGGCACGGCATGCCGGGCTTCCTCCGCGAGCGATAGCGCGATTTCCGAGCCCCGTCAACCCCCTTCGCGCCGCGACGGATCCTGGCTAACGTCGTCTTCGTCACCGGGAATGGGTACAGGAGAAAGATCCCGGCGCATGCGGGGCCTCCCCAGGCTTCAAGTCCCCGCCAAGCCGCGGAACTCCCAGGGTCCGGGCCGGATCGCCACCGGCCCGGGCCCTTCCCGTTCCCGCGCCGGGCGGCTCACCGCGGCGAAGCGTCGTGCTGACCTGCAGGATCCGACGGAAAGGCGTAGCGTCCGGAACATGGCCATCCTCTACTACGGCGGCGCCGAGCATCCGATCGAGATCGAGGACATCGCCCTCGCCCATCTGAAGATCGTGATCGCGACGAAGCTCCGACGCAACGAGAGCTTCACGCTGTCCTGGCGTCACGACGGCGACCAGCCCCGCGGGCGCTCCACGATCTGGATGCACCCCTCCATCCCGCTGCGGTTCGAGTTCAGCGATCCCACGCCGCCGGAGATCGATCCGCGGCGGATCCAGGCCTATGCCAACTCCGCGAACACCTCGGGCGGGATCCTGCTCCCCGAAGAATCGACTCTGGAGCTCTGAGGCGGCGGATCCTCCGCTCAGCGGATCAGCCTCTCCCGGTATAGCTGCGCCAGCGCGGGCAGACCCGCGCGGTATGCCTCCCGCTGCAGAGCCGCGCCGGTCTGCCGTCGCTCGAGCAGCGCCTCCACGACGCTCGCCTCCTCGCCGCCGCGCAGGTGCGGCGCGACGAGCTCGCGGAGCGCATGCAGCACGTCCCGTGCGGGCGCGAGGCGTCCCGTGCCGGGGTGGACCAGCGTGCCCGTCACGCCATGACGGGCGGCGTGCCAGAGCGCCGCGTCCCAGGGGATCCGGTCCTCCACGGATCCGATGCCCGAACCCCGCACGGAGTCCACGAGCGCTCGGATGACGACGGCCAGCGCGACCGACGACTCCGCGTCGAGCTGCGCGTCGCACACGCGGACCTCGAGGGTCGGGTACACCGCGGACAGACGCAGGTTCCAGTTGAGGGATCTCGTATCGGACGTGGCGCCGATCCCGACCAGCGCGGTGACCGTGGCGTCGTAGTCGTCCGTGTCGCGGAAGACCGGAGGGATCCCGTAGGTCGTCCATCGGCGCGAGTGGATCGCGCGCCAGCTGTCGTATCCGGTGTCGCGAGCGTCCCAGAACGGGGAATTGCCCGAGAGCGCGAGCAGGACGGGCAGCCAGCCGCGCAGCGCGTTGGAGGCCCGGATCCCGAGATCGCGGTCGACGCCGACGTGCACGTGCAGGCCGCCGATCTGGTGCTCGTCGGCGAGCGCCGTGACCTCGGCGGAGATCGAGGAGTATCGCGCGCCGGGACTGATCGCCGCAGGAGCGGGGCAGCGGAATGCCGCCCCGGAGCCGGCAGCGACGACGCCGGCGACGGCCGCCCATCCTCCGAGTCGGCGACGGAAGCCCTGAAGCGCGCTGCGGGCTTCGTCCATGGTCGTGCACACGGGTGTCGCGAACTCGACCTGGGAGCAGAGGAACTCCCGGCTCACGGTGCCCGGCTGCTCCGGATCGTCGAGGTCGGCGAGCGCCTCGGCCGCGCGATCGACGGGCGCCAGGGTGCCGGGGTCGAGGAGCAGGAACTCCTCTTCGATCCCGAAGGTGGTGTCCATCTCAGTCCGCCCTGAAGCCTGCCGCCTTGTGCGTGCCGTCGCAGAAGGGCTTGATCGCGGACAACCCGCATCGGCAGAGCGCGACCGTGCGCCGCCGTCGCGGAATCGGCGTGCCGTCGCCGGCCACCAGCTCCACCTCACCGCGCACGATCAGCGGCCCGTCGGGGTACGGGGTGACCGTCGCCGGCACGGCCTTCATGCCGCCGCCTCCGGCGAGCGCAGCGACGACTCCCCGCGCTGCCAGCTCTCGAGCATGTGCGCGGCGACCATGCCGTCCACGGTCAGACATGCGGCGGCGCCGAACATGATGTCCGGCAGCAGTTCGGGCTGGTCTTCGGCGAGCGCCCCCGCCAGATCGCGGCCGGCGATCTGCTCGTGCACGGCATCGGCCTCGACGTGCTCGTCGAAGTAGTCGGTCACGTCGTCGCCGAAGCCCAGCCGTCGCAGCCCTTCGCCGTAGAGCCGGTTCGGGATCGAGGAGGTCATCTCGAACGCCGCGAGGTGACCGACGATCGCACCCAGCAGCCGCCGGTTCACCCCGAAGAGGGACATCGTGTTCAGCGAGCAGAGCGTGACCGCGGGAACCGCGTGCACATAGCCGGCGTAGCGGTCGTCGAGCGATGCACCCCGCATCGCCTTCGCGAAGATCTCCGCATGGACCCGGTCCGCGCGGCCCCCGCCGTACTCATCGGCCTGGATCTCGACGAGAGCGGCCTTCGCGCGCCCGTGCAGACGCGGGATCGCCCAGGAATGCGGATCGGCTTCCCGCAGGGTGTAGATCGAACGCTGGATCAGGAACTCCAGGGCCTGCTCGCGCGTGGCCTTCTTCGCGAGATGGCGGGAGAGGCTCGGCCCGCCGTCCTCCGACGTCACCGCGAACAGCGCCGATGCCACCGCTGTCTGAGAGGCTTCGGGCAGCGGTGGTACGGAGACGACCTCGCGGAGGGCGCTCTCGAACGGCTCCTCGAGCAGGCGCCGCACCTGGATCAGCCGCGGATCCCACTCGACGCGCGGATCGAACTCCGGAACGGATCCGTAGATCGACGCATAGAGCAGGAAGAGCGCGAGCTGGACGTCATCGTCGCGCAAGACGTCCGCGGCGTCGGCGACCGCCCGCTCTGCGATGTCGGCGATCCCTGCGGTCGTACCTTCCCCACGGAGTGCGTGCAGGAGCGCGCTGCTCAGCGGCCCCCGGGCGGTCAGCGGCTTCGCGGGCGAAGAGACGGGTGCGGCCATGGTCATGCGCGTCCTCCTCCTGAGGGCCGGGTCTGAGACGGGGTCATTCCTCTCGGGAGTCGCTCTCCGCGGCGAGCCGGTCGGCCTCCGCGCTGTCGATGCGGTCCTGGTCGGCATCCGGATCGAGCTTCTCGTGGCCCTCGGCGTCCTCCATGAGAGGCTCCTCGGGGTTCTCCTCATTCGGATCCGCGGGGACCAGCGGCGGGATGTTCGTCATGGCTTCCTCCTTCGTGTGCGGGCGGCCGGCGCTCCGCGCGAGCGACGTGGCGCCGGTTTCAGGGCACACGGTATGCGGATCCCGCGCCCGCGTCAGCCGTCTTGTCCGCCGGGGCCCGTCGTGCTAGCCGCTGCGATCCGGGTCGCTGGACGGGTGCCGCCGGCCGGCTCCTGCGAGCCCTCTGCGGCGGGTCAGTACCGGGCCGACACGGCGCGCGCGAGCAGCTCCGGGTCCAGGAACGAGGCGATCCAGGCGATCCGGGATCCGCGGATCCCGAGCGCCATCACCGCCCCGGGGCGCCAGACCCCGTCGACCTGCTGATCGGCGACGAGCGCGGGCATGCCGTTGACCGCGACAAGGGACCGGACCCGCCAGGGCGTGACCATCGAACGCTCGGCGAAGAACACGGAGACGTCGGCGATGCCGTCGAACCACGCCGGCAGCGGCGGCATCGTGAGACGGACGTCCTCGGCGAGCAGGGCCACGATTCCTGCGACGTCGCCGGCCTCGAACGCGGCGACGAACGCGTCCACGGCGCGCTGCTCCTCCGCGGCCGGCCTCGCGGGGTCGGCGGATCCGCCGCCTTCGGCGCCGGCCCGGCTCGCGCGTGCCCGCTGCAGAGCGCTGTTCACCGCGGCGACGCTCGTGCCCAGGATCTCCGCCGTCTCCGCGGCAGAGAAGTCGAGCACGTCGCGCAGGATGAGCGCGGCGCGCTGGTTCGGCGGCAGCTGCTGGAGCGCGGCGAGGTAGGCGAGCGAGATCGCCTCGCGCCGTGCGGCCGTCTCGGCGGGGTCGTCGACGGCGGAGATCCACGGATCCAGCCACGCGACGCCGTCGTCCGGGACGCCGAGATCGCCGAGCGGGTCTCGCGCCGGGTGCGCATCCCAGGAGAGCACCCGTGCGGGGCGCCGTTGCGCCAGGCGCAGGCTGGCACGGGTGGCGATCGTGTAGAGCCAGGTGCGCACCGAGCTGCGCCCGGCGAACCCGCCGATCCCGCGCCACGCGGCCAGCAGCGTCTCCTGCGTCGCGTCCTCGGCGTCGCTCAGCGATCCCAGGATCCGGTAGCAATGCCGCTGCAGTTCACGGCGATGCGGGGCGACGAGGTCCGTGAACGCCGGCTCGTCGCCGGACCGGGCGCGCTCGAGGAGCACGGCCGCTTCCTCCGCCGTCCACGTCATCCGGCGCTGCCTCCGTCGCCCACGTCGCGAGCGTACCCATGTCGGCGGTATCGGGGAAGGCCTGCTCTGCCGGCCCGGCGGGCTCTGCGCGCCCTGCGCGCCCTGCGCGCCCTGCGACGATCCGCACACCCTGGCACGATCCGCACAGGATCCGGCCGGATCCGTGTGCGGATCGTCGCGACATGTGCAGATCGGCGCGGCGGATCGTGGCGGCCGACCAGCGCCGACCCGCGCCGACCGACGCCGACCCGTGCCGAGCCGTGCCTGAATGAGCGGCGGACCGACCCTCCCCACCGCAAGTAGACTGGATCCTGCCCCGCCTCCCCTCGCTCCAGGAGCCCGCGTGACCTCTCCGAACACCCCCACCGACCACGTCCCCGACTCGGTCGCCAACGCAGAAGCGACTCCGGAGAAGGAGCAGCCGTACGCGGCGCTCGGCCTCAAGGACGACGAGTACGCGCGGATCCGCGAGATCCTGGGCCGCCGCCCCACGTCGGGCGAGCTGGCGATGTACTCGGTCATGTGGAGCGAGCACTGCTCCTACAAGTCCTCGAAGAACTACCTGCGCCGGTTCGGGCAGAAGGTCTCGGACGAGATGAAGAAGCGCCTCATGGTCGGCATGGGCCAGAACGCGGGCGTCATCGACGTCGGCGAGGGCTGGGCCGTCACGTTCAAGGCCGAGTCGCACAACCACCCGTCCTTCATCGAGCCGTTCCAGGGTGCGGCGACCGGCGTCGGCGGCATCGTCCGCGACATCATCTCGATGGGCGCCCGCCCCGTCGCCGTCATGGACGCGCTGCGCTTCGGCGCGATCGACGATCCCGACACGGCCCGCGTCGTGCACGGCGTCACCGCCGGCATCAGCTTCTACGGCAACTGCCTCGGCCTGCCCAACATCGGCGGCGAGACGGTGTTCGACGCCGTCTACCAGGCCAACCCCCTCGTGAACGCCCTCGCGGTGGGCGTGCTGCGCCACGAGGACCTCAAGCTCGCGAACGCCACCGGCGTCGGCAACAAGGTCGTGCTCTTCGGCGCCCGCACCGGAGGCGACGGCATCGGCGGCGCGTCGATCCTGGCCTCCGACTCGTTCGACTCGACCGGCCCGACCAAGCGCCCCGCCGTGCAGGTCGGCGACCCGTTCGCCGAGAAGGTGCTCATCGAGTGCTGCCTCGAGCTGTACCGCGAGGAGCTCGTCGAGGCGATCCAGGACCTCGGAGCCGCCGGCATCTCCTGCGCCACGAGCGAGCTGGCCGCGAACGGCAACTCCGGCATGCACGTCTCGCTCGACAACGTGCTGCTGCGCGACCCCACGCTGACCGCTGAGGAGATCCTCATGTCGGAGTCGCAGGAGCGGATGATGGCGATCGTCGCCCCCGAGAAGCTCGAGGCGTTCCTCGCCGTCGTGAAGAAGTGGGACGTGGAGACCTCGGTCCTCGGCGAGGTCACCGGCGACGGCCGTCTCATCATCGACTGGCAGGGCGAGCGCATCGTCGACGTGGATCCCTCCACGGTCGCCGTCGACGGCCCGGTCTACGACCGCCCCGTCGCCTACCCGTCCTGGATCGACGCGCTGCAGGCCGACGCGGCGGAGCTGCTCCCCCGCGACAACGACCCCGAGGCGCTCAAGCAGCAGTTCCTCGCGCTGCTGGAGAGCCCGAACCTCGCCGACACCCGCTGGATCACCAACCAGTACGACTACTACGTGCTCGGCAACACCGCCCTCGCCTTCCCCGACGACGCCGGCATGATCCGCGTCGACGAGGAGTCGGGCCTCGGCTTCTCGATCGCGACCGACGCGAACGGCCGCTACAGCCAGCTCGACCCCTACGCGGGTGCGCAGCTCGCCCTCGCCGAGGCGTACCGCAACGTCGCTGTCACGGGCGCGGAGCCCACGGCCATCACCGACTGCCTGAACTTCGGATCCCCCGAGAACCCCGAGGTCATGTGGCAGTTCGGGCAGACGGTCGACGGCCTCGCGGACGGCTGCTTCGAGCTCGGCACGCCGGTCACCGGCGGCAACGTCTCGTTCTACAACCAGACCGGCGACGTGCCGATCCACCCGACCCCGCTGGTCGGCGTGCTCGGCATCATCGACGACGTCTCGCGCCGGATCCCCTCCGGCTGGCAGGACGAGGGCCAGAACATCTACCTGCTCGGCACCACCTCCACCGAGCTCTCCGGATCCGCCTGGGCCGACGTCATCCACGACCACCTCGGCGGCCTGCCGCCCAAGGTCGACCTCGCCGGCGAGAAGCGCCTGGCCGGCCTGATCAGCGCGGCGCGCGACGAGTGGCTGATCTCCTCGGCGCACGACCTGAGCGAGGGCGGCCTCGGCCAGGCCCTCGCCGAGGGCGTCATGCGCTTCGGCGTCGGCGCCCGCGTGTGGCTAACCGAGCTCATGGAGCGCGACGGCGTGGACGCCGCGAGCGCCCTGTTCTCCGAGTCGGCCGGCCGCGTGATCGTGACCGTGCCCCGTGAGGACGACGTGAAGTTCCAGGGCCTCTGCGAGGGCCGCGGATACCCGGTGCTGCGCATCGGCGTGACCGACAGCGCCCCGCAGCTCGAGGTGCAGGACATCTTCACGATCTCGATCGAGGAGCTGCGCGCGACCGCCCAGGCGACCCTGCCGGCCGCGTTCGGCCCGACCGTCGCGGAGCCCGTCGAGGCCTGACGGCCCGCGAGGACGCCCATGAACAGCACCCCGGAGGAGACCGAGGACCTCTCGATCTACAGCACCCGGCGGCAGCGCCGGATCCGCATCACCGCGTGGGTGGTGATCATCGCGCTCATCCTGGTCGGCGGCGGATCCACCGTGCTCGCGGTGCTGCTCAGCTGAGACGCCGGCCCACGGGCGGTGCCGGACGCGGGGAACGGCGCACGCCGGTGCCGGAGCCGCCCATCGCACCGGCGGATCCGTCCGCGTGCACAGAGTAGGTTCGAGAGCATGCGACCCGAACGAGCGGTGACACTGCAGGACATCGCCGATCGGCTCGGTGTGTCCCGCTCGACCGCGTCGTTCGCGATCACGGGGCGCGGCCGCGTGTCGGAGGACATGCGGCGCCGCGTGCACGAGGTGGCCGACGAGCTCGGATACCGCCCCAACACCGTCGCCCGGCACCTCAAGGGCTCACGCACGGGCATGCTCGCGCTGCGCCTGCCGCCCGACAGCACCACCATGTCGTACTACATGGAGGCGACGTTCGGCATCGTCGAGGAGGCGAACCGCGCCGGCATGACCGTCATCATGCTGCCCACCGAGCAGGCCGCCGACCGCTCCGATCAGCTTCCGGCCGACGCCGTGATCCTGCTGGACCCCGACCTCAACGATCCCGTCGTGCACACGTTGCTGGCCGGGCGCCTGCCCGTGATCACCGGCGAACCCGTGCCCGCCGGTCTTCCGGAACCCCGCGCGTGGGTCACGAGCGAGCATGCGCCCGCGGTGCGCGAGCTCATGGACCATCTGCTCGAGCGCGGCATCCACCGTCCCGCCATGCTGTTCCCCGACCTGCGCGGGTACTGGGCGCTCACAGTGCGCGAGGCGTTCGAGTCCTGGTGCGCCGAGCACGGCATCCGACCCCGCATCTCCGAGGTCGAGCACCCGGCGCCGCCGGAGGTCATCCATGCGGCGGTCTCCGAGCTCATCGCCGAGGACGACGCGAATCCGGTCGACGCGATCGTCTCGGTCTCCGACGGCACAGTGCTCAGCGTCGTCACCAGCGCCCAGCAGCTCGGCCGCAGGGTCGGCCAGGATCTGCTCGTCGCGGCCCTCGTCGATACCGAGGTGCTCTCGCTGACGCGCCCCTCGATCACCGCGATCGATCTGCACCCGCGCGAGTTCGGCCGCCGCTGCGTCCGCGCGGCCCTCGCCGTGCTCGACGCGAACGGCGCCGACGACACCGCACCCCTGCGCGAGATCGTCCCCGTCACGGTGCACCACCGCGACTCCACGCGCGGAACCGGCTGACCGCACCCGGGGGCGACCGTCACCTCTCGACCGTCACCTCTCCGGCCGCGCTCTTGCAT
>NZ_NCKN01000135.1 GCF_002257455.1 Microbacterium sp. 13-71-7
TCGCCGGCACCGTGCTGTGCTTCGCGCGGGCGCTCGGCGAGTTCGGCGCGACCGCGCTGTTCGCGGGCAACGCCGCGGGGGTCACCCGCACGATGCCGCTCGCGATCTACACGGCCTTCAACGGCGCAGGGGTCGAGGAGGACACCGCGATCGCCCTGTCCCTGCTGCTGATCCTCGTCGCCCTCGCGGTGCTCGTGCTGGTGCGCGGCTGGCGGGCGGGGGCCGTGCGATGAGGGTCGATCTCCGCGCGCACCGCGGCGGATTCACGATGTCCGCGGCCTTCGAGGCGCAGCCGGGAGAGATCCTCGCGGTGATCGGCCCGAACGGATCCGGGAAGTCGACGCTGCTGAACGCGATCGCGGGCCTCCTCCCCGCCGCCGGATCCGTCAGCGTCGGCGAGCGCGTGCTGGACGCCCCGGCGGGCCAGGGCGGGGCGCGCGGGATCCACGTCCCGCCGGCGCGACGGCGCATCGCGCTGCTCGGCCAGCGCCCGCTGCTGTTCCCGCATCTGTCCGTGCGCGAGAACGTCGCCTTCGGGCCGCGTGCGCAGGGCGTTCCGCGCGCCGAGGCCCGCCGCCGCGCCGAGCGCCGGCTGGAGGAAGTGGGGCTGGACGGCTTCGCTGCACGCCGCCCCGCCGAACTCTCCGGGGGCCAGCAGCAGCGCGCCGCGATCGCGCGCGCCCTCGCCTCCGAGCCCGATGCGCTGCTGCTGGACGAGCCGTTCGCCGCACTCGACGCGCCCTCCGCCGCGCAGGCCCGCCGCCTGATCGCCGCGCAGCAGGGCGAGAGCCCTGCGATCCCGATCGTGCTCGTCACGCACGACCCGATGGACGCCCTGATCCTCGCGGCGCGCACCCTCGTGATGCACGACGGATCCGTGGTGCAGGGCGGCGGCACCGCCGAGGTGCTGGGGCATCCGCGGTCCGAGTTCGTGGCCGCGCTCGCCGGCGTGAACCGTCTCGCGGCGGTCGGCGCGGGCGGCGGCGCGGTCGCCGCGGGCGGGATCCTGCTCCGCGGGCACGGCGACGCGATGCGGGCGGACGAGGCCGGCAGCGTCGTGTTCGCGCCGGGCTCCGTGCGGGTGGATCCGCTCGCCGGACCCACGAGCGCCAGCCTCCCGGCGGCACCTGACCCCGCCTCGGCGCCGAACCGCTGGATCGGGCGCGTGGCGCAGCTCGATCCGATCCCCGGTGGGATCCGCCTGCACACCGCGGAGCATCCCGGCATCGCCGTGGACTGCCCGTCGACGCACGCCGTGGGCCTCGGCCTGCACCCGGGGCAGCGCCTTTCGTTCCGGATCGACGAGGGCGACGTCTCGATCCGCACCGACCTCGGCTGAGCCGGCCCGTCTCGACGCCTTCCGGCGGCCCGCGTCGAGCCGCGCGGATCCCGCTCCCTCCCAGCGGTGCTACGGTTGCCCATCGAAAGGGGGCCGACCGATGACGATCTCGCCGCGATCACTCGAGACCGATGCCGCTCCGGCGCGCGTCGGCTCCTCCCCCGACGCCCCTCGAAGCGCTCGACGGCTGCCCTCGACCGGCGTCCTCGACGCCCGCGAACGCCCTCTGCGCGACCTCAGGATCTCGGTCACGGACCGGTGCAACTTCCGCTGCGTCTATTGCATGCCGCGCGAGGTGTTCGGCCGCGACTATGCATTCCTGGAACGGCATGAACTGCTCACGTTCGAGGAGATCGAGCGGATCGCCCGCGCCGCTCTCGCGAACGGCGTCCGCAAACTGCGCCTCACCGGAGGAGAGCCGCTGCTGCGCCGCGGGATCGAGGAGCTGGTCGCACGGCTCGCGGCGCTGCGCACCCTGGACGGCGTCAAACCCGAGATCGCGCTGACGACGAACGGATCCGCGCTCGCCGTCAAGGCCGAGGCGCTCAGGGCGGCGGGCGTGGATCGCGTCACGGTGTCGATCGACTCCCTCGACGATCAGCTGTTCCGCCGCATGAACGACGTGGACTTCCCCGTCGCGCGCGTGCTGCAGGGCATCGACGCCGCACAGGCCGCCGGCATGCCCGTGAAGCTCAACACCGTCGTCAAGCGAGGTCTCAACGACGGCGAGATCCTGAGCCTCGCGGAGCACTTCCGCGGCACCGGTCACGTGCTGCGCTTCATCGAGTACATGGACGTCGGCGCGACCAACGGCTGGAGTCTGGACGAGGTGGTCCCCTCCGCGGAGATCGTCGAGACGATCGACGCCCGGTTCCCGCTCGAGCCCATCGCCCCCGCCGCGACCGGCGAGACCGCGAAACGCTGGCGCTACGCCGACGGATCCGGGGAGATCGGCGTGATCTCCTCCGTCACCAACGCGTTCTGCGGCACCTGCAACCGCGCCCGCCTCTCGACCGAGGGACGCCTGTTCACGTGCCTGTTCGCGACCGAGGGCCACGACCTCCGCGCGCTGCTCCGCGGCGGCGCGGACGACGCCGAGCTCGCCGCCACGCTCGCGGGGATCTGGGGCGTCCGCGAAGACCGCTACTCCGAGATCCGCTCGAGCCTCACCCCCGAACTGCGCGCCGCCCGCGACCGCATCGAGATGAGCTACATCGGGGGCTGACCGCCTTCTCGCGTCGACGCCCCCTCCTTGCCGCACCCTCCTTGCGTCGACGCCCCCACGGAGGATCCGCGCCCCCTCTGAGGTGCGTCTCTGCGAGGGGGCGTCGAGCGTCAGAGAGGGCGTCGACGCCGGGCGGCGCCCCGAGGTCGGCGGCACCCCGGAGCGCGACACCCCGGCGGGTCACCCGGTCAGAGGCCGACCCACTCCGAGACGCCGTCGGCGTAGTGCTGGCGCTTCCAGATGGGCACGCCGCGCTTGATCTCCTCGACCAGGCGCTCGCAGGCCTCGAACGCCTCCTTGCGGTGCCCCGCCGACGCGGCCGCGAACAGGGCGACGTCGCCGATCCGGAGGTCTCCGACGCGGTGCGCCGCCGCGACGAGCAGCCCCGTCTCCGCCGTCACGCGCTCCACGATCTCCTCGAGGAAGCGCTCCGCGTCGGGGTGCGCGCGGTAGTCCAGCGAGCGCACCTGCTGCCCGCCGTCGTGGTCGCGCACGACGCCGCAGAACATCACGGTCGCGCCGTGCGCTGCGTCGCCGACCGCCGCGCGGATGACCGCCTCGTCCAGGGGCTCATCGCTGATGATCGCGCGTTCGCTCACTTCGACTCCGTCCGCTCGCTCGGCGCATCCGCTGCGCCCGTGCCCTCGGTCCGTCCGCCGACGGCCGCGAAGGCCCTGATCCCGCCGGCGAGGTAGTGCGCGTCGATGCCGCGCTCGCGCAGCGCGCGCACCGCACGCCGCGAGCGCGGATCCTTCTCGCAGAACACGACGATCGGGCCGTCGCCGAGCGCCTCGGGGATCGGCGCGCCGGCTTCGAGCGCACCGAGCGGCAGAGCCGCGGCCCCCGGGATGCCCCGCAGCAGGGTCTCGTGAGCCTCGCGCACGTCGAGGAGTCGCACCTCGCCCTCGCGCCGCAGCCGCAGCACCTCGGCGGCCGACACGGCGGAGGGGTCGTCACCGGCAGCCGTGCCGCAGAACAGCTCGTAGTCGATCAGCCCGGTCACGGCCGGTGCGTCGTCCGCGCGCTCGAAGCCGATCTCGCGGGTGCGCGCGGTGAGCGCGTCGTAGAACAGCACCCGGCCGACGAGCGGCTCGCCGATGCCCGTGACGAGTTTGACGACCTCGGTCGCCATGAAGGATCCGATCGCGGTGCACAGGCTCGCCAGCACGCCGCCGAGCTCGCAGGACAGCACCTCGTCCGCGGCGGGCGGCGCGGGGAAGAGGTCGCGGAACCCGACCTCGGGCACCGCGACGCCGATCTGCCCCTGGAAGCGCAGGATGGATCCCCAGACGAGGGGCTTCCCGGCGAGGCGCGCGGCGTCGTCGGCGAGGTAGCGGGTGGGGAAGTTGTCGCTGCCGTCGACGAGGAGGTCGTACTCGGCGAGGATCCCCGGCAGCGTCTCCGCGGTCGCGCGCTCGCGATAGGGGCGGACCAGGATCCCCGGATCGATGTCGCGCACGGTGTCGGCGAGCGAGCCCACCTTGGACCGGCCGATGTCGTCCATGCCGTGGCTGAGCTGACGGTGCAGGTTGGACAGCTCCACCACGTCGTCGTCGATGACGCCGATCGTGCCGACCCCGCTCCCCGCGAGCGCGGGGACGAGGGCGCTGCCGAGGCCGCCCGCACCGATCACGAGCACGCGGGCCGCGCGCAGGCGCCGCTGCGCGGTCTCGCCGAAGCCGGGCAGCATCAGTTGGCGGCTGTACCGGGCGATGTGTTCGGGCGGCAGTTCCGGCCCCGGCTCGACGAGCGCGATCATAGGATCGAGTGTACGCGGGGAAAGCCCCGCGTAACCGATTGAATTCCATGATGCGGATGCTGTTTTCCCCGATACGGGCTAGATTGAGAGCATGGCCACCATCACCGTGCGGTACTTCGCCGCGGCCGCCGAGGCCGCCGGACGCGATCAGGAGCAGCTGACCGTCGAGGGCCCCGATGCCGTGTCGACGGTCGGGGCGCTGCGCACGGAGCTCCTGGAGCGCTACGGTGAGCCGATGGCGAAGGTGCTGCGCTCCGGTTCCTTCCTCATCGACGGCACGGTCAGCCGCGACGACGCCCGCCCGCTGGGCGCGACCGTCGACATCCTGCCGCCCTTCGCCGGCGGTTGAGCACGCACGAGTCTGGAGACGTGATGAGCGAGCTGACGCACCTGAGGGCCGACGGATCCGCGCACATGGTGGACGTGACGGACAAGGCCGTGACGCGTCGGGAGGCGCGCGCGCAGGCCGTGCTGCAGACCACCGCCGCAGTGGTCGCCAAGATCGCCGACGGATCGCTGCCCAAGGGCGAGGCGCTCGGCACCGCGCGCATCGCCGGGATCATGGGCGCGAAGCAGACCTCGGCGCTGATCCCGCTCTGCCATCCGCTGCCGCTGAGCCGGGTCGAGATCGACCTCGTACCGGAGGGCGACCGCGTGCGGATACTCGCCACGGCCGTCACGAAGGGCGTCACCGGCGTCGAGATGGAGGCGCTCACGGCCGCGAGCGTCGCGGCGCTCACCCTCTACGACATGATCAAGGCGGTCGACAAGCACGCCGTGATCGGCGACATCCGGGTGCTCGCGAAGTCCGGCGGCAAGAGCGGCGACTGGACCGCGGAGTGACCGGGGCGCAGACGCCCGCCCGGTCCGCGACCGTGCTCGTGGTGTCCACCCGCGCCTCCGCGGGCGTGTACGCCGACGAGACGGGGCCGATCATCCGCGCGTGGCTCGCCGAGCGCGGGTTCGCCGTCGGGGATCCGATCGTCGTCGCCGACGCCTCCGTGGCAGAGGCCCTCGCGGCCGCGCTCGGCGGCGCCCCCGATCTGCTGCTCACGACCGGCGGCACCGGGCTCTCCCCCGACGACCGCACCCCCGAGGCCACCGCGGCGCTCCTGGACCGCGAGATCCCCGGCCTCATGGAGGAGCTGCGCCGCCGCGGCCTCGCCGCGACCCCGATGGCGCTGCTCACCCGGGGCGTGGCCGGAGTCGCCGGCCGCACGGTCGTGATGAACCTGCCCGGCTCGCGAGGCGGAGTGCGCGACGGGCTCGCCGTGCTGGATCCGATCCTCGACCACCTGCTCGCCCAGCTCCGCGGCGCCGGCGACCACGGACGCACCCCGTAGGCTGAGACGCCTATGGCTATCGGGGCGACGATCCACACCTTCGACGTGCAGCTGGCGGACACCGACCGCGGCGTCTACGAGGACTATTCGCTGCGCGTGGCGCGGCACCCCTCCGAGACCGACGCGTACATGCTGACCCGGCTGCTCGCCTACGGGCTGGAGTTCACCGAGGGCATCGCCTTCAGCGAGGGTCTCTCCTCCACCGATGAGCCCGCCGTCGTCGTGCGCGATCTGACCGGGCGCACCACCGGATGGATCGAGGTCGGCGCCCCCGACGCCGAGCGTCTGCACTACGGCAGTCGCCTGGCCGACCGCACGGTCGTCTACACGCACCGCGATCCGGCCAAGGTCATGGCGCCGTGGGAGGGCAAGCGGATCCACCGCGCCGAGGACGTCCGCGTCTACAGCTTCGACCCCGGCTTCATCGAGTCCGCCGTACCGCTGCTCGCGCGCCGCAACACGGTCACGATGACCGTCACCGAACGCGTGCTCTACCTCGACCTCAACGGGACCACGCTGACGACGACCGTCCACGAGCACGAGCTCGGCTGACCCTTCTGGGTCGTCGGGCGAGCGCCGCGAGACGCACGCGGCGCCGTCCGGGAACTGCTCCCGCGAGGGCGCCGCGTTTCGTCTCAGTCGCCTGCGGCGTCTTCGCTCAACGACCCCGTGAGGGGCCCTGCGCCGTCGTCGCTCAACGACCCTGCGGGGGTCCTGCGGCGTCTTCGCTCGACGAACCGGCGGGGACTTCGGGCTGCCCGTGCTCGCGCAGTTCGCGACGGGTCGGGTGGTGCGCGGGCACGTCCGCGCCCTCGACGTAGGCGGCGGCGATCGCGGACAGCTGCGACGTCGAGGTCGCCGGCTCGGACGGCGTCGCCGCGGGGGACGCCACGGCGGGCTCCTCGACCGAGGCCTCCGTCGCGACCGCCTCCGCCGCAGGCCCGCTCTCCCGCTCCGCCGCCGTCGAGGTCCCGTCCCCCGAAGGCGCTCCGGGCACCGTGGGCGCTCCCGGATCCGGTGCGCCGGGGCCGTCCGGCGATCCGCCGGCCTTCGCCGCGCGCTTGGCCGCCCGGCGCTCCCTGGCGCCCTCGACGAGGTTGTAGAGCGTGGGCAGCACGAGCAGCGTCAGCACGGTCGACGACACCAGGCCGCCGATCACGACGATCGCGAGCGGCTGCGAGATGAAGCCGCCGTGGCCGGTGATGCCGAGCGCCATCGGGGTGAGCGCGAAGATCGTGGCGAGCGCGGTCATCAGGATCGGCCGGAGGCGCCGGGATCCGCCGGCGATCGTGGCGTCGTGCGCGTTCATGCCCTTCTCGCGGTACTGGTTCACGAGATCCACGAGCACGATCGCGTTCGTCACCACGATGCCGATGAGCATGAGCACGCCGATGAGGGACGCGACGCCGAGCGGCACGCCGGTCGCGATCTGCAGCAGGATCGCACCGGTCGCCGCGAACGGTACCGAGCTCAGCAGCAGGATCGGCTGGCGCAGCGACTTGAACGTCGCCACCATCACGATGTAGACGATGAGGATCGCCGCGAGCATCGCGAGCCCGAGCTGGCCGAACGCGTCCTGCTGCTGCGTGACCACGCCGCCGAGCGACGCATCGGCGCCCGAGGGGAGCTTCGCGCTCGCGATCGCCTTCGACACCGAGGCGGAGGCGCTCGCGAGGTCGTTGCCCTTCGGCGTGACCGCGACGGTCGATGTGCGCTGCCCGCGCTGGGTCGTGACCGACGCCGGGCTCTCGCTCTGCTGCACGGTCGCGATCTGGTCCAGGCGGAGGAGCCCCGCCCGGCTCGGGATCGTCAGGGCCTTCAGCTCGTCGACCGTGGTCGGCGGGTTCGCGCTCTGCAGATAGACGGTGAGCGAGGATCCGTCGATCTCCACGGATCCGATCTGCTGCGGGCGCATCGCCTGCGAGACGATGCCGCCGACCGCGACCTCGCTGAGGCCGTGCTGCGCGGCGGCCGCGCGGTCGACCTGCACCGAGATGTACGGCAGCGAGGCCGACAGGTTGCTCGTGACCTGGTTGACACCGGCCGAGCCCTTGAGCTTGGCGACGAGCGCGTCGGTCGCCGCGCTCAGCGTCTTCTCGTCGGGCGCGGTGATCTTCACCTGGATGTCGCTGGATCCGAAGCCCTGAGAGGCGGCGATCGTGATGTCGCCGACGCCGTCGAGCTTCTTCACGGCCGCGCGCACGTCGGCCTGGACGGTCTCCTGGTTCGCCGAAGGATCCGTCGTGATCGAGTAGGTGATGCCGGATCCGCCGCCGGAGAACGCGTCCCGCAGGGCGGATCCGCTCGAGCCGATCGAGACCTGCACGGTCTTGATGCCCTTGATGCCCTTGATCGCCTCCTCGACCTTCTGCGCCGCCTTGTCCTCGGCGTCGAGGCTGGGCGCCTGACCCAGCGACTGCGTCATGGTGAAGGTGTTCTGGCCGCTGGATCCGAGGAAGTTCACCTTCATCAGCGGGGCGGCGGCCATCGTGCCGATGAGCACGACGACGGCGAGCACGAGCGTGATCCACGAGTGCCGGAGCGTCCAGCGCAGAATCGGCAGGTACGCCTTCTGCAGCCGGGTCGGCGGGGCGTCCTCGTGCTCAGGGTCGATCGCGTGGCCGTCCGCGCCGAGCAGCGGCTTGCCCGGGCGCAGGAACCAGTACGCGAGGACCGGCACGATCGTCAGCGCGACGAGCAGCGACGCCGTCATCGCGATCGTCACGGTGAGCGCGAACGGACGGAAGAGCTCGCCGGTCATGTCGCCGACGAAGGCGATCGGCAGGAACACCGCGACGGTCGTGATCGTCGAGGCGGTGACGGCCATCGCGACCTCGCGCACGGCGCTGATGATCGCGGTCTTCTTGTCGGCGCCCTGCACGTAGTGCCGCTTGATGTTCTCGATCACGACGATCGAGTCGTCGACGACGCGCCCGATCGCGATCGTCAGCGCGCCGAGGGTCAGGATGTTCAGCGAGTATCCGAAGGCCTGGATGCCGATGAAGGTGATGAGCACGCTGGTCGGGATCGAGATCGCGGTGACGAGCGTCGAACGCACCGACAGCAGGAAGATCAGGATCACGATCACGGCGAAGACGAGGCCGAGCAGGCCCTCCTGCGCGAGCGATTCGATCGACTGCTGGATGAACGGCGCCTGGTCGAACACCGTCGTGAAGGTCGCGCCGGGCAGATCCTTCTCCAGCTGCGGGATGAGGGCGGTCACGGCCTTCGACACGTCCACCGTGTTCGCGGACGGCAGCTTGGTGACCGCGATCGTGAGGGCCGTCTTCCCGTCCACGCGCGAGAGGGACGTGACCGGATTCCCGTCGATCGCGACCTTCGCGACGGATCCGACCGTGGTGCCCGGGACCGTCGCGCCGACCAGCGGGACCGCCTGCACCTGCTCGACGCTCGTGAGCTTCTCGCCGGTCTGCACCGTGAGCGTGTTGTCGTTCTCGGTGATGGATCCGCCGGGGAACAGGGTGCCGTTCTGCTGCAGCGCATCCTTGATCGCGCTCGAGGAGAGCCCGGCCGCCAGCAGGGCGGTGTTGTCGGGCGTGATCGTCAGGCGCTTGCCCTGCCCGCCGACGAGCGAGGCGGCGTTGACGCCCTTGAGCCGCTCGATCTTCGGGATGATCGTGTTCGTGAGGCGCTGCTGCGCGGCCTCCGCGTCGGAGAAGCCGGTGACCGCGACCTGGATCACGGGGAAGTCGTCGATCGACGCGGTGATGACCTGGGGATCCACGCCGTCGGGCAGCTGCGACTTGATGCGCCCGATCGCCTGGTTGATCTTCTGCTCGGCGGTCGCGAGGTTCGTGCCGTAGGCGAAGGACGCCTGGATCACGGACGAGTTGGTGGTGCTCGTCGCGGTGGAGGTGTCGAGGCCGGGCACGCCCTGGATCGCGGTCTCGATCGGGGTGGACACGTCGTGCTCGACGACCTCGGGCGATGCTCCGGGGTAGCTGGCGACGATCGCGAGCTGCGGGAAATCGATCGACGGGATCAGCTCCTGCTTCAGGTTCGTGAGCGCGAGCCCGCCGAACACCGCGGCCACGATCGTGATGAGCGCGATCAGGGCGCGATTGCGCAGGCTCAGGACGGCGAGCTTCGACACGGGTCCCCCTTCATACCCCGGTGCGGAGGATCGGGCGTACAGGCCAGAGTCTAGATCGCCCTGGCATCGCATTCGTCACAGGATCCCGGCGCGCTCCCGGCGCCGGGATCCCCGCCCGCGCGCTACTGGCAGACGCCGTTCTGATAGTGGGTGTTGAAGGAGTGCACCTGCACCCAGGACACGGGCCTGCCGGTCTCCACGCTCCACCGGCGCGAGCCCTGCGCGGGCGCGGTGCCGTAGTTGGTGCCGTACGACGCCGAAGTGCCGTCGACGAAGTGGGCGTTGAGCTCGTAGACGTCGGGCGCGCTGTCGTAGCTGACGATGACGCGCTGGCCGTCGACCGTGTAGCTGCCGTTGTCGCCGGCCGCCGTGCTCCCGCACGTGACCGCGGGCCTCGACGGACCGCGGGGCGTGGTGGTCGAGGCGGCGGCGAGAGGGATCGCCGTGGCCGCCGCGATCACCGGAATGCTCCAGGCGGCCCCCTTGATGACGGTGCGGCGCCGCACCATGCGACGATTCTCGGTGTTCTGCTCGGACATGGTTCTCTCCCCTTATGACGTCGCCCGCAGGCGCACGGATGCGCGGCGCGGGCATGGATGCGATGGCGCGCGGGCATGCGGACGCGCAGCCCCAGGCGCGGTCCGGACGACGCTCGGGTGCGTCGACCGGTCCTTTCACGTTCGCCTCCGCGCCGACGGCGCCCGTACCGTCCGGCGGAGAATCACCCACCTTTTCACCCACCTGGGAGGGCGGCGGTCACAGCGAACCCGTAGCGTGGCAGTGAGTGTGAAGCATGCTGGCGCATGCACCTGCAGACCGGGGCGTGCGTGGTGATTCGTGGGGACGAACGTGGATATCGGGGAACGGTTCATCGAGGCGGCGCTGGAGAACCGGGACGCGGACGCCGCCGCGCTCGTGGAGATGTGGCCCATCGAGCTCTGGTACTCGCTGCCCCCGTACCAGCTCGGGACGCTCCTGGCCCGGCTCTCCCCTGACGCGCATCAGCTGAGCCCGACGGTCTCGCTCCTGTCCCGCGCGCTGACGCCGGACGACGCGACCTTCCGGATGCCGCGCCGGCGCGGACCGGTGCCGGCGAACCATCACCGCCGCGCGTCGATCTTCGAGGCCGCACGGCGTCGGTTCTCCGGGGATCCGGTCGGCGCGTACGAGCTGCTCGCGAACCTCAGGGAGAACGTCGCGGGTGCTTCCCGCTCCGGCGTCGGTCCCACCGATCCTGCGCTGGCGTTCGTGCTGATGCAGACCGCGGAGTCGGCGCTCCTCGCCGGACGCCTGAGAGAAGCGCTGGGCCTGTTCGAGGAGCTCGCCGCTGCGCCGCGGACGGCCGACATGGAGTTCTTCGCCCGCAGAGCGCACCTGCGCGGGGCGCTCATCCACCAACTGCACGGCAACACGTGCGTCGCCCGA
>NZ_NCKN01000136.1 GCF_002257455.1 Microbacterium sp. 13-71-7
GGCCCGCTCGCCGTGCTCGCCACGGCCGCCGACGACTCCGCCGCCGCACGGCTGCTGACCGACGCCGGGTGGACGGATCCGCAGACGCGGGACCTCGACCATCCGCCGACCGCGCCCGCACCGCTCACGACCGCCGATGCTCCCACCACCGACCTCGACGAGGTGACCGCATGACCAACCGCCTGTCCGCGCTGATCGAACGCGCCCGTTCGCACAAGCCGATCACCGCCCTCACGCTCATCGGGGTGCTGCTGCTGCCCGCCGTCCTCGGCGGCGTGCTCGTCGCGGCGCTGCAGGATCCCACGCAGCGCCTGGACACCATGACCGCCGCGATCGTGAACGACGACGAGCCCGTCACGGTGAACGGGCAGCTCGCCCCGCTCGGGCGCCAGCTCTCGGCGGGCCTCGTCGACGGCCCAGGAAAAGGCGATGAAGCGAAGAAGGACGAGAACCTCACCTGGGTGATCTCGAACGAGAAGGACGCCGCGGCCGGCCTCAAGGACGGCACGTACCAGGCCGTCGTGCGGATCCCGAAGGACTTCTCCGCGGCCGCGGTCTCGGGCGGGAGCGCCGTGCAGGATCCGGCGAAGTCCGCCGAGAAGGCCACGATCTCGGTGACGACCGCTCCGCAGGCGCGCGCCGCGGACGGCCTCATCGCGAACCAGATCGCCGCGACCGCCGCGTCGACCATGGGCAGCGAGATCTCCAAGAGCACGCTGCAGAACGTCCTGGTCGGCTTCGGCACCCTGGGCGACAAGATCGGCGAGGCGGCGGACGGCGCCGACAAGCTCGCCGCGGGAGCCGCCTCCGCCGCGACCGGTGCCGCCGCCCTCCCGGACGGTGCGACCAAGCTCGCCGACGGTGCGGGCCAGCTCGCCGACGGCGCCTCGCAGCTCTCGAACGGCCTCGGCACGATCGCGAACGGGATCACGTCCGCCCAGACCGGTGCGAATCAGGCAGGAGCGCAGCTCGCGCAGGGTGCGGATGCGCTGCAGGCGCAGGGGCTCGTGCCTGCGGAACTCTTCGCGGGCGCGAACGGCACCAAGCAGGCGACAGTAGGCGTGAGCCAGGGCGTCGGCGGCCTGGTCGACGGCCTCGCGACATTGAGCTCGACGTGCGACGCCAAGGCGCAACCTGAATTCTGCGCCAAGCTCGCGGGGACCGTGGCGGACGCCCAGAAGAAACTGGTGCCCGATGCTGCGCAGGCAGCGGGTGCCGCCTCAGGGACGGCCGCCGGCCTCTCCCAGTTCAACACCGCCGCCACCTCCACCATCGCCGGCCAGTTCCGCGCCGCGGCCGACGGGGTCAACCAGCTCTCCGCGGGGCTCGGCCAGCTGGCCGACGGCACGTCGCAGAGCGCGACCGGCGCGGGAAACCTCGCGACCGGCGCCACCGGGCTCCAGTCGGGGGCGACCCAGCTCGCCGACGGCGCGACGCAGCTCGGCACCGGCATCGGCTCCCTCGCGACCGGCACGTCGAGCCTCGCCTCGGGTCTGCACCAGGCGGCGGACTCGCTGCCGAAGCGCACCGACAGCCAGGCGTCGTCGCTGGCCTCCGTCGTCGCCGACCCCGTGAAGGCCGACACCTCCGGAGGGATGTTCGGTCCCACGGCGATCCCGCTGCTCGCGGCCGTCGTGCTCTGGTTCGGCAGCCTGGCGTCGTTCCTCGTGATGCGGGCGTTCACCGCGCGGGCGCTCACCTCGCGCCGCGCCTCGGCCTCGCTCGCCCTGCGCGCGTTCGCCCCGGCCGCCGCGATCGGCGCCGCCCAGGGCCTGCTGGTGGCGCTCGTGGTCGAGATCGTCGCAAAGTACGACCCGTCGCGCTGGTGGGGCTTCGCGGGCGTCGCCGTGCTCGCGGGCATCGCCTTCGCCGCGGTGAACCAGGCCCTGGTCGCCGTGCTCGGCGGGGTCGGCCGCTGGATCTCCGCTGTCATGGGCGTGGCCGCGCTCGGCGCGGGGATCATCTCGACGCTGCCGGGATGGCTCGCCACGATCGCCGGGTTCCTGCCCACCTCCCCCGCGGCGACCGCGCTGCTGGGCGAGGACGGTGTCGGATCCGCGATCGCCGCGCTCGCCGTCTGGGCCGTGCTCGCCCTGATCGCCACGACGCTGGCCGTGACGGCCCGCCGCACGACCTCGGTCCGGGCGGTGCTGGCCCCGGCGATCTGAGCCTGGAAGCGGCAGGCGCGGCCCCACCTCCCCCGGGGCCGCGCCTGTCTTTCCTTCACGACGGTGCGCGGGACCGCATCACGGATCAGGACGCGGCGGTGCGGATCCTGACCTCGCGCTCCATCCGCTTCTCGTGACGCTGCCGCCCCTTGATGGCCTCGGCCTCGCGGCTCTTCGGCGGGGCGTTCGTGACGAGCTGATCGAGCATCCGCCGGGTCGCCTGCGCGATCTCGTCGATCGCCTGTTCGAAGGCAGGAGTGTTCGCGCGCGACGGATGCGTGGATCCGCTCACCTTGCGGACGAACTGGAGCGCGGCCTCCCGCACCTCGTCATCGTTCGTCGGCGGCTCGAAGTTGTGAAGGCAGCGAATGTTCCGGCACATGCCGAGACGATAACCCGGATCCGCGATTCAGGAAACGGCCGCGAGCGCGAGCGCCGCCACCCCCACCGTGGCCGTCGCAGCGCCGAGGCCCCATAGCGCGAACCGCCCCCAGGGGATGGACACCCCGAGCGCGGACACGCGGTGGTGCCACAGCAGGATCGCGAGCGACGCCCAGGGCGTCACCAGCGGTCCGAGGTTGACGCCGATGAGCAGCGCCATCAGCGCGACCGGGTCGTGCGAGGCGATCGGCTCGAGCACGAGGTAGGCGGGGAGGTTGTCGATCCCGTTCGCCGCGAGGGCTCCGATGCCCGCCACGCGCAGCAGCTCGAGCAGGTCGTGACCGCTCGCGGCGAGCGGCGAGAGGAGCGCGGCGAGCCCGCGCACGTGGGCCGCCTCGACGATCACGAAGAGCGCCGCGGCGAGCGCGAGCGCCTGCCACGGCACCAGGGAGAGGCGGAGGGCACGGCGCCTCCGGAAGGCGAACAGCGCGATCAGGATCAGCGCGGCGGCCGAGGCCGGGATCCACACGTCCCGCACGAGCGCGAGCAGCGGCAGCAGGGCGACGAGCACGACGGACGAGACGAGGAACAGCACGCGGTCCGAGGGTTCGGCCCGCACCGGAGACGTGTACCGGCCGAACAGCGTCCGCCGGTGCGCGAGCGTGAGGATCACGACGGGCACGAGCACTCCCGCGAGCGCGGGTGCCCAGCTCAGCGCGAGGAAGGCGAGCGGATCCGAGCCGATGGCGGGAGCGGCGAGCAGATTCGTCAGGTTCGACACCGGCAGCAGCAGGGACGCGGTGTTGGCGAGCCAGACCGTGGCGAGCGCGAACGGCAGGGGCGAGACGCCCACACCCTGTGCGAGGAGCACGACGACCGGCGTGACGATCACCGCGGTCGTGTCGAGCGAGAGGAAGATCGTGCTGACCACGGCGAGGAGGATCACCGCCGCCCAGAGCGCGATCACCCTGCCGCGCCCCCAGCGGGCCAGATGCTGGGCGATCACGTCGAACACGGCGGCGTCCCGCGCGAGCTCCGCGACGATCGTGATCGCGATCACGAACCCGAGCACGGGGACCGTACGTCCCGCCAGCGCCCCGGCATCGACGAGCGGCAGGAGACCGCTGACCACGACGCCCGCGGCGACGAGCGCCAGGGCGATCACGGCCAGCGCACCGGGTCGGAGCCAGGCCCGCCGCGCGGTCATCGTCGGCTCCCGCTGGTCGCGCCGGTCAGCTCAGGCCCGAGTAGACGTGCAGGCCCTTGAAGAACAGGTTGACGATCGTGAAGTTGAACAGCACTGCGGCGAAGCCGACGATCGACAGCCAGGCCGAGCGGGATCCGCGCCAGCCGCGCGTCGCGCGGGCGTGGATGTAGCCGGCGTAGAGCACCCAGATGATGAACGTCCAGGTCTCCTTGGTGTCGAAGCCCCAGTAACGGCCCCAGGCGTCGTTGGCCCAGATGGATCCGGCGATGAGGGTGAACGTCCAGAAGATGAAGCCGACGGTCGCGAACCGGTAGGCGAGGCCCTCCAGGCGCTCCGAGGAGGGGAGCGTGGCGAGGAAGCGCGGACCGGGCTTGGCGGCCTCCGCGAGCACCCTCGCCTCGCGGCGCGCCTGCATGAGCTGGAACACGCTGAGCGCGAAGGCGAGCGCGAAGAACGCCGTGCCGAGCGACGCCACGAACACGTGGATCACCAGCCACACGCTCTTGAGCGGGTCGGCGAGCGGCACGACCTCGACGTAGAAGCCGGTGGCGGCGCCGCCGAGCAGCACCACGACGAGGCCCACGATGAAGGTGCCGAGGTACTTCAGGTCGAACCAGATGTTGACGCCGATGTACACCGCGATGATCAGCAGCGTTCCCGTCATCGAGAACTCGTACATGTTCGACCACGGCACCCGGCCGGCGGCCACGCCGCGCAGCACCGTGCCCGCCAGGTGGAACAGGAAGCCGAGCGTGGTCAGCGCCGTGCCGATGCGCGCCATGACGAAGCGCTGCGGGGCCGGTGCCGTCGTTCCCGCGGAGCCGGATCCCGCCGCACGACCGGCCGAGGAGGCCGACCCGCCCACGGTCGCACCGACGAGCTCGCGCTCCGGCACGACGGCCTTGGCATCGGCGGCGACCTGCGAGCGCTTGGCGAGATCGAACGCGTAGGCGATGAAGGCCGCGGCGTAGATCGCGACCGCGGTCCAGATCATCAGGATCGACAGGGAGTCGAAGTTCATGCTGTCAGCCTACTTTCGCTATCGGTCGCCGAGCTTGTCGAAGCGTCCGCGGTCATCGGGCTCTGATTCTTCGGGCGTTGCGGCGTCGGGGTTGGCGGCGTCGGGGGTGGCGGCATCGGGGGCCGCCTCCGGCTCCGCGACCGCCACAGTCGCGCCATCGGCGTCGAGCAGGCGCGCATGGCCGTCGCGCAGGTCCTCGACCGCGGCGGCGAGGGTCGGATCCTCCCCGCGTGCGAGACCGGCGTACTCCAGGTGCACGACGCCGTCGACGACCGTCGCCTTGACCCACATGCGCCGGCGCGGCACGAACAGCGCGAGCACGAGACCGAGCAGGGCCACCACGGCGAACACCAGGACCCACTGCTCGGAGGGGTCGTGGCGGATCTGCAGCGAGACGTAGCGCTTGACAGACTGCGAGTAGTCCTTCGCGCCCTTCGGAGCCTCGTTGTCGAACGTGATGGTGCCCATGCCGTTCGGCAGCGCGGTGGTCTCGCCCGGGGCGAGCTCGATCGACTTGGTCCCGGTCTTGCCGCCGGTGAGCTGCGTCATGGATCCGGTGTCGAGCACGTACACCGAACGAGGGGTGCCGTCGTCGATGCCGAGGTCGCCGGCGAAGACGTTCAGCGTGAGCGTGGGGTTGATGAGGTCCGGATAGACCGAGGTGAGCGCCCCGGTCGCCAGCTTCGCCGAGGTCGGGTAGAAGAAGCCCTGCAGCCCGAGCTGCTCCGGCAGGCCGTCGGCGACCTTGACGATCCCGATCGACATCATCGTGCTGTTGTTCTGCGGCAGGAACGGCACCGAGTCGTGGAAGACGACGTCGCCCTTGGCGTTCTTGACCGTGATGGTCGGCGCGTAGCCGTTGCCGAGCAGGTAGACGCGGTCGCCGGCGATCCCGAGCGGGTGGTTCACCCGCACCGCGTCCTCGCGTTCCTTCTGCCCCTGCTCCGAGACCGTCACGTTCGCGGCGAAGTCGCCCGCCTGACCCGAGGAGGACTTGTTCGGATCGAACGGCTGGTAGGTGACGTCGAAGGAGTCCAGCGTCATCCGGTAGGGCGCGAGCGCGTCGTCGGAGACGAAGCGACCGCGGTTCATCGACGAGTAGTCCAGGAGGGTGTTGACGAAGCTCGTCCCCTGCACGACGACGCGCTGTCCGGTGTAGGCGAAGCTGCCGCCCACGCCCACCGACACGAGCACGCCGAGCAGGGCGAGGTGGAACAGCAGGTTCCCGGTCTCGCGGGCGTAGCCGCGCTCGGCCGACACCGAGAAACCGCGCTTGTCGTCGTAGCGCTGCACGCGGTAGCGCAGCGCGCGCAACTGCTTCTCCGCGATCGCGATGCTCTGCTCCGCCGCCGCGGCGGGGTCGGATCCGGCGACCGTGCGGGTCGTCTCGCGATGGTCGTCGAGTCGTCCCAGCCGGGCCGGCGTGCGCGGCGGACGCGAGCGCAGGGCCTTGAGATGGTGCTTGATGCGCGGGATCACGCAGCCCACGAGCGACAGGAAGAGCAGCAGGTAGATGGCCGAGAACCACGCCGACAGATAGACGTCGAACAGCTGCATGCCGTCCAGGATCGGGAACAGGTCCGGGTGGTCCGCCTTCCACTGCGTGACGCCGTTCGGATCCGCCATCCGCTGCGGGAAGATCGACCCGGGGATCGCGGCGATCGCGAGGATCAGCAGCAGCACGAGCGCGGTGCGCATGCTGGTGAGCTGCCGCCAGCCCCAGCGCAGCCAGCCGACCACGTTGAGCTTCGGGGAGTCGACGCCGTCGCCCCTCGAGTCCCCGTCGCCGTCGATGTGGTCGCTCGGGCGCAGCGGGTCGGTCGAGCGATCGGCACCGGCCTGCTTCGTCGAGCCTTCGCGCTTCTTCGAGCCTTCGCGCATGGGATCCTTCACGGTCGCGGATGCCTCCGGCCCCTCGGCCGCCTCGGTGTCAGAGCGGGAGTTCGACACTGCCGACCACCGCCCCGATGCTCGACATGATCGCCTTCCAGACGCCGGTCACCATGAGCAGACCCAGCACGATGAGCAGTGCACCTCCGACGATGTTGACGACGCGCACGTGGCGGCGCAGGAACGAGAGCGAGCGCGTCGCCCAGCCGAAGCCGAGCGCGACGAGCAGGAACGGGATGCCGAGGCCCAGGGAGTAGGCGATGCCGAGCCACACCGCGCGGCTCACGTCGCCGACGTTGACCGACAGCGCGACGATCGCCGAGAGCGTCGGGCTGAGGCACGGGCTCCAGCCGATGCCCAGAGCGACACCGAGCAGCGGGGCGCCGATGAGGCCGGCACGACCCGACACGTTCATCCGCACGGTGCGCTGGGCGAAGCCGAAGACGCCGATGAAGACGAGACCCATGACGATGATGACGACGCCGAGGATGCGGGTGATCACGTCGCCCCAGCGCAGCAGGAAGACGCCGGCCGTGCCGCCCACGACCGCCATGAGGATGAACACCAGGGTGAAGCCGAGGATGAACAGCAGCACCCCGAGCACCATCTGGCGGCGCGTGGGCGCCTTCGTGGTTCCGTCCTGCTGGGGCGCGGATCCGCCCACCGCACCGCCGACGAAGCCGAGATACCCGGGCACGAGCGGCAGCACGCAGGGCGAGAGGAACGACAGCAGCCCGGCGAGCATGGCCACAGGGACCGCCGCCCAGAGAGCGCCGGATCCGACGATCGCGTCGATGTTCACGCGCTCACGCCCATCACTTCTCGTCCAGCGCGTCCTGGACGAGCGTCTCGAGGATCGAGGCGGAGCCGATGGGACCGATCACGCGCGCGGCGACCCGCCCCTGCTTGTCGAGGACGAGCGTGGTGGGGGTCGCCTGGATCGAGGTGACCTCCGCGAAGGCGAGCTTCGCATCGCCGGTGTTCACGTCGATGATGCTCGGGTAGGTCACGCCGTACTTGTCGTTGAACGCGGTCGCGGTGCCGGCCTGGTCGTAGGTGTTCACGCCCACGAAGGAGACGCCCTTGCCGGCGAACTTCTTCGAGACCGATTCGAGGTCCTTCGCCTCCACGCGGCAGGGCCCGCAGGCGGCGTACCAGAAGTTCACGACGGCCACGTCGCCGGCGATCGAGCTGCTCGTGAAGGCCTTGCCGCTCTCGAGCGTGCCGCCGAACGTCACGGGCTTGGTCCGATCGGCGGGCTTGATCTCCTCGACGCGCATGCCGTCGGAGCCGATGTAGCCCTTGTTGTCCCCGTTGCGGTACTGATCGGCCACGGGGTCGTTCGAGCAGGCGGCGAGGCCGCCGGCGAGCGCGACGCCGAGCAGGGCGGCCGTGATCCGGACGACGCGGGAGCGCCGGGATGAGCGCGTGGACCGCCGGTCTCCGAGAGTGTCAGTGGGCGCGGACGGGCGCGACGAACTCAGAGGCATGCTCGGAATCTTACGAAAAGACTCTATGCACCCGGTGGGCGGGGCCTGCGCGGCGACCGTCCGCCGGGATCCCGGCCCGCTCACACCACCGGCGAGATCAGCGCCCAGAACAGTGCTCCGGCGTAGGCGAGCGTGCCGAGCGAGGTGAGCGCCAGCGCGATCACGAGCTCCTTGGGCGACCGGTACGCCCAGACGATCACGACCGCGGGGAGGAACGCGAGCAGGGCGAGCAGCCCCACCCAGGCGACCGGATAGAACAGGGCGAGCAGCACGAGGGCCAGGAACGGCAGGATCACGAACACGGTGTAGAGGACCTGCGTGGCCCGCTTGCCGATCACGACGGTCAGCGTGCGCTTGCCGACCTGGCGGTCCTGATCGATGTCGCGGAGGTTGTTGGCCAGCAGCACCGCGCAGGCGAACAGGCCGATCGCGATGGCGCCGATCCACGCCTCCTGCGGCAGTTTCTGCGACTGCACCCAGGTGGTGCCGAGGGTGGCGACCAGCCCGAAGAACACGAAGACGAAGACCTCGCCGAGCGCGTTGTAGCCGTAGGGGCGCTTGCCTCCGGTGTAGAACCAGGCGGCGACGATGCACACCGCGCCGACGGCGATGAGCCACCACTGCTGGGTGCGGATCGTGATGCCGAGGCCCGCGATCGCGGCGAGCGCGAAGAACGCCAGGCCGGTGTACAGCACGCTCTTGGCCGAGACGCGCCCCGAGGCGGTGAGCCGGGCGGGGCCGACCCGGTGCGCGTCGGTGCCGCGCACGCCGTCGCTGTAGTCGTTCGTGAAGTTCACGCCGACCTGAAGGCACACGGCGACCGCGAGGCAGGCGAGCGCGATGACCCAGTGGAACTGCGGATCCCCCAGCCGGGCGGCGCCCGTGCCGACGAGCACGGGCGCGATCGCGAGCGGCAGCGTGCGCGGGCGCGCGGCGCCGATCCAGTCGCCCAGGGTGACCGGCGGCAGCTGCTCGACCGGACGCTTCGCGGGGTTGCCGGAACGGCCGCGCGCTGAGGGGCGCGCGGACGCGGATGCGGTCTTGTTGGTCTTGCGGTTCGCCACGCAGGAATCCTAGCGGCGACGGTGAGGGGACCACCCGAGGGGGCCTCGATCACGATGTGATCTGTTCGTGATGTTTTCCCTGTTGAGGGGTCGCTTTTCGGGGTGGGAATGTCGGTGGCCCGGTGTTGACTTGACGCATGACGAACACGGCAGGCGCGGTTCTGGATCCCGGGGTCGACCCGGTGGATCCGGTCGCGGTGCTGCGCGTGTTGCGGGAGGGTGTGGCCGCGGCGGAGGCGTCGATCATCCGGTTCCAGGCGTTGCGGGACGCGCAGCTCGCGGCCGCGCAGCGCGTCGCCGAGGACCTCGCCGCCCGGGACGCCGATGGCGGATCCCCGCGGGGTGAGGCGGTGGAGATCGCGGCACGGTCGGTCGCGGCGGAGTTGGCCGGGGTGCTGCGCATGTCGGATCGGGTGGTGCAGGGCCGGATGGCACGGGCCGCGGATCTGATGGACCGGTACCCGGAGACGATGCGGGCGTTCACGCAGGCGCGGATCAACGCCGCCCATGTGCGGGTGATCCAGGACGCCGGCGCCCGCCTCGACGAGGGTGTGCGGGCGGAGTTCGAGGGCATCGCGGTGGAGGTGTGTGCCGGGGAGACCCCGCACCGGGCGAAGCGGATCGTGGAGCGGGTCGCGGAACGGCTCGCGCCGCGGAGTCTCACCGACCGGCACCGGGACGCGCAAGCGGAGCGGCGGGTGTGGCGGGAAGACCTCGGCGACGGGCAGAAGGCCCTCGGGCTGATCCACTCCGCCGCCGTGATCGACGGGATCTACGACCGGCTCACCCAGCAGGCCCGGGCCGTCGCGGTCGCGAACGCGCAGGCCGCGAAGGACGAAGCCGGATCCTCCGAGGTGGACGGGCTGGGCGATGCCCGTGATGAGCGGACGATGGATCAGCTGCGCGCCGACCTCTGCGCGGACACCCTCCTCACCGGGGTCGCGTCCGGGCACGACACCGCGGCCGGGCTGCTGTCCGCGATCCACGCGCGAGTCGAGATCACCGTGCCCGTGCTCACCCTCCTCACCGCGGACGCCACCGCAGCGGCCGGCACCGCTGATGGCACGGCCGACGGCGCCGCCGATGCTGTCGATGGATCCGGGTCGCCGGAGGGCACGGCCGGCACCGCTGGCACCATGTTCGGTGTTCGCACCGAGCAGCCCGGTGAGCTCGCCGGTGGGCAACCCATCGACACCGACACCGCCCGGATCCTCGCCGGCGGGAGCACCGCCTGGGAACGCGTCCTCACCCACCCGGTCACCGGGGCGATCCTCGCCGTCGACCACTACCGGCCCAACGCAGACCTGCGCCGGTTGCTGCACGCGAGAGATTCCCGGTGCCGGTTCCCGACCTGCGGACTCCCACCCCGCACCCAAGACCTCGACCACACGGTCGATGCCGCGTTCGGCGGCGCTACCGAAGAAGGCAACCTCGGCGGACTCTGCCGACGCCATCACGTCCTCAAACATCAGACGGCCTGGAAAGTGACACAACGCGGCGCGGGGGTCCTGGAATGGACCAGCCCCGCGGGCGCGATCTACATCGACCGGCCACCCGCACCCGTCACGTTCACGATCGAAGATCCGGAT
>NZ_NCKN01000137.1 GCF_002257455.1 Microbacterium sp. 13-71-7
CCTGATTCAGGGTGAGCTGGATCCAGCTGCAGGTCCGCAGCGCTTCGCCCTGCGCACGGGTGCGGTCGCGGTCGTGGGTGGGGTAGCCGTAGCAGGACAGGCAGCAGGTCAGCAGGCAGAGGTCGTGCGGGCCGTCGCCTTCGCGGAACACCCATCCGGTGGTGTGGCCTTGCCGCCAGGTGTGGATGCGGCCGACGGCGGATCCGAAGTGCAGGCCTTCGACGTCACGGAGCCAGGAGTCGGCTGCGGCGAGGTCGTCGGGATGGAAGTAGTCGGTCGTGAAGTTCAGCGGCGCGATACCAGAGTCGTCGTAATCACGATCACGGGACCCGGACGATGTCGTGTGTCATGGTCGTAGATCTGAGGTGCTCGACCTGGCCTGCTGAGCGCGGAGCCAGCGCCGTGCTCACGCTGGGAATGCCGGGGTGATCGTTTGTCGACCCGTGGCGCGGTTTTCCGGCATGGATTGCGGCTCGATCGCATGTCAAGGACCGGCAGGGCCCAAGCGGGTACCGGATGCATGGTGGTGGCAGACTAATCTGCTAGCCGGTCACGTCTGGATGCTTCGACCATCCTCACCCTCAAGGTCCGAGGTTGCCTTCTGCTGCCTCGTCTTCTCGCACCTGTCGACGCAATCGACCTGTCGAGGAAGGATTGGCGAGCGCGCGGACTCGCCGGGATGCTCGAGTTCACAGGCCTTGCCGCTCACAGGCCGCGCGATAGCCGAGTTCCTCCCGCTCTCACCCGACCTGCACGATCGGTCGAAGTAGCAGTTCATAAGGAACCATGTAACCTCTCTGAGCGCGCTCGTCCTCCACGAGACGCGGTCTCCAGCCAAGGCTCGAACGCATTGCGTCGATCTCGATCGCGCCGACACTACGCGAGGGAGAGGAAGAGCTTCTCGAGTTCTGCGAACGACACGGATCCCTCGGGGTTCTCGCTCTCCTCGGGGTCGGCGAGGCACTCCTTCATCGCGGTGGCGATGATGTGGAACCCGGCCTTGTCGAGTGCGGACGACACGGCGGCTAGCTGTGTCACGACCGGTCGGCAGTCGCCGCCGCGCTCCACCGCGGCGATCACGCCCGCCAGCTGGCCCTGTGCCCGCTTGAGGCGATTCAGGATCTTGCGCTGGTCGTCCTCCGCCGCGATCGTCATGTTCTCTCCTTGCTCGTGCGTGTCTGAACAGGATACCCCCTAGGGTATAGTCGTAGATACCTAGGGGGGTATCTGAGCGAGGAGTGGATCATGTGTCGTGCGGTGACGTGTCGGACCTGCGGGAAGACGACCTGGGCGGGCTGCGGTGAGCATGTCGACGCGGTGCGACGCACCGTGCCGGCATCTCAGTGGTGCGCCGGCCATCCGCAGGCCGCTTCGCAGCCGGGTGAGGGCGGCTTCTTCGCAAAGCTGTTCGGACGGTGATCCAGTGAGGGTCATCGTCGTCGGAGGCGTCGCCGGCGGAATGTCGACGGCCACGCGTCTGCGCCGCCTCGACGAGTCCGCCCAGATCGTCGTGCTCGAACGGGGCCCCGAGGTCTCCTACGCCAACTGCGGGCTTCCCTACTACGTGGGCGGAGCGATCGCCGAGCGCTCCTCGCTGCTGCTGCAGACGCCGGAGTCGCTGCATCGGCGATTCCGTCTCGATGTCCGGGTCCGGCACGAGGTCACCCGCATCAACCTCGCCGCGCGGACCGTCGAGGTGATAGACCTCGGGAGCGGGATCCTCAGCACGGAGACGTACGACAGGCTCGTCCTCGCACTCGGGGCCCGGCCCCACCGCGAGGCGAGCGCCGGGGAGGTCCCGTTCCTCAGTCTGCGCACGGTCGACGATGCCGACGCGATCTCCGCGGCTCTGACACGGCCGGGTACGCCCGTCGTCGTGGTCGGAGGCGGCTACACGGGCCTGGAAGCGGTCGAGAACCTGGTCGCGCGGGACGCGCGGGTGACCCTCGTTCATCGCGGCTCGCAGCTGCTCTCGCCGTTGGATCCCGAGATGGCCGCGCCGATCGCGGACACCGTGCGCGCGCACGGCGTCGACGTCCGCCTCGAGACGACCATCGACCGCGTCGAGCGCGGCGCGGTCGTCCTGAGCGATGGGGCGACGGTGCCGGCCGAGTTCGTGATCGACGCGTCGGGCGTCGTCCCCGAGAGCGCCCTCGCCGCTGACGCCGGGCTGCGGATCGGCGAGACCGGGGGGATAGCGGTCGATGCGTCCTGCCGCACGAGCGATCCGAACGTCTTCGCCGTGGGCGATGGCGTCGAGAAGACCGACCTCGTGGGCGGCGGCGGAGCGCTCATCACGATGGCGGGACTCGCCAACCGGCACGGGCGCATGGTGGCCGACGTGATCGCCGGACGCGACCGCGCGAGCCGCGGGGCGATCGGAACGGGCATCGTGAAGGTGTTCGACACGACGGCGGCCAAGATCGGATGGAGCGAGAAGCAGCTGCTCAGCGCAGGACGCGCGTACTACGCCGTGCACATCCATCCCGCCTCCCATGCCGGCTACTACCCCGGCGCCGAGACGCTCTCCATGAAGCTCCTCGCCGACCCCGATTCGGACCGGATCCTCGGCGCCCAGATCACCGGGGCGGACGGTGTCGACAAGCGCATCGACGTCATCGCCACCGCCATGCACGCCGGGCTTCCCGCCGCCGAACTCGCACAGCTCGAACTGGCCTACGCGCCACAGTTCGGCTCGGCCAAGGACGCGGTGAACATGCTCGGCTACGTCGCCGAGAACACTCGTACCGGGACGACTCCGACCGTGCAGTGGCATGAGCTCGCGGAGGTCCGTGCCGCCGGCGCCGTGCTCGTCGACGTCCGCACACCCCAGGAGTTCGGGAACGGCGCGATCCCCGGCGCGATCAACATCCCGCTCGACGAACTCCGCGACCGCCTGTCCGAGCTGCCGGCGGCGCCCCTCGTCGTGCATTGCCAAGTCGGTCTGCGCGGACACCTCGCGACGCGCATCCTCGCCCAGCGCGGCTTCGAGGTCCGGAACCTCGACGGCGGATACCGGACCTGGAAGGCCGGCATAGAACCGACGCACGCGGCGGCGACCGAGGAGGCTACGTCTTTGGCTATCTCGTGATCGGGGTCCGCGCTTCGCAGCCGATGAGTGGCGCACTCTGAGCACTGCTCGGAGTCGGACCAGGTTCGCGGGCCTACTTGTTGTGCGGCCGGGACGATTTCTCAGGTGACCCTGGGATTGCACGACGTAAGCTGGCGAGAGTCCGGGGGTCTCTGCCCGGACCAGACAACTGGAGCGCGGACTTTGAAAGCCAGCATCTCTAGCCCGCCGTCATCTTGGGCGCAGTTCCAGATCGGTCCGGTGACGGTTCACGCCTACGCGTTGTGCATTATCGCGGGCATCATCGTGGCGACGCTTATCCTGGGCCGGCGCTTGAAGCGTCGTGGCATTGAGCCGGGATTCGCGGTGGATATTGCGATGTGGTCCGTGCCACTCGGGATCGTGTGCGCACGCTTTTACCATGTATTCACTCACGTGGGGGACTACTTCGCACCGGGCGACAACCTCTGGAACGTGTTCGCGATCTGGGACGGCGGCAACGCCCTGTACGGGTCGCTGATCGGTGGGACGGTCGGCATCTGGATCGCGTGCCGGCGAGCCCAGGTGCGTTTCTGGAGCATCGCCGACGCGCTCGCCCCAGCCCTGCTGGTCGCCCAATCGCTGGGTCGACTCGGCAACTACTTCAACCACGAGCTGTTCGGGCTCCCGACGACGCTGCCGTGGGGTTTGCAGATCGAGTCGACCAATGCGAAGTTTCCGCCGGGGTTGCCCGCAGGGACGCTATTCCAGCCGCTGTTTCTCTACGAGATCGTCTGGAACCTACTCGGGTTCGCGCTGATCCTGTTCCTGGAGCGCCGGTTCGCCCTGCAGTGGGGCAAGGTGCTCGCCACCTACCTGATCTGGTACGGTGCAGGCCGCAGCTATCTCGAGTCGATCCGTATCGACCCCTCCAGTATCGGCTTCCTGGGCGTCCCCGCCAACGTGTGGGCCTCACTCTTTGCGGTCGCCCTCGGCATCGTACTGTTCGTCGTGCAGACCCGAAGGCATCCCGGCGCCGAGCCGTCAGCCTTCACCGGAGTATCGCGCGTGGCGATGCAAGAGGCTCAGTCCACGAAAGAGAAAGACTCATCGCACGATGTCGGTGAGCATCAAGCCACGACGAGCGCACCACGGTGAGCCTAGGCGCGGTTGCCTAGCGATCAAGACGCTTGCGGCGCACTTCGAGAATCGCACGTCGTACGGCCACTGCTGCCCAGAGAGCGGCGAACACGAACCACACCAGCTGCAATGGGGCGAAGATCCCGAGGATGATGAACACGATGATTGCGCTGACGTCGAGCAGAAGCACCCATCGATAGCGGGGGGTTACGCGGGGCATCAGTCCTCCTCCGTTGACGGCGGGTGCACGTCGTTGGTTTCCAGCTCGGCGTGTGCTTCGAGGCGTTCCGCGAACAGGGCCAAAGCGGGCAGCGCCGCAACAATCGCGGCTGTGTCTTTCGCTGCGAGGTCTCCCAGCGCCGCCTGCACGCGGTCCTCGTTGGCATGCTGCCATTGTCCATGTCGTTTGCGGCCGAAGTCTGTGAGAGTCAGCGTCACCGCGCGACGATCACCGTCACGTCCTCGTCGCTCCAAAAGCCCGGCCGTGACCATCTGCTGCACCAGGTTGCTGACGGTGTTGCGGGCGAGTCGTTGCCGTGCGGCGAGTTCGCTGACGCCGAGGCCTGGTTCGTCGGTGAGCCGCTGCAGTAGTTCGACTTGCGCCATCGGGAGAGACTCCCACGGCAGGTCTGACCTCACGCTGGCTCGCAGACTGCGCCGCAACCGGGTGATCACATCCGTGAACGCCCACGCGTCACTCGAGTTCGCGCCCTCTGCTGCCATGCCCGGTAGCCTACCGGAGATGTCCCTATATAGACTTGTTCTGTGACAGAACGATCGCGTGAGGGTCGGTGGTGGCGATGGCTGGGCCGGGAGGCTGCTCGGCCGGCATCAATTCGAGACTCCGTGCGCGCGCCGTGGCTGATCGTGGCAACGGTGTGTGTCGGGGCGTTCATGGGGCAGCTGGATGCGAGTATCGTGACTGTCGCGATTCCGGCCATGCGCTCCGACCTGCACGCGTCGATCGATGAGGTCGAGTGGGTCGCCCTGGTGTATCTGCTCGTCCTGGTCGGGACGATCGCCGCGGTCGGGCGGGTCTCGGACATGTTCGGGCGGAAGCTGCTCTACATCTACGGGTTCGTCCTGTTCACCGCGGCGTCGCTCGCGTGCGCGGTTGCGTCGAACATCGAGTGGCTGTTGCTCGCTCGAGTGTTCCAGGCCATCGGCGCGGCGATGCTGCAGGCCAACAGCGTCGCCCTGATCCGTACAAATGTGCCGAACACGAGCTTGGGCCGGGCAATCGGCCTGCAGGGGGCTGCACAAGCGATCGGGCTGGCGCTCGGGCCATCCGTCGGTGGCCTGCTGGTCGGGCTTGGCGGCTGGCGGTGGGTTTTCTTCGTGAACATTCCCGCGGGGATCCTCGGTGTTGGGCTGGCCTGGTTCCTGCTGCCGCGCACCAAAGTCAAGGCCCGACGCACGCGCCTGGATTGGTGGGGACTGATCACCTTGCTGCCCGGGATCGGGTTGCTGTTGTGGACGCTGTCCGCCGCCTCTCGGGGCCAGGCCTTGAACCCCTCGACCGGGATCGCTCTTGTTGCCGGAGTGCTTCTTCTGGCCGCGTTCGTCTGGATCGAGCATCACGTCGCGAACCCGCTGGTAGATCTGGACCTGTTCCGCTCGCCCGCCTTCAGCCGCGGCATCTTGACCGGGCTGCTCTGTTACCTGGTCCTGTTCGGTGTGCTGTTCGTCTTCCCGCTCTACCTCGTCGAGGGTCTCGCCCTCACCGCTGCCGCCGCAGGTCTCGTGCTCACGGTCCTCCCTGCCGCGCTGGGCGCGATCGCACCCCTTGCCGGTCGCGTCACAGACCGGGTCGGCCCTGCCCTGCCCACCACCGTCGGCATGGCGCTGACCGCGGCAGCGCTGGCCATCGCCGCCTTCGCTCCCTTGCCGTTGTGGGCACTCGGCGTGGTTTTGTTGATCATTGGTATCGGCCTGGGGCTGTTCACACCCGCGAACAACGCCACAGTCGCAGCTGCAGGGCCGGCACATCACGCCGGAATGGTCAGCGCCGTGCTCAACATGACCCGCGGATTCGGCACATCCCTCGGCGTCGCCGTCGCCGCGGCCGCGTACACACTCGGCTCCACCGCCAGCCACTCTGACAGCCAATCCGGATTCCACATCGCCGTGACCGTCCTCGCCATCATCGCTGCCGTCGCGGCGCTCGTGTGCCTGACACAACTTCCCAGGCGGACCCGCCGCGCGTGATGGAGCTTCATCGTCCCGCTAGACAGGATCGGGGAGCTGAGTGCGAGGCCGGTGCGAACAGCCGAAGCAACGGCGTCGCCCCACGCCCGGGGCCCCGTCGCGCTGGCTCGTCGACGCGATGAACGTGACACCAGCAGGGCGCGGGGGTACCGAGACACTCCAGTTGCTGAGGAAGGCTCGCCCGACGGTGGTGCTCGGCAAGGTCGGTTCTGTCGTCCGGAGCCCTGTGTCCGGTGCGGTACCGCCGGGCACCCGCCGGAAACATCCTTTGACGGTCGATGAGAGTTGGCAAGGACGGGTTAGCTCTCTCACTCTCATCTCACATAGCACTGCATACATTCGGAGGCATGACTGATTTCGCCATTCAGACGCAGCATTTGAGTGTTTCCTATGGGACACGGGATGCTCTGCGCGATCTGTCGCTGCAGATTCCGCGGGGTGAGATCTTCGGGCTTCTCGGGCACAACGGCGCGGGGAAGACGACCACGGTCAGCGTCCTGACGACGCTGATCCCGCCCACCGAGGGTGCCGCGCTCGTGAACGGGTACGACGTCGCCACCCAGGCTGCTGAGGTGAGGCGGTCGATCGGCTACCTGCCGGAGAACGTGCAGTTCTACGATCACCTCACCGTCAGAGAGAATCTGCGGTTCTTCGGACGACTCTCCGGGTTGCGGAGACCGGATCGGCGGATCTCCGAAGTCCTTGACTTCCTGGACTTCGGTGGCGTGGAGGATCGCCGTGTCGGCGGATTCAGCAAAGGGATGCGCCAACGGATCGGTATTGCTCAGGCGATCCTGCACGCACCGACGGTGCTCTTCCTGGACGAACCGACCTCGGGGCTCGATCCCGAAGGCGTGCGGGGCCTTCGAGACACGATCTCCCGGCTCAACAGCGAGTTCGGGATGACGGTCTTCATGAACACGCATCTCTTGTCGGAGGTGACGAAGACCTGTACCAGCATCGGGATCCTGCGCAACGGAGCCCTCGTACACGACGGCACGATCGCGGAGACCCGCGACGCGTACCCGGGGGACGACTCGCTTGAGGCTCTGTATTTCGCCCTCGAGTCCGCGCCGATCCGATGAACGGCTTCGCTGCATCCTTCGAACACGAGTTGCTGTGCACGAGGCGGGCTCGCATGCCGCAAGTGCTGCTGTACGTGTTCCTCGGGATGGTGTCGCTGTCCGCTGTCATCGGATGGAGCGCCCGGAGCACGGTGACTGCCGTGTACCGGCAGATCACGGCGTCCGGGCTCACGTCCGCGCCGAACCCTTTCGATGGGACGTCACCGCTCTACTACGCGCACAATTCCGTGATCTACGTTGTCCTCATCGGCGCCCTCATGGCCATCGTGCTCGGAGTGCAAGCGACCCTGCGCGACCGAAAGGCGACCACTTACAACCTGATCCTGAGCCGCCCGACGAACGCAGTCGCACGCCTGCTGGGCCAGCTTTCGGCGTTGAGCGTCGTGATCGCGTCCGTTGTCGCACTCAGCATCGTCGCGAGCTGGGTGGGCCTCTCGGTGATCTCCCGGGGGCCGCTGGGGCCGGACTCGACCCTGCGTCTCGTCTTGTTTGCCGTTCTGTCCTGGGTGCTACTGACCGGCTTCTGCGCGCTCGGCATGATCTCGGGGATCTACAGCAAGAAGGAGACGACAGCATTGCTGATCCCTTTCGTGATCTGGAGCTTCATCACCTTCGTTCTCCCACAGCTAGGGACGGCCGCCCGGCCGGTGGCGTTGCTCAACCCGGTGCCCTCTGTTCCTGCACCCACAGGCGGAGTGTTCGACGCCATCAACCTGGTCACCGGCCCGTTCGCGGTGACTGAACAGTTCAAGCATGCTTCCGCCATCCTGCTCCGAGACGCCACGACCACGGGTGACCCGGTGTCGGGGGTTATCGCGGTCGCGGCCTTCGCCGTCATCCTCGCCCTCGTCGTGGCGGCGACAACTCGTCAACGGATGAGGAGCGTACTCAATGACTGACCTGTTCGCCGTCGCATACAAGGAAGTACTGGATCTTCGACGGGATCCACTCCTGGGCGTGCTGTTGGGTTTCCTCACGGTCAGTATCGTCATCTCGGTGCTGATCGGCTCGGCGGACTTCCACGGGCAACTCGATGCTTACCGCCAGTACGTCAGCCAGCTGTCCAGCTCGAACAGCACCGCCGTCCCCGCGGCGCCGCAACTCTTCCCCTTGCAGCTGCTCCGCGGCGGCATCGAGTACGTCGAGATCCTCGGTGCTCTGCTCGCGGTCGTACTCGGGTACGGCACTGTCGCCAAGGAGAAGCACCGGGGCACACTCGATCTCATTCTCACGCGTCCGTTGCGTCGGTTCTCCCTGGCCGGCGGCAAGCTCGTCGCACTGTCGTTCGTCTGGTTCGTCATCGTCGCCGCGATCAGTCTCGTCTCGGTGCTGGCCGTCGCGACGGTCGGTGGTGCGGCGCTATCCGGTCACGATCTTGTTCGCGTGCTCATCCTGGCCGTCGTGGCCTGGGTGTACCTGATCTTCTGGAGCGCCTTGTCGGTCGGTATCACGGCGCTGTCCCGTCAGCTCAGTGCGGGGCTGATCGTCGGCCTCGTCGTGTGGCTGGTCGTGGTGCTGATCATGCCCCAGATCGGGGACACCATGGATCCCGACAACCAGGTGCCTGGCGGACTGTTCGCATCTCTCCAGATCAAGAAGGCGGATGAGCTCACGGTGATGGCGCATTTCAGCGGGTTCGACACGATCCGCAACGGGATCGAGGTGTCCTCGATCGAGAAGCACTTCGAACGCCTGTCGTTCGCTTTCACCGGAATCAAGCAGCAATACAACCAGCAGTCGCTCCGATACATCTGGGCGGACATGTTCCCGTACGCCATCACGCTGATGGCAGCGAGCGTCGCCTCCGTCATCTTTGCCCTGCTCGCCACCACCCGGCGCACTCTGAGAAGGAAGCTCCCATGAATCGAAAAGCCCTCATCGCCCTCATCGTTGCCGCCGCTGCCGTGATCGCGGCAGTGGTCGTCGGCGCCAACATCGCCGCCCATGTGCCGACCGCATCGAACGGGTCGACCACTCAGACGGCGTCTCCTGGCACAGCGTCTTCACTACTGCCCGTCAAGACCAACCCGATCCAGAACCCCAGCACGCAGCCCGGGCTGTCGATCGAGAACGCGATGGCTGAGAACAACGTGGACCCATCGACCAAGCAGGCGATCGGGGACCGGCTGCAGATCACTCTGAAGAACTCGTCCACGAAGACCCTCACCGGGTTCGAAGTCTTCTACACGATGACGGATGCCACCACGCATGCGTCCGAGTCCTACTACCTGCCTTTGACGGACCTCACGCTCCCGGCAGGAGCAACCACGACCGTCTTCTTCGACAACGAGAAAGGGCCGCACCACTACGCAGAGAACCGGTACAGCATCTACCGCAGCTCAACGAACAAGGTCGACTTCGCGATCCAGGTCAGCGCCAAGGACGCGGCCATCGCGAAAGGCTCCGCAACCAAGGGCGCAGGGACCGGAGAAGTCGTCGGCGGGTGACGACAACCTCACGACGCCGTCAGAGCGGGCACACGTCCGAAAGGTCGATCGGCTACAGTCAAACGTCAACCGAATGAGGACATGAAGACAGGTTCAACCCGATCATGAAGCTGCTCATCGTTGAGGACGATGTCCGAATCGCCAGCATTCTCGTTCGCGCTCTGACCGAGAACGGGTACGCGGTCGATCACGCCGACTCCGTGGAATCGGGGGTCGAAGCGATCGAGCTCGAGGCCTACGACCTGGCGGTCCTGGACATCATGCTGCCCGGCCACCCGCGAGGCGGAATAGAGGTGTGCTCGCGGCTGCGACAGCTGAGACCGCACACGCCCATCCTGATGCTCACCGCACTCGACTCCGTCGCATCCAAAGTCGGCGCCCTCGACGGTGGCGCAGACGACTACCTGGCTAAACCGTTTCATCTTGATGAGCTTGCTGCGAGAGTCCGGGCTCTGCTGCGCCGATCACCCCGAGTAACACCCCCCATGCTCCGTGCACGCGGAGGGATACAGCTGGATCCTGCAACCCGCACCGCACATCGGTCCGGACGCAGCATCCCGTTGACCGCGAAGGAGTACGCCGTCCTCGAGTACCTGATGCGCAACGCCGGGACGGTCATCAGCTCGAGTGAGCTGATCGACCATGCCTGGGACAGCAACTACATCGGCTTCAGCAATGTCGTACAGACCTACATCCGATACCTGCGGAAGAAGCTCAATCTCCCCGGCGAGGACGACATCATCCATACTCGTCGTGGAGCGGGGTACATCATCATGCCCGCCGACGACGGGGAGCCGTGAGATGTTCGCCTCTGCTGTACGACGACTGACCCTCAT
>NZ_NCKN01000138.1 GCF_002257455.1 Microbacterium sp. 13-71-7
TTTGTGCGCGGACCCGACGACCGCGTCGGCCAGCGCGGCCTCATCACGCGCGGGCCAAGGACTGCCGGCGGCCCAGATGAGATGCAGGACGCCGACCGCCGCGAGCCCGACCGTCCCGACGGCCCGGCCCGCGATCCCTGCCGCACCGATCGCGCCCTCCGACCATCGCGGGATCGGCGCGTCCGCCCCCGCCCCGGCGCCGAGTTCTCCTCGCTCTGCGGAACCGGCCGGCATCAGTCGGCGAGGATCGCGTACAGACGGCGGCGCGCCTCGTCGAGCACGTCGATCGCCTGCTGCACCTGCTCCGGAGTGCCGGTGCGGGCGACCTGCGCCGCCGCGCCCGCGAGGTCGACCCCCGCCTTGGGCAGCGCTCCGAACGATGCCGCCCCCGCACGAGAGGTGGAGCTCTCCCACGGCGGCGTGCCGGCCTCATCGGCGACGGCGCGACCGGCCTCGGTGAGCGAATAAGTCTTGCGTCCGCTCTGCTCTGCAGCCTCGATCAGTCCCTCGTCCGCGAGGAGCTGCAGCGTCGGGTACACGGATCCGGCGCTCGGCTTCCACGATCCGCCGCTGCGCTCCTCGATCTCCTGGATGATCTGGTAGCCGTGCATCGGCTGCTCGGCGAGCAGGGCGAGCACGGCGGCCCGCACGTCACCGCGAGCCATGCGCGGGGCCTGCGGGCGCTGGTCGAAGGCCGAGCGCAGGTGCTCCATCGCCTCCCAGAGCCCGGCGGTCGGGTTCATCCCCGGGCGTCCGCCGAAGCCCCGTCCACCGCCGGGGCCGAACCCCGACCCGCCGAATCCACGCGGTCCGAATGTGTTGTCCATGACGACCTCCTCGATTCACGCTCGCCCCGAGCGATAGTTAACGATATGTCGCTATGTATCGGAAGGGAAGAGCGGATCCGGATCCGATGACCGCGTTCGCGAGCCCGCCACGCCCGGCGCACGTGCTGCCACGCCGTACGGTGGAAGCATGACGATCACCGCCGCGGCAGACGGTTCCGCCCTGGGCAACCCCGGGCCCAACGGCTGGGCCTGGTACATCGACGATGAGAACTGGGCCGCCGGCGGATCCCCTCACGGCACGAACAACCAGGGCGAGCTGCGGGCCGTGCTCGAGCTGCTCCTCGCGACCGCGGACATCCCGAACGAGAAGCTCGTGATCGAGTGCGACAGCCGGTACGTGATCGACTCCGTCACGAAGTGGATGCCGGGCTGGAAGCGCAAGGGCTGGCGCAAGTCCGACGGCGGCCCCGTCCTCAACCGCGACCTGCTCGAGGGCATCGACGAGGCGCTGCGCGGGCGCGACGTGTCGTTCACCTGGGTCAAGGGCCACGCCGGGCACCCCCTCAACGAGGCGGCCGACCACCGTGCCAACGCCGCCGCGACCGCGTATCAGAAGAAGCGGGATCCGGATCGGGGTCCGGGTTTCTCGGGCACCCTGCCCGCCGCAGCCCCTGCGACGCCGACGCCCGCGACCACCGCGACCCCGACCTCGGATGCCGTCGCAGCGGGCTCGGCTGCCGGATCCTTCGCCCTCCCGGTCGTGGCGTCCTCCGCCGCCCCCGCACCCGCGCTGTGGGCTGAGGCGTCCGATCTGCTCGATGGCCTCGACCTCCCCGTGGATGCGACCCCGACCGAGCTGCGCGTGACGCTCAGCGCCGAGGAGCACGCCCGCCTCCGCGACCGCGCCGACGCCCAGGGCGTGACCCTGGAGGAGGCGCTGCGTCGTCTGATCTGAGCGCATCAGGTGCCACACTGGCCGGATGTGGATCGGATGGATCGAGTTCGACATCCTGCTCGGCGACGTGCACTCGCTGAAGGAGAAGCGCAGCGTGATCCGGCCGCTGCTCGCCGAGCTCGGCCGGCGGACCGAGGCCGCGGCGGCCGAGGTCGGCGCCCAGGATCTGCACCGCCGCACGACGCTCGGCGCATCCGTGGTCGCCGCGCACGCCTCCCACGTCCGCGACGTGCTGGATCAGGCCGAGCGCCTGCTCGTCGAGCAGCATCCGGAGATCACCGTGCTGTCCGCCCGGAGAGGGCTGCACAGCAGCGAGGACTGAACGCGCGGTCCTCCGCGCCGCCTCACCGCCCCGCGAGCAGCTCCTGCAATCGCGCGGCCTCGTCCGCGGGCATCGAATACGCGTGTTCCGGCGCCGGATACACGTGCGCGCGCACCTCGTCGGCGTAGGCGGTGACACCGTCGATCGCGGCGGACCGCAGGTCGGCGTAGCGCTTCACGAACCTGGCCGCGCCGCCGTCGTAGATCCCGAGCAGGTCATGGAAGACGAGCACCTGACCGTCGGTGGCGGGTCCCGCGCCGATCCCGATCACCGGGATGTCGAGCAGCGGCATGAGCGCCGCGGTGACCTCGCTCGGCACGGCTTCGACGACGAGCAGCGAGCATCCCGCATCCTGCAGCGCGACGGCGCTGTCGATCACCGCGAGGGCGGCCTCGGCTGTGCGCCCCTGGGAACGGTAGCCGCCGAGCGACGTCGCCGTCTGAGGGGTGAGGCCCACGTGCCCGACGACGGGGATCCCCGCGGACACGAGCGCACGCGCCCGGTCGACCGAGGTGCCGCCGCGCTCGATCTTGACGAGGTCGCAGCCGGTCTCCTTGACGAAGCGCTGCGCCGTGGCGAGGGCCTGCGCATCCGAGGTCTCGTAGGAGCCGAACGGCAGATCCGCCACCAGCAGGGGCTTCGTGAGCCCCCGGCGCACGGCCTTCGTGAGCATGATCATCTCGTCGACCGACACGGGCACCGTGCTGTCGTAGCCGAGCACCGTCATCGCGGCGGAATCGCCCACGAGCACCATGTCGACGCCGGCCGCCTCGACGATCTGCGCGCCGGGGTGGTCGTACGCGGTGACCATGACGATCGGCTCGCCCGCGGCCTTCTTCGCGGCGAGGTCGCCGAGCGTGAGCCGGCGGCCGGGGGCGGCGTGCGCGCTCATGCGACGGCCTCGGTCAGCAACGTGTCGACGGCGGAATCGACCTGGATGATCGCGTTCGACCGGTCGACGTGCACCACGGTCGGCGCATACTCGGCGAGGTCCTCGGGCGAGTAGTCGGCGTACGAGATGACGATCACGGTGTCCCCGGTATGCACGAGGCGGGCCGCGGCGCCGTTGACCTGGATCACCCCGGATCCCCGCCGTCCCTCGATCGTGTAGGTCTCGAAGCGGGATCCGTTGTCGACGTCGACGACGTGCACCTGCTCGTGCGGGAGGATGTCGGCCGCCTCAAGCAGATCGGGGTCGATCGTGATGGATCCCACGTAGTGGAGGTCGGATCCGGTGATCGTCGCGCGGTGGATCTTCGACTTCAGCATGGTGCGTCGCATCAGGCGTCGCCTCTCCTGTCGGTGGAGCGGAGGATGTGGTTGTCGATGAGTCGTGCGGCGCCCACACGCGCGGCGACGGCGAGCAGAGCCTCGCCGTCGAGACGGGTGACGGGCTGCAGGGTCTCGGCGTCGCGGAGTTCGAGGTATTCGGGAGTGATACCGGCGGCGGCGAGGACGGTGCGGGCCGAGGCCGTGAGGGCGTCCGTGCTGCGCTCCCCTGTCGCGGCGAGCGCCTGCGCCGCGTCGAGCGCCCTGTTGAGCGCCGTCGCCTGCGCCCGGGCGTCGGCGTCGAGGTAGACGTTGCGCGAGCTCATGGCGAGACCGTCGGCCTCACGGACGATCGGGCAGGCCTCGATCCGTACGTCGAGGTTCAGGTCGCGCACGAGCCGACGGACCACGAGAACCTGCTGCGCGTCCTTCTGGCCGAAGTAGGCGACGTCGGGGGCGACGATGCCGAACAGCTTGGCGACGACCGTGGCGACGCCGTCGAAGTGGTGCGCGCCGCGGCTGGCGCCGTCGAGCACGTCGGTGATGCCGCCGATGTGGATCGTGGTGGCGAAGGCGTCGGGGTAGATCTCAGCAGACTCAGGAGCGAAAAGGATGTCGACCCCCTCGTTCGCGGCGAGGGCCGCGTCGCGCTCCTCGTCACGCGGGTACCGGCTGAGGTCCTCGTTCGCGCCGAACTGCGTGGGGTTGACGAAGAGCGAGACCACGACGAGGTCGTTGTCCTTCCTGGCTGCCTTCATGAGCGACAGGTGCCCATCGTGGAAGGCGCCCATGGTCGGCACGAGCCCGACGCTCTTGCCACGTTTCCTGGCGTCGCGCACCGCTTCGCGCACTCCGGCGATCGTGCGGATGATCCTCATGCGCGGGTCCTCCCGCCTTTGCTCGTTGAGCGAGCGGAGCGAGACGAAACGCCGTCACCTGCGGTCGCGGCGAGCGCACGGGTCTGCGCGGTCAGAGCGGCGAAGAGCGGAGCGAGTGCGGGGACGCCCTCCACGACCGCGGCTCGCTGACGGGCAACGGTCTCCTCGTCGCCTCGGGCGATCGGCCCGGTGAGCGCCTCCGCGGCACCGACCTCGACCCAGTTCTCGACGGTCTGACGCACGAGCGGGGCGAGGATCGTGCGGGCCTCCGTGGCGGGGATCCCCGCCGATCCGGCGATCTGCTCGGCCGCGTCGAGGACGGCGAGCAACAGGTTCGAGGCGATCGACGCGGACGCGTGATACCCCGCGCGGTGCACGTCATCGACGCGGAACGGGTGCGCTCCGAGGGCGTGGGCCAGGTGCTCCGCTACTGCCAGGGCTTCCGGCGTGCGCCCGTCGATCGCCGCGCCGATGCCGCGGAAGACGTCCGGCGCCTCGGATCCGGTGAAGGTCTGCAGCGGATGGATGCTGAAGTCGACGGTGTCGAGACCCGTCGCGCCGGAGACGTGGCCGATCATCCGTGCGTGCGGGCGGGCGACCTCTGCCGCATCGTGGATCGCGGCGTCGGGAACGCACAGGATCACGAACTCGACGGTCGGGATGACGTCGCCGCGACCGAGCGGCCCGATCACGTCGTAGCCGGCGGTGCCGAGCGCCCGCGCGAGCACGCTGCCGAGCCGCCCGGCGCCGACGATGGCGATGCTGCGGTCCGGGGCGGACGAGGAGGAAGAGACGGCTGCGTTCATTGTTGGACCCGGTCGGGATCGACGTCCGGGACGGGTCGAGTATCCGCCCGCGGGTGGATCCGGGCCAAATCGGAGAGCATTCAGACATCCTTTGTGGCGGATTGTTCGCTCAATAAGTTGCATTCGAACGATCTTTACTTCTCGTTTCGATCTACAGCACTAGCAGCCGATCACTCGCAGCTCGTCCCGCACATCTCGAAAGCGACGCGAGTTCTCCCCTTGTTCCGTTCCTGGCGCCGACAGCCGCCGCCGGTGCGGCCCAAGCTGAGCGGATGGGAATCAGATACTTCGCCTCCGCGGTTTCAGCGCGGCAGATCACTCAGTCACGCGAGTGTCCACGGGGATGCCTCGGAATCCGCTATCAAATGGGCCGACCTGCATGCATACTGTAAGCATGCCGAATGTGCTGATTCGCGACCTCGACCCGGCGGTGCACTCCGTGCTGTCGGCGCGAGCGGAAGCACGAGGGCAGTCCCTCCAGCAGTACCTGACCGCGGAGCTCACGCAGCTCGCCGGGCGGCCGACGCTGGCGGAGATGCTCACCGAACTGGAGCAGAGACCGCCACGGCACATCCCTCGCGACGCGATCCTCAAGGCGATTCGCGACGGCCGGCGAATTCGATGATCGTCGTCGACGCCTCGACGGTCGTCGAATTGCTCGTTGTTCATGGATTCACTCCGCGACCGCTTGATCGCCTCGTGGGCGAAACGCTCATCGCTCCCGATATCCTGCCCGTCGAGATCGCCTCGGCGCTCCGCGGCTTGAACCTCGGAGGGCATCTCGACAATCGCGACCTCGACGTCGCCGGCAACGACCTCCTCCGACTTCCCATCGACCTGCACCCCACGCTGCCGCTGATTCCGAGGGTGCTGGCGCTTCGGAGCAACTTCTCCACCTACGACGCAAGCTACGTCGCCCTCGCGGAGGCGTTCCGATGCCCGCTGCTGACGCTCGACCGGCGGCTGGCGAAGGCGACCCGGCTGCATTGCGACATCGACGTCGTGGAGTTGTGACGCCCCGCGCGGCCCAGAACCGATGCGCAAGTATGGATCCATGACCGCTCAGCGCACCGTCGTACTGCACGTGTCGGATCGGCCGGAGGACGTCACCCGAGCCATCGGCATGGCCGGGATCCTGCACGGGCACCGCCCGGAGACCCGGATCCGGATCATCGTGAACGGCCCGGCAATCCCCGGCGTCGCCGCCGACGCCACGCCGCTTCCGGCGACGGACGTCGCGACGGTCGAGGCCTGCGAAGGCGGCCTGCGCAGCCATCGCATCTCCGCCGATGCGCTTCAGCCCGGCGTCATCACGGTGCCGGCCGCGGTGGTCGCGCTGAGCGACGCCCAGTTCGGGGGCGCGGCCTACGTCCGCGTGTGATGCGCACTTCGCCGCATGAGCCGCGAGCGGCGGCGACCAGCGGCGCAGCCGCCGGATGCAACGACAGATCGGAGGGGCTCATGGACGACAACGAGGTGATCGATGGCGTCGGCGCCCGACTGCGAGGCTTCCGCACCGCCCGCAACCTCACCCTGGCCGAGCGATCTCCGCTTCGCGCTGACGATCGGAATATCGGATCCGTCCGGCGCGCAGGCGGTTGCCGGGAAATGTCGGCCGCGCCTGATTGGCTGGACGGATGGAGACATCCACGCTCGCCCTGATCGTCACCGCCGCGGTCCTGTTCATCGCCCTCGTCGTCACCGCGTGGGTGATGAGCCGGCGCACCCGGCGCGCCAAGGACGAACTCGCCGCCGCGCGGCAGGAGCACTCCTCGGAAGAGAGCACTCTCACCGCTCGGCACGCGGGCGAGAAGCGGGAGCTCCAGCAGCAGCACGATGCGACGCTCGCCGAGCTGGCCGTCCGGAACGATTCGCAGACGCAGCAGCGCCTCGCAGAGCACGAGACCGAGGTCTCCCGCCTGCAGGCGGAACGCGACGCCGCCGTCAAGGCCGGGACCGAGTCTCAGCAGCTCGCCGCGCAGGGCATGCGGTGGGAGCTCGCCTCGCGGGAACTGCTCGTCGATGCGTGCACCGCCGCGGGGCTCGACGCGATCATCGCCACCAACATCGTGTTCTCCCCGCACGACGACGAGGCCACCGCGCCGTACTGCGTGCAGCTCGACCACCTGGTGATCACCGAGAAGGCCGTGGTCCTCGTCGACAGCAAGAACTGGAAGGGGCTCATCTTCGACGGCAAGAAGCCTTCGACGATGGCCGGCGCGCTGTCGATCCTGTTCGACGAGGCCTCCCTGCCGACGTCGTACGCGATCTCGCTGAAGCGCGACAGCGCCGGCGCCGTCTCGGTGCGTTCGAAGCTCGAGGACGAGTCGCCGGCGTTCCAGGTGCGGCGGCAGGCCCGACGATTCCACGGCCATCTCGCGGCCCGGCACGGCTCCGCCCCGTACGTGCAGACGTGCGTCTTCTACTCGCACCCGGACGCCCGGGTCTGGACGGACGGGCTCGACGAGGGCGAGCGCGGCCGGGCGACGCGGATCGCCTCGGCCCGCACGATCCAGAAGGCGCTCATCGATGTGCAGGCGAATGGATCCGCCGCGCCGACGTCGCATCAGCTGACCCAGCTGGTCGCGACCGTCCGCGAACTCGGCGCCGACCTGCACGGCACGGGCCGATTCGCCTCCGAGTTCGCCAGCCCGGTGCCGCTCACGTTCCGCGTGCCGGCACCCGCAGCGCGGACGACCGCCACCGCGCCGACCGCGACGCAGGACGGCCCGCGCATGGCGAGCCGCCGGCGCGCGGTGGCCTGACCCGCCGCCGGTTCACAGCCCGTCGTCGAAGACCTGCTGCGCCGAGGTGTCCTTGGTGGCGTCGGTCTTCGCGAGCCGCTCGCCGCGGAAGAACGCCGGATCCGCCTTGGCCTGCACGAACATCAGGATCACTCCGATCCCGAGCACGGTCACGCCGATGATCCCGACCAGGCCCACTCCGGCGATGTTGCTGCCGGATCCGGCCGACGGGTCCATCGCGTCGATCGTCGTCTTCACGAAGACGATGAGCAGCAGGATCCCGCCGATCCCCGGGAGGACGACCTTCGAGATGACGGATCCGAGGCCCTCGCGGAACGCGGACTTGCGGAAGTACCAGGGGCTCGCCAGCGCCGTGATGCCGTAGTAGAAGCAGACCATCATGCCGAGCGCGGTGATCGTGTCCCACAGCACGTCTTCGCTGATGAAGCGCATCACCGCGTAGAACACGGATGCGACCACCGAGGAGAGCAGCAGCGCCACGTGCGGCGACTTGTACTTCGGGTGCACCTTCTTGATCGCCGGCGGCAGCGCGCCGTAGTGCGACATCGCAAGCAGCGTGCGCGCGGGCGAGATCGCCGTGGAGTTGATCGACGCCATGGCGCTCACCAGGATCGCGAGCGAGAGCAGGATCGCCGCCGGCCCCATGACGGGGTGGGCGAGCGCCGCGAAGACGTTCTCGATGATGTCGGGGTTGCCGAGGCCGGTCGGACCGTCGCCGAGCCCGGCATAGGCGACCGTGGCCGTCGCCGTGCCGACGTAGAGGACGACGAGGATCCCGACCAGGATCATCGCCGCCTTGCTCTCGGTCGAGAGCCGGCCCTTGGACGGCTTCGTCTCCTCGCCCATGGTCAGCACGGTGTCCCAGCCCCAGTAGACGAAGATCGAGACCGCGATGCCCGCCGCGAAGGCGCTGAAGCTCGACACCTCGAACGGGTTGAACCAGCTCAGCTCCGGCATCTTCGCCTGCGTGTTGGCGGGGTCGCCCGCGCCCACGAACATCGCGACGACGAACCAGACCATGACGGCCATCTGGAAGATGACGGTGATGTACTGGAAGATCTTCGTCGACGTCATGCCGCGGTAGGAGATGTAGGTCGCGAGCGCCATGAAGGCGAGGCAGACGAGGATGTTGATGAACTTGTTCGCCGCCAGATCGGCGATCGACGGGTCGCCGACGAGGATGCTGATCGACTGGAACAGGAACTCCACCGCGATGCCGGCGAGGTTCGAGAGCACGAGCACCGTCGCCGCGACGAGCCCCCATCCGGCCATCCAGCCGATCCAGGGTCCGAACGCGCGCGTCGCCCAGGTGAACGACGTGCCGGAGTCCGGCATCGCCGAGTTGAGCGCACGGTAGCCGAGCGCGACGAGCAGCATCGGGATGAAGCCCATGAGGAAGATCGCGGGCGTCTGGTAGCCGACTTCGCTCGCTGCCGGGCCGACCGCGGCCGTCAGCGTGTAGGCGGGCGCGCACGTCGAGATGCCGATCACGAGGGCGCCGAGCACGCCGACGGTTCCCGTCGGAAGGCCCTTCTTGCTGATCCCGGTGACCGAGTCGAGGGTTCGCGTCGCCGGATCCGATGTGGCCTGGTCGTACTTCTCTGCCATGAGAGTCCTGCTTTCCTGCGTGGGTCGCGCGTGTGCGGCGGCAGTGAGCAGATCGGGAGCTCGTGACCGTGTGCCGCGATGTTACGACCTTATGGGTTGGCTGAATGGTTGTGGAATCCGCCTTCAACAGCCGGGAGCCGACGGGCGCTCAGCACAGGTGCCCAGCACGAGTGCCGTGTGCGCCTTGACGACGCGGATCTCCTGACCTGCGGGAGGTCCGTTCAAGGTGCCGCGGATCGGGATCCAGCCACCTCCGAGATCGACGTCGGCGGCGTAGGTGACGGCGACCGTGACCGTGTAGCGGCCGGCCTGCTTGTAGACGTGGCTCGTGTTCGTGGGCGTGAACTGCGCCTGCCCGTTCGCATCCCACGCGGTGCCGGGACCGGCACTGTCGCGGCTCTCACCGTCGCCGTAGTCGAAGGCGTAGTTCACGGGCGTGAAGCGGATGCTCAGCGCCCGGCCGAGGACCGTGCCCTGGACCGTCTCGGTCTTCGCGCTGCTGAGGAAGTTCGCCGGCAGTCCGACGACCGCGACGTTGCCGGGCTCGCCGTCGACCGTGGCGGTGGACGGGACGAAACGAGCGAGGTCGGTGATGGTGACGCTCCAGCCGGGGGAGCCACCAATCGGTACGGCGTCCGCCACTCCCACCGGTCTGAGCGAGCGACAGTACGCGCTCGGCGGCCCTGGCGTTGCCGCACAGACCTCCTGCGGGGATGGAGATGGGGTGTCGCCGCCTGGCTGAGCTGGGTCGCCGGTGCCGGCACCACCGGAACCACTGCCACCCTCGGTGTCGGTGTCGCCGATGGTGACACCACCGCCGTCGTCCGGCTCACAGAACCCCACTGCTGCTGCCTCGAAGCTGCACCCCGTGACCGACTCGGCGGAGGCCGTCATCGCGTGAAGACCGCTCACCAGAAGGACCTGAAAGATAAGGACGCCCAGTCCTGCAGCGAACGTGACTAGCGCGCGGCGCATGTGACGTCGCCTGGATTCGACTCGCTAATCTTCAACGCAGCACCGCTCTGAACCATGCGCACGCGAATGCTCACCAAGTTGTTGCGATCAGCAGGGGTAACGTCTGCTCCGTCCTCGGCCACGACTCGACTCCCGCTGACATCCAGACACACATCCGCGTCGACTGAACCTGCGCCTCGGTTGAAGGCCGTCCCACGGAAGCCCGTCAGCTCATTCCTCCCGGTCACGTGAACTCCGCGTTCCTTGAGCATTCGTTGAGTTGCGACGTCTTCATCGAGCGCCCTCCCTATCAAGTACGACTCTGGGCTCACCGA
>NZ_NCKN01000005.1 GCF_002257455.1 Microbacterium sp. 13-71-7
TCACATCCGGCGACGCGCGAAGTCACGCGCCCCGGGCGCTCACCACCTTCGAGTCGTCCCCGTCAGCGCACGCCATGGGCTCCGCTGGCGGGGACGACTCGAAAGTAGAGGAGGGGACGGGGGACAGGGGGGATCCGGGGGCGGATAGAGTCGACGCGACGGAGGGGGCCGCGATGGACGTGCAGCCGGGGTGGTACGACGCGGGGGTTCCCGGGCGCGAGCGCTGGTGGGATGGATCCGCATGGACGGAGTACGAACGCGACGCGCCGCAGCTCGCACCGCCGACGGCTCCCGCATCCGTCGCGCCGCCCGCATGGGGCGGGTCGGCTGCGCGCGTGATGCCCGCCGCGACCCTGCCGGCGCCCGGATGGTACGAGCTGACCGGCGGATTGCTGCGCTGGTGGGAGGGGCGGTACTGGACGGGATTCCGGATCAAGGACGGCCGTTTCGGCACGGATGGAGTCGCCGTCGAACAGCCGGTGATGGCGTGGGTGCTCGGTGGGTTGTTCCTGGCCCTCGGGGCTCTGCAGCTGCTGCTCTCGCTGCCGACCGGGTCCTACGTCGGGACCGGACTCCCGCTCATGGCTCTCGGAGTGCTCTGGTTCGTCATCGCCGCACGCACCGCCGCCGTTCGTGCCGTTCCGGCACCGCTCTCCTCGCCGGTCCATCCCGACCTCGTGCGACCGCTGCCCGGCGAGCAGGAGGGTCCTGGCGCGGGCTGGTATCCGGTCACCCGCGCTGCGACGCGCTGGTGGACGGGTGCGCGCTGGTCGCACTACGTGTGGACGCGTTCCGGCATCAGGCCCGTCTTCCACGCGCACCGGGCGATCGTCATTCTGCGTGTCGTCGTGTGGGTCATGTTCGGGCTGGCGCTGCTCGGCATCGCGGGTGGCATCGTGCTGATGGCGATGGCGCCCGGCGACCCCACACTGACCTTCGTCGGCGCGGTTGCGCTCATCATCGGGCTCGTGTTCGCCCTGGCCTGGGTCCTGATGCTGATCTCCGCACAGACGCAGACACGCCTCCTGCGCCTCCCCGCGGATCCCCCCACCCCGCAGGCCTGACCTTTTCTTCGAGTCGTCCCCGTCAGCGCACGCCATGGGCTCCGCTGGCGGGGACGACTCGAAAGTAGAGGAGAGCAAGGGGGGTCAGGCTGTGGGGGGCCTCAGCACCAGGGTGTCGACGGTGGCGGCGGCGACGGCCTTGCGGGAGAACGGCCAGGGGGACTGCAGGCCCTTCGACCAGTTCTCGGTCTGGTCCGTGTAGTGCGGGCTGAAGGCGTGGCCGCTCGCGCCCGTGAGGTGGATCCAGCTGGATGCGTCGAAGTCGGAGAGGTCGACCACCATCCGCATCGACGGCACCGTGGTCGTCGCGTAGGAGCCGCCGAGCGTCCAGCCCGTGGCGTCAACGAGCGAGGACCCACCGCCGACCGGATACGGCCCGCGGTTGAACAGCCACTCGATCGGCGCGATGCCGCTCTTGCCGAGCGTCTGGTGCGTGAGCGTGATGGCGTGCAGATCGCCCCAGCTCCACCGATTGGGATCCGACCCCTGCGCCTTCACGAGCTCGTCATACGCCTGCTTCGCCGACAGCGCCAGCATCTCGTCCCGGCCCGTGACGCCGATCGTCGCGTTGGTCCACAGCGGGTCGTCCGGGTTCTCCAGCATGGGGCCCACGACCGTGAAGAGACGCCCCTGCCCGTCCATCGGCAGCGGATGCTCGCGGTTCGCGAACAGGTTCAGCGCCAGGTGCTGCCAGAGCACGTTCGCGTAGGCCGCGGCGGGCGAATCGGCGGCGGCCTGCGCGTCCCAGGTCTTGAGCAGCTCGACGGCCCCGCGCGCGCCGGCGTCCTTCGAGGGCGGGAGCTCCTGCATCTCCGCGGCGAGCTGTTTGCCAATCCAGCTCTGCTGGTCGAACTGGATGTTGCGCATGTCCTGCGCGGTCAGGGCGTGCTGCTTCACCGTACGTTCGATGAGCTCGGCGATCCGGGCGGCGCGGTAGCCGTAGTCCCAGTCCCTGGAGAGGAAGTACGGATAGCCGTCCGGGACGATCGCGTTGTTCGCGGTCACGATGTAGCCCTCGTCCGGGTTGTAGGAGACGGGGAGCTTCTCGAAGGGGATGTATCCGGTCCAGTCGGAGGCGCTCGTCCATCCCGGCTGCGGGAAGTAGCCGTTCCCCGCGCCCCGGATCGGCAGGCGGCCCGGCGTCTGGTAGCCGATGTTCCCCTTCTGGTCGGCGTAGACGAGGTTCTGCGCAGGGACGTCGAACAGCGATGCCGCGTGCCGGAAGCCGGCGAAGTCCTTCGCGGTGTTCATCGCGAAGATGGCCGTCGAGGTGGTGCCCGGATCCAGTGCCGTCCAGCGCAGGCTCACGGCGTACTGACCGGGGAGCGCGTCTGCGGCGGCGCCGGGGGCGACGCCCGTCTCCCCTCCCGGTGAGCCCGCCTGGGCGAGCCCCACGATCGGGGTCTTCGCGAGAGTCGTGAAGTCGTCGGTCAGGCCGGACACGATCGGGCCGTGCACGGTCGAGCGGATCGTGAGGGTGATGTCGTCCCCGCCGGCGACCTTGACGGTCTCGGTGCGCGTCTGCAGCGGGACGCGCACGCCGTCGCGCCAGTACGAATCGCCGTCGACCTTCTCGATGTAGAGGTCGGCCACATCGGTGGTCAGGTTCGTGAACCCCCAGGCGATGTCCGCGTTGTGCCCGATCACGATGCTCGGCAGCCCCGAGAACGAGAATCCGCCCACGTCGAACGGGCAGGCGGCGCTCACCGTGCGGCAGCGCAGCTGCATCTGGTACCAGACCGAGGGGAGGGCCGCGCCCAGGTGCGGGTCGTTCGCGAGCAGTGGCTTGCCGCTCACGGTGAGGGAGCCGGAGACCACCCAGGAGTTGGATCCGATCCCCTCGCCCGGGTTCCCGAGCAGCGTCTGCACGGCCTCGAGCGTGCTGCCGGCGGTCGTCCAGCGCACCGCGCCCGGCGCGCTCGCCGTGGGCGCAGCGGTCGGCGCCGGCGTGGAGCCGGGGGCGTTCCCCGCCGCCGTGTTGGAGCCCGTCCCGCCCGACGCACTCGCCGCGTCGGCTCCGACCCGCTCCATGGGGGTGATGGTCGGCACGATCATGGGGTGCCGATCGAAGGGGTACGCCGGGTAGATCTCGTTCATGGTGGCGGCATCGACGGTGGGCGCGAGCAGCGCGCGCGTCGTCTCGCTCTCGACGTTGCCGCGCAGATCCCAGGCCATCGCCTTGAGCCACGCGACCGAGTCGGCCGGCGTCCACGGTGCGATCGTGTAGCCGGGGTTGTTCATGCCGACCACGGCATACTCGAACGACGCCTCCGCGCCCTTGTGATCGGCGAGGTAGGCGTTCACGCCTTCGGCGTACGCCTCGTAGTAGCCGCGGGTGGTGGGATCCATCGCCGCGACCTCCTTCTCGGCGATGCCGTGCCAGTCCAGCGTGCGCAGGAACTCGTCGGTGGCGACCTGGGAGGATCCGAACAGCTCGGCGACCCTGCCGCTCGTCACGTGCCGCCGGAAGTCCATCTCCCAGAACCGGTCCTGCGCATGCACGAAACCCTGCGCGAAGAAGAGGTCGTGGCTGTTGTCGGCGGTGACCGTGGGGATCCCGCGGTCGTCGCGCTGCACGGTCACCTGCGCCTTCAGCCCCTTGAGGGCGAGGTCTCCCGAGGTCTGCGGGAACGAGCGCTGCACGGTCCACACCAGGAACAGCGCAGCCGCCGTGGCGAGGATCACGATTGCGGCGATCACGCCGAAGGCGACGCGGCCGATGATCCGCCCGGTGCGGCGGCGGGGCTTCGCGGCGGGTGCGGCTGACGACATCGCTGCTCCTTCGAGTGACACGGAGTCTCACGGTCGGAAGGATCGGGTCGCAGCACCGCGAGACGTCCTCGCATCCTAGCGCGCGGGAGGGCGCCCGCCCGCCGCCACCGCAGCCGCCGCAGCCGCCGCCGTCCACCGGAGCGGGCACCGCCCTCGCCCCCCTGCGGGTCCCCTACTTTCCGAGTCGTCCCCGTCAGCGCACACCATAGGCTCCGCTGGCGGGGACGACTCGGATAGAGGCGTGCCGCGGCTCAGCCGATCAGGCTGGGCTGCAGGTCGCGCAGGGTGCGCTTGTGCGTCATCCTCGTCACGCCGATCATCGCGATCAGCAGCGAGCCGACCATCCAGATCCCCAGCACGGCGAGGTCGGTCATCGCCCGGCCGACCTGGCCGCCGTACATGAGCTGTCTCATCGCGTCGACCACATAGCCCATCGGCAGCACGTGGTGCAGGGCGGCGAGGGGCGCGGGCAGCGTCTGCCACGGGAAGGTGCCGCCCGCCGTCACGAGCTGCAGCACCATGAGCACGAGACCCATGAACTGGCCCACGGATCCCAGCCACACGTTCAGCGCGAGGATGATCGCGGCGTACGTCGCCGAGGCGAGCACCATGATCCCGAGCGCGCCCCATCCGTTCTGGAAGGTGAACCCGAGCGCCCAGGCGAGCACGCCGAGCAGGCCGAGCATCTGCAGGGCGCCGAACGCCGCGGGCGTGAGCCATCCGGCGAGGGTGATCCGGATCGGCGAGTGCAGCGCCGTCACCGCGCGGCGCGAGATCGGCTTGATGATCAGGAACAGTGCGTAGATGCCGATCCAGCCGGCCAGTGCGGCGAAGAACGGCGCGAGGCCCTGGCCGTAGTCCTTGGCGGCGGCGACCTTGTCGCTGGACACGTCGACCGGGTTCGCGATCGTCTTCGCCTGCTGCTCGCGCAGCTCGGGGGTGGACGACGGGATCGCGTCGACGCCGGCCTTCAGGCCGTCGCGCAGCGTGCCGATGCCGGTGCTGAGCGTCCCGAGGCCGTCGTGCAGGCTCTTCGCGCCGTCGCGGGCGGCGGCCGCGCCCGTGCTCAGAGTCGCGGCGCCCGTGGCGGCGGTCTGCGCGCCGTCCGCGAGCTGCTGGGACTTGTCGGCGAGGGTGGCGCTGCCGGATGCGACCTGGGCGCTGCCGTCGGCGAGCTGGTCGATCTTGCCGACCGCGCCCTGCACGGTGTCGTTGCCGCTGCGGAGCTTGTCGCCGAGCGGATCCAGCTTCGCCAGGATCGCGTCGATGTCGGCCTGCGACATGCCACGGTCCGCGAGCGCGGCGGCGATGTCGCTGCGCGCCTGGGGCAGCGCGTTCGTCGCCTGCTGCACGAGGGATCCGGCCTGGTCCGCGTACTGCGCGATCTGCTGGTTGCCGGCGCTCACCTGCTGCGCGCCGTCCGCGAGGGTCGCCGCACCGGCGGCGAGCTGCTGGGAGCCGTCCGCGATCTGCGCCGTGCCGCCGGCGAGCTGCGAGGCGCCGTCGGCCAGCTGGGACGTGCCGTCGGCGAGCTGGCCGCTGCCCGAGACCGCGGTGTTCGCGCCGTCGTACAGCTGGGACGCGCCGTCCGCCGCCTCCTCGAGCTTGCCGCGCACATCGCTCAGGCCCGTGAGCAGCTTGTCGGCCGCCTCCTGGCCGACCATCTCGGCGACCGATCGGCGGATCTTCTCGACCGCGCCGGATCCGATCGACGACGCGAGGTAGTTGTTGGCGTCGTTCGTCTCGAGCTCGATCCGCGCCTGGTGGGGGCTCGTGCCGGAGGCGGACAGCAGCGCCTCGGAGAACGTCTTCGGGATCGTCACGGTGAAGTCGACGTCGCCGTTCTTGAGGGCGGAACGCGCGGCGCCCGCGCTCATCCGGTTCCAGTCGAACGCCTTGCCCTCGACGAGGTTGTCGGCGACCTTCTCGCCGTAGTTCGTGGTGGTGCCGTTCGAGGTCGCACCGGTGTCCTCCACGACGAGTCCGACCGGGACCTCGCTGAACTTCCCGTAGGGATCCTGGTTGGCCCAGAGGTAGAGCCCGCCGTACAGGATCGGCACGGCCATCAGGGCGATCAGGGCGATCACGGCCATGGGGCTCGCGGTCAGCCGGCGCAGCTCGGCGCCGATCATCGCGGGGATCTTCATCGCGCGGCTCCGTTCTCGGTCTCGGTGGTGGGGGTGGGGGTGCCGGTGCCGGTGTCGGTGTCGGCGGTGGTGTCGTCGATCCCGGTGCTCGCCGCAGGGACGTCGTCCGGCACGGGGTCGTTGAGCGAAGACGCCGCAGGCGACTGAGACGAAACTCGGTGCTCATCCGGTTGCGGCGTTTCGTCTCGCTCCGCTCGCTCAACGACCGCCGCTCGCTCAACGACCGCCGCTCGCTCGACGACCTCGGAGGGGACCGGTTCCGGATCCGCATCCCGCACGGTGGTGGATCCGGTCACGTCGGCGAGCGGGCGCACGGGCACGGTGGCGTTGGACGGGTAGTCGGTCTGGAGCGCCTCGGGGAGCCGCTCGATGACGGCGGCCGCGGATCCGCCGACGATCACGAGCACGGCGAAGCCGCGCTCGGCGAACTCCGTGGCGATGCGCCACCAGCCCTCCGGGCGCCCGCCGTGACGGTCGGGCGAGACCAGCACGAAGCCCTCGACGTCGTCGCGCAGCACCGCGAGCTCCGCCATCACGCGCACGCGCACGGACGGCTTGATCGTGCCGATCGGCTGCGCGGCGAGCTCGGCGTAGCCGATCTGCTCCAGCCAGCGCCGGGCGTGCAGCGGGGTCGCGGGGAGGCCGGCGAACATGAGCTCCTCGCCCACGACCGCGGCGAGCGTCACGCCGGGGTGCGGGTCGCTGACCTCCGGCGCGTCGACGAGCGCCATGCGGCGGCGCAGGTCTCGGTCGTTGCGCGTGCCGTCGATCGTGACCTCGCCCGTGTCGGGGCGCATGCGGCCGGTGGCGATGAGCCCCAGCACGGTGGGGCGCAGCTCGGTCTCGGCGAGCACGAACCTGGCGTGGCCCGTCTCGATCTCCAGCGACGTGCGGGGCAGCGCGTGGCCCTTCTTGCCCTTGCTGATGTCGTGCACGGCGATCCTCATGCGCGGCCCTCCTCGGCGGGAATCGTGGCAAGCGTATCCGGCGCACCGGTCGCGGAGAGTTCGGGGTGCGCGGCGAGCAGCGCGTCGATCTCGCGCCAGCCGAGCCCGGCGACGCTGAGCACGGCGCGCACCGCGATGTCCCCCGCGATGGGGGAGGAGGCGTCGGTGCGGGTGACGACGGTGCGGGCGCTCTCCTCGATGAGGCGGGCGAGCGTCGGCGCGGCCATGTCCTGGCGCAGCTCGCCGTCGTCCTGGCCGCGGCGGACGAGCGCCGCGAGCACGCGCCGCAGGGGTGCGAGGGCGGCGGCGGTCTCCTCGACGTGCGCCTCGTCGAGCGCGATCGCCGCGGCCACCTGCACGTGCGCCGCCTCGCGCCACAGGTCGGCGGTGAGGCGCGCCAGCGCGATGCGGCTGTCGGCGTCGTCGACCCGCTGCGCGACGGCGTTGAAGCGGGCGGCGCCGGCGGAGATGAGCGCGTGCACGAGCGCGGTGCGGTCGTCGAAGTGGCCGTACAGGGCGCGGCGGCTGAGGCCGGCCGCGCGGGCGATCTGGTCGACGGAGGCGTGCGGATCCACGGCCAGGGTCTGCGAGGCGGCGACGAGGATGCCGGCCCGGTTCTCGGCGGCGTCCCTGCGCTGGCGGCGGGGTGCGGTGGTGTCTGTCACCGGACCAGTGTACGCCTAACGTGCACATGAGTGTGCAAGTTAGCTGAGTGCGGCGGATCCGGCGTGGAGAGCGACGAGACGCCCTCCACGCCGGAGGCGGCTGAGGCTCAGGCCATCGCGTCGCGGACGAGAGCGGTGTCGACGAACTGCTCGAAGCGCACGATCAGGCCGCCCCGCACCACGAAGTGGTGAGCCACCCGCACGTTCAGATCCTTGCCGGTCGCGTCGTTGCGGGCCGTGTAGCGGGCCAGTACGACGACGTTCTCGCCGTCGACGACGTAGCTGTCGTCGTGCGCGGTCCAGCCCGTCCAGTCCCGTCCCAGCACCTCCATCACATTCGCGGTGACGCCTTCGGGAGTGCGGTAGGTGCCGGCGAGCGGGAAGCCCGCCATCTCGGTCCACTCCACGTCGGGGGCAAGGGTCGCCCGCAGGGCCGCGAGATCGCCCGCGGCCGACGCGAGGTACTGCCTGCGGACGACGTCCGCGGGTTCGGTCGACTCGTTCAGCCCCATGACATCTCTCCCTTCGCGACCTTGGTACCGAGCGACGCGGCGATCTGCAACCCGGCTTCGGGGTACTCGCCGAGCAGTGTCTGCTCGGCTGCCGCAGCGTCGACGGACGCGGCGATGACGTCCTCGAAGCGCTTCAGGTACGCGCGGGTGTACTCGATCGCGGTGCGGTCGGTCGGCGCATCCGCGACGCGGTGACCGGCGACGACGAAGGTCGGGTCCAGCGACTCGAATGCGTCGAGTGCACGGAGCCAGAGGCTGCGGGCCTCGGAGGTCCCGGTGTCGGCGGTCCACACGTGCAGGCCTTCGAACAGCAGGATCCCGCCGAAGATCGCGCGCTGCGCGGCGTCGTAGACGAACCAGCGGCGATCGCCGAGGTCGTCGCCGGCGCTGCGCAGCTCGATGCTGCGATCGTCGATGGCGATCTCGCCGCCGTCGAACGCGGTCAGCTCGACGAGCCGGGTGGGCAGGTTCGCGCCCAGGTGCGCCCAGGCCTGCAGCTTGCCCTCGTAGCTGTGCCGGATGTGCTCGATCACGTCGCTCGGAGCGAGGAACCGGGCATCGGGGAACGCGTCGGCGATGACCTCGGCGCCGAAGTAGAAGTCGGGATCGCCGCCGGTCACGAGAACGGTGGTCAGCGTCTTGCCGGCGTCGAGGATCGCCGCGGTGATCCGGTGCCCATCGGCGCGAGTGAACCCCGCGTCGACGAGTACCGCCTCGGTCTCTCCGGTGACGAGCACGCTCGTCTTGTGCAGGGACGACGCCGGTGCGTCCAGGACGGTGATGGTGAGCTCGGTCATGTCGTTTCTCTGCGGAACTTTCTCTTCGAGTGGAGGACGGGTGACGGCGAATGTCTGGGACCTGTCACCTCTGTTGGTGTAAAACTATGCTCATGGCGGGCGGAGAACACGGTCCAACCGGGACAGAACGTGGTGAATTTCGGACATCAGGGGTGAGGCGGATCCCCTACAGCCCTGCGGATGCGCAGCGCTCGTCGATCGAGGTGACCACGATCGACCGGATCCGTACCCGTGCGGGACTTGCCGAGTTCGCCGCACTGCAACGACCCGATTTCGAGCTGCTGCTCGCGATCGACCGAGGCGAAAGCGCGCACGAGGTCGATTTCGCCCGTTACGCGCTCTCCGCCGGCGACGTCCTCTGGGTGCATCTCGGGCAGGTGCAGCTCTGGGGGGACATGCGTCGACTCGAAGGAGCCGTCGTGATGTTCGACCCCATCGCCCTCCCCCCGGAGACCGTCGCGCTGCTCCGATCCCTCGGCGGGTTCTCCCGGAACCACTGGCCGGGCGCGGCGACCGGGGGCGGGGCGTTCGCCGTCCTGCTCGCAGGTCTCACCGCACTCGCGACGGAACCTCCTGGCGCCCCGGCGATCGCCCCACGGGCGTCGACCCACGCCGCGCGGCACACGCTCGCAGCGGCGTTGCTCGCCCTCGCCGGCACGACCACGACTCGCGCCGTGCCGGAGGCGGAGCCGCCGGAGGCGTTTCACTGGTTCTTCGACGAGGTCGAGCGCAGCTTCGCGGAGCATCGCACGGCGGCCTGGTATGCGCGGCGCCTCGGCTATTCGGAGCGCACGCTCAACCGGCTCGCGCGGGCGCACGCGGGAACCAGCGCGAAGGGTCTCATCGACCGTCGCGTGATCCTCGAGGCGAAACGCCTCCTGGCGCATGAACAGATCGCGGTCGCCGCGATCGCCGCACGGCTCGGCTTCGACGATGCCGCGAACTTCTCGAAGTACTTCCGCCACCGCACCGGAACCACGCCAGGAGCGTTCCGGGGTGGCGAACGCGAAGAGACGCGCGGTCCCTGAGGTGGGCGCTCAGGCCAGGAGCAGCCGGAGTCCCTCGAGCACGGCGCCCGCCCCGGACGAGGCGAGCGCCTGCGAGACCGCGGGCTGGGTGACGCCCTCCGCGGCGGCGAGCTCGCGCTGCATGACACCCAGGTGGCGGCCGTAGGTGAGCCGCCGGGTGCGGGGGCTCATGTCGGTGATGAGCTGGTCGCGGGTCAGCAGCGCGATGTTGGCCTGGCGGGCGAGGAGGTGCGTCGCCTCGGGCTCGGCCTCGTGTGCGATCACCCAGGTGCGCGCGCCGGGCACGGTGCGGCGCTGGAGGGCGTGCGTGTGCTCGATCGCAGCCCGCGCGGCCCACCAGCCCGGCCCCTCGGGCAGTCCTCCCGCGGCGGTGGGGATCTCCTCGACGGGGCCGATGCCCACGCCGAACCGGCAGTCGATCCCCTCGGGCAGTGCGAGCCGCAGCAGGGTCAGCGCTGCGAGCGCGGTCTCGAGCGTGGGGTAGAGGCCCTGCTGCTCGTCTCCCACCGTGGGTCGGAGCGGGCTCGCGGCGAGAGGCCTGTCGGCTTCCACGCGCGCGATCGCGTCATCGAGTGCGTGCTGGGCGTCCGAGCGGTCGTCGAGGCTGCGGGAGCCGACGATATCGAGGATCACGGCGATCATGCGCAAAAGCTTATCACTGATTTTTGGTAAAGATAAGCTTTTCGCTACTCTTTCGGATCCATTCGGGGAGGGCTGATGCGCCCTCCCCGCTCAGTCCGTGCCGGAGTCGAACGCGGCGCCCTCGCTCGCGGCGTCCACCGCGTCCGCCAGGGCCTCCTCGGTGTCGGCGAGGGTGGTGCCCTCGACCGCGGCCGCGATCTCGCCGGACTCGCCCGCCGTCACGCGGCCGACGAGCTCGCCCGTCGCACCGCCGACGAGGCCGAGCCCCGCGTACTGCTCGAGGCGCGCACGGGAGTCGGCGATGTCGAGGTTGCGCATCGTGAGCTGGCCGATCCGGTCGACCGGGCCGAAGGCGGCGTCGCCGACGCGCTCCATGGACAGCTTCTCCGGGCCGTAGGAGAGGTTGGGGGAGACGGTGTCGAGGATCGTCCAGTCGTCGCCGCGGCGCAGGCGGATCGTGACGGTGCCCGAGATCGTGGATCCGACCCAGCGCTGGATCGACTCGCGCAGCATGAGCGACTGCGGCTCGAGCCAGCGGCCCTCGTACATGAGGCGGCCCAGGCGCCGGCCCTGCTCGTGGTAGGTCGCGAGGGTGTCCTCGTTGAGGATGCCGTTGACGAGGCGCTCGTAGGCGATGAAGAGGAGCGCCATTCCGGGGGCCTCGTAGATGCCGCGCGACTTCGCCTCGATGATGCGGTTCTCGATCTGGTCGCTCATGCCCAGGCCGTGGCGTCCGCCGATGCGGTTCGCCTCGAAGACGAGCTCCACCGGATCCGCGAACTCGACGCCGTTGAGCGCGACGGGACGACCGCCGGCGAAGGTCACCGTGACGTCCTCGCTCTCGATCGCGACGGAGGGATCCCAGTACTTCACACCCATGATCGGGTCGACGGTCTCGAGCGACACGTCCAGGTGCTCGAGGGTCTTCGCCTCGTGCGTGGCGCCCCAGATGTTGGCGTCGGTGGAGTACGCCTTCTCGGCGGAGTCGCGGTACGGGAACCCGTGCGCGACGAGCCACTCGCTCATCTCCTGGCGTCCGCCGAGCTCGGTGACGAAGTCGGCGTCGAGCCAGGGCTTGTAGATGCGCAGGCGCGGGTTGGCCAGCAGGCCGTAGCGGTAGAACCGCTCGATGTCGTTGCCCTTGTAGGTGGAGCCGTCGCCCCAGATGTCGACGCCGTCCTCCTTCATGGCGCGCACCAGCAGCGTGCCCGTGACGGCGCGGCCGATCGGCGTCGTGTTGAAGTAGGTCTTGCCGCCGGAGCGGATGTGGAACGCGCCGCAGGACAGGGCGACGAAGCCCTCCTCGACGAGCGCGGTCTTGCAGTCGATCAGGCGCGAGTCCTCGGCGCCGTACTCGAGCGCACGGCCCGGGATCGAGGCGATGTCGTCCTCATCGGGCTGGCCGAGGTCGCCCGTGTACGTGTACGGGACAGCACCCTTGTCGCGCATCCACGCGACGGCCACGGAGGTGTCGAGACCTCCCGAGAAGGCGATGCCGACGCGCTCGCCGACGGGCAGGGACTGGAGGACCTTGGACATGGGATCCAGTCTATCGGCGGCGTTTCGCGGGTTTCGACGGGGGCCGAGGTCGGCGGCGCGGGCCGGATCCGGTCGGTGGTCGCACCAGGCGTCAGCGTTGATCGGAGAGGCGCTGATTCCGGATGTCGTCGGCGGTCAGAGCAGCTCGATCGTGCTGCGGCCCGGCGTGACGCGCGGCGGCCCGCGTGTACTGACGGATCGAGCTGAACCCCGCTCGTTCGACGGCCTGCGCGAGGGTGAGTATCTGCGGGGTGAGGCGCTCGAACTCGGCGATACGGCGTTCCTCGATCTGCCGGCGAGGCGTGGTGCCGAACGTGCGGAAGGCCGCGTGGACGTGCCGGGTGGTGCTGGAGAGCTCCCGGGCGAGCCGGTTGACGTCGAAGGCGGGGTCTCGGAAGTGCGACTCGATCACGCCCTGTGCGGCAGTGAAGAGATCATCCCGGTGCACGGCATCGGCCGTGCCCGGCAGCGTCCCGGCTTCTTGCAGAGCGCCTGCGATCAAGTGCTCCAGCGCGTGCCCGACGTGCGTGCTCGCCGGCCCGGGTTCGGGGCGGCGGAGCGTCGCGTTCGTGAGCGCCATGAGGCCCTGCATGGTCCCGTTGTCGACGGACAGGGGTTCATGGAATCGGAATCGATGGCTTCGCGGGCTGAGGAAGGTCGGCGTGAGGTGCCAGACGAAACGGGCGGTCGCGGCGCGAGTGCGGGCGGAGGTCGGTGCGTCGCCGTCGAGCAGCACAAGCTGCCCTGCTCGGGTCGTGACGGTTTCGCCGTCGACCGTGAAGTCGAAGCCGCCCTCCACCGTATGCACTAGATAGATGCGTTTCGGTGCGTGGGAGAGGTCGTAGGTCGCCTTCGCCGACCACGCTCGTCCCACCCCGTAACCGGGTTGCTGAGACACCTTCGCGAAGAGCGTGGGATCGATCGTGCCCGTCGGCGTCCAGCCGAAATCATCGCACTGCTCTGCGGCTTCCTTCCCCATGCTCAGCGTGTCTCGACGCCCCCGGTCGTCATGCCTGCGCCGTGCCTCTCGGCTCCCCTCCGCGCTCATCTCGACCTTCGAGAAGGTCTGGGAGCGGAGGAACGGCGCATAGACAGCCAGTATGTCGGGTGCCCCTCGCCGCTCGCCAGCGATGAGGCGGGCGACCCGCAGCTCGCCGAGCTCACCGTGGCTCTCTCCGTGTCGGCCCTTCTCGCCGCTGCAGCCCTGGTCGCGCAGGAATTGACCGGTTGTGCGTCAGTTTCTCCGCAGGGATCGGCCCGTGCCCGGTCACATGTCACGGTTCTGTGCGGGACGAGGCGACCGTGCCCGTCAGCAAAGGGGAGACAGGAATGACGAGCGACGAAAGATACCCGGCCAGAGCAGACGCGATGGGCAGGAGCGTGAGGGGCCCCTCGCGCATCAGCCGCCGGACCCTGGTCAAGGGTGCCGCGTGGAGCGTTCCGGTGATCGCGGCGGCGGTGAGCGCTCCGCTCGCGGCGGCGTCGGTCGCCGCGTGCCCTGACATCACGTCACCGGCGGTCTGGGGGCCGTTCGAGGTCGCTTCCGGCACGCCCGGCGGGCGCCAGGAGGACATCCTTGCGCCGAACTTCTTCGAGTTCTGGAGCGAGAACGGCGATACCGCCACCACGGTGGCCGTGATCAGGAAGCGCACCACCATCGCGGTCCAGGCCGGCAAGACGTACACGTTCACGTTCCGGGCCGACATGAACTACGGGAAGTGGGACATCACGCAGGCCGTGCCGTCCGCGATCGCTCTGGTCGTCGGCGGGGCGCAGGTCTGGCAGGCGCAGAGCCGGACGGGAGTCCTGCCGGTGTGGCCGGGCGGGAGCGCGCCGCACAACTACGGCACCTACACGGCGACGTTCACGGCGACGACGACCGGAACCATCCCCGTCGACATCAACTTCGCGATGGGGACGAAACCGAACCCGGCTCTGGCGAACGACGACATCCGGATCAGCACGCCCGTCATCACGTGCTTCTGACGCGGTCTGAGCGGCGTGGGTCGGCTATCCGGCCCGCGCCGCTTCGTCAGTTCCCGCGCTTGCGGGAGACCCAGATCACCCCGGCGCCCACCACGAGGATCGCGACGGCGATCCCGACGATGTAGCCGGCGACGCCGAGGTACTCGCCGGGGACGAGCCGGGGGTCCAGGAACGGGTAGGGGTACCACCCGGTCTCGCCCGTGCGGGGGCTGATCACGAGGTCCGCGCGGATCAGCGTGTACACGGCCCACACGATGGGGAAGGCCGCGACGACGCCGAGCACACCCCAGCCGAGGCAGCGCCGACGAGGGGCGAGCAGCACATCGGCGAGCAGGATGAGCGGCCCGACGACGTGCATCATCTCGTTCGCCCACGCGACCGTGGATCCCTGCGGCAGCTCGATGCCGCGCAGCAGCGTGTTGTAGACGATGCCGGTCACGATCATGTAGGTCGACGTGCAGGCGAGCAGGATCGCCAGCCAGCGCGGCTCGACGGCGTCGGCCCCCGGTCCCGTCGACGAGGCGGTGACGCGGAGGCCCCAGATCGCGGCGAGGATCAGCGCCACCGCCGACAGCACGTTCGACTCGATCGTGAAGAAGCTGAGGAAGTTGGCCACGACCGTCGGCACGTGCGAGCCGTACGGGGTGGTCGCCTGCAGTGCGATGCCGAGGGTCACGACGAGCTGGTTCACGACCGCGGCGAGGATCGCGATCGCCCCGACCAGACGCACGATCGACCACGTCCTCGTGCCGATCGCGAAACGGGCGGGGCGGGTCAGGGTCTGCTCCGGCAGAGGCGTGTGCATTCCTCGAAGATATCGGCGCGCCCGCCCGAGCAGAAGGCCGTGCGCAGACGGTCGGCGGATCCGCCCGAGAACCAGAGGGCCGCCGTGCGTGGATGGTGGTCGCGCCGGACGTGGGCGAACGGGAGCCAGGTCGAGACGAAAGGCAGACGCGCCCGCGTCGCGCCCGTTCCTAGCATCGGAGCACTCCCGGATCGGATCCGACCGATCCGGGGTCAGAGCACGTACGAGAGAAGGAGGCCGCATGTCTTTGACAGCCGCGACCGTGTCGATGCAGAACAACCTGGCCAGCGCGATCGAGAGGGGGCGGGAGCGGATCGGCGCTTCGCTGACGGTCCGTCAGGACGGCTTCTGGTGGATCATCGTGATCGCGATCGCCGTGGTGATCGCCCTCGGGCTCTTCACGGCCTGGTTCATCTACTGCCGGAGCCAGGGCGGATGGCCGGCCGTGGACATGCCCGCGTGGCAGAAGGGCGGCACCTGGAAGATGTACTGCCACTCCTAGGTCGACGGGTGCGGATGATGGGGATGGCGGTGCTGAGCGCGCAGGCGCTCACCAAGAGCTACGGGGCGAAGACGGTGCTCCACGACGTCTCGCTCACGCTGCCGGCGGGGCGCATCCACGGTGTGCTCGGCCCGAACGGCTCCGGCAAGACCACCGCCCTCCACATCGTCGCCGGCCTCGTGGCGCCCAGCCGGGGAGGCGTCCGCATCGCCGGGGTCGACGTCGGAGACAAGAGGAGCCGGCGTGAACTGGGGTTCGCGCCCGACGACCTCCCGCTCCCCGGCGTGCTGACCGGGCGCGAGTACCTCCGCTTCCACGATGCGCTGCGCGGCAGGGACGATGAGGCACGCGCACTCGCGCTCGCCGAGGCGCTGGGGATCGACGCCGATCTCCCCTCCGCGGTCGCGGAGTACTCCCATGGGATGCAGCGCAAGCTGCAGCTCATCGCGGCCGTCATGCACGAGCCGTCCCTGCTCCTGCTCGACGAGCCGTTCCGCGGTCTCGATCCCGACGCGGCCGCAGCGGTGCGGCGCCTCCTCCTCGCCTACGCGCGAGGAGGACGCGCCGTGCTCGTCGCCACGCACGACATGATCCGCGCGGAACGCGACTGCGACGAGGTCACCGTCATCGACCGCGGTCGGGTCGTCGCGACCGGATCGCCCGCCCGCCTGATCGCGGCCGCGCCCGACTGCCGGTCGCTCGAGGACCTCTTCCTGCACGTCACCGGCCGTCGGGACGACGCCGAACGGCGGGCCGAGCGGATCGCCTCGATCTTCACCTGACATCCACTTCGAACGAGAGGGCCCCATGACCACGGGCATCAGATTCCTCCTGCACTGCCTCGCCGGCGGCACCATCGGCGTGTGCACCGTCTTCTTCGCGCTCGTCGGAGCGCTGGTGATGGCGTTCTTCACCCACCGCGACGTCGTGATCCCCGGGATCATCCGGATCTGGCGGTCGACGGAGAACGGCGCCGTGGCTCTGAACTTCGTCCCGGACGCCGTCGGGATGATCGTCGCGGGCGGCGCCATCGCGGTCGCGTACGTCGTCGTGCGGATGCTCCTCGGACGCCGCACGCGTCGGGCGCGCACCGCCGAATGAAGGCGGCCGGATGAGCGGCCTCCGCCGCGTCGGCGCGGTCGGCGCGGCCTCACTGGTGCTGTGGACGAGGGAGGTCGCGCGACTGCTCGGCACCACGACCCGCGCGGTGCGGATCGGTGCGTCGCTCGGCGGCGTCCTCGCCGCCCTGTTCGGGCTCTCGCTCGCCCTCGTGGCGGGGCAGCAGCTGACCGCCGAGGTGCCGGCGGAGCTCCGGTCCTCCCTGGTGCGCACGTCCTTCGCCGCGGCCGCGCTGACCGCGGGACTCGTGGCCGTGGTGCTGTGCGTCTCGGCGCCCGCCCGCACGGCGCTGCAGAACCTCCTGGATCTGCTTCCCGTGAGCCGCGCGGAGGCCAGGATCGGCCAGCTCGTGCCGGTGCTCGCCGCCGGACTGCTGTACAGCGCCGCCCTCACCAGCACCTCGGTCGTGGTGGTCGTGCGCACCGGTTCCGGCCCCGGCGGGATCGCGCTCGGGCTCGTCGCCTACGCCCTCCTGCTGCTGGTCGCGCTCGTGGTGACGGTCGGCCTCTTCTCGCTGCTGCAGACGGCAGGCCGCTCATGGGTGCGGCTGCCCGCGCCGTACGCCGCGACGTTCGCGGGCGCGGTCGCGATCGCCGCGGTGCTCGCCGCGACCGCGCCGGACATCCTCGCGCCACCCTCGATCCTCGCCGCAGGGTGGTCGCCGGCCGAGCTCCTTCCCTCGCGGATCTTCGCCCGCGCGGCGGTCTCCTTCGAACCCGGCGCCGCGGCTGCGGCCGCCGTCTGGATGCTGCTCGCGGCACTCGTGCTCTGGGCCGGCTCCCGTCAGCGCGGCCCCGAGAGGACACGCACCGGCGCGTCCGTGCTGCGCGGATCCCGCCCGCTCGCGAGGAACGCCTGGTGCGGCCGGCTGTGGGTCGAGCTCCTCGTCGCCGTCCGGAATCCGCAGTTCCTCACCACGGCCCTGCTGCTCCCGCTGGGCGTGGCCGCGCTCGCCGCCCTCCGGCAGGTCCCCGCGGCCATGCTGATCGTGCCCGCGCTGGCCGGCGCTCTCCCGGTGCTGCCCTTCGTGCTGGCCGTGCAGTCGGTGGGGCGGACCATGGCGGTGCACTGGGTTCCGGCCCTCGCCGCAGGGGCAGGGGCGCCCTGGCGGTGGCCGAAGGCGCTCGCCGCGGCGACCGCGGGCGCCGGACTCGCCGTGCCGGTGCTGATCGCGATCCTCGCGACCGGGCTGATCCCGGTCGCCCAGCTGCCCGACGTCCTGCTGCGCTGCCTGCTGGGACTCGTCACCGCGCTGCTCTGCGGGGCCGTCGTGCCCTACAGCGAGGATCAGCCGCTCTCGGCCACGGTGGGCGGATTCCTGCTCGCGCTGCTCTACATGTCCTCGACGCTCGCGATCGGCTGGGCCGGCATGAACGCCGCGCCCGGGACCGATCGGCTGCTGATCGTGGCGGTCGCGATCGTGTTCGCCGGGTTGTTCGCCGTGATCGCCGGCCGACATGCGTCCCGCGAGCCCGATCGTGCATAGGATCCGCAGAATCCGCCGTCCGGGAGTCCTCCTCGTGGACGGGGACCTCGAGTGCCCCGAGCTCGGACTGCGGCGCGAGGCGTCCTCCCCCGAAGCCGCGTCCTTCGGGCTGTGCAGCGACGAGCTGCACGTCACCCTGGGCGCGCGGTCATGGCGGATTCCGCCGTGGTTCACGACCGCGGCGAAGACCCTGCCCGCCGGAGTCTGTGCGGCCGCGCTCGCGAGCCTGCGGCATTTCGGTGCCGGGATGGGCCTGTACCTCGGCGTCCTCGGCGGCGCTCTCCCGGTCGGCATCGCGACCGGGTACCTGGGGCTGGCGGCGGTGGCGATCATGGGCCTGGTGCTGCTCGGCTCGGTGCTGGTGCACGAGCTCGGGCACGTCCTCGCGTACCGCCTGCTCTTCGGCCGGCGCGCGCCCGCGGTGCTCGTGGTCCGCGGGGCGTCCTGCCGGCTCGTGCGCCTGTCCGGCCCGCGAACCTCCGACGCTCTCGTCATCGCCGCGGGACCGCTCGCGCCCGTCGTCGCCGCCGTGCCGCTGTGGTTCCTGTTCCCGCACGCGCCGGCCCTGGTGATCCTCGCGACCCTCGTCGCGATCGGGCATGTCGTCGGACTGCTCATCCCCGTCGGCGACGGAGCGGCGCTGCGCGAACTCGCGCGCCACGACGCGGCGAACGCGGCGTGAGCCCGGCCCGGTCGACCGGGCCCCCGTTGTCCCCCGAAGAGGGGACAGGGGAGCCGCAACATATCGGACGGCACACGCTACATTGATCGAGGGGGTATTAGTGACCGGTGTCCAGAAAGTAGAGGAACCCGTCGCGGGGGCGCGCGCGGAGGGGCCGACAGCGATGCCTCAGGTGACGATCGTGTCGGCGGACACCCTGCTCGCCGCGGCGCTCTCGACCCTCCTCTGCGAGAAGGGGGTGCTCGACGTCTCGGCGGCGAAGTCGTTCGAGGAGATACCGGAGCGGATCCCGGATCGGCCGTCCGCGGTCGTCTACGACCTCTCCGGCGCAGGGCAGCTCGATCCCGGCCCGATCGCGGCGTTCACGACGGGAGAGCGGGGGACCCCGGTCGTCGTGCTCACGACGAGCGAGAGGTTCGAGGTCGTACCCGCCCTGCTCGAGGCAGGCGTCCGAGGGATCGTCGGGCGCGACGCCGACGCCGAGGAGTTCGTCACGGCCGTCACCGAGGTCGCGGGCGGACGCGTCTTCCTCTCCCGAGGGATGATGGATCTGCTCGTCGCCCACGTCGCCCGCTGTCCGGCCGACCGGGCTGCCGCGCACCTCAAGGACACGGAGTCGCTCGCTCCGCGCGAGCGTGACATCGTGCTGCTCCTGAGCAAGGGGATGACCAACCGCGAGATCGCGGCCGCGCTGCACGTCTCCGAGGGCACGGTGAAGACCCACCTCGGCAGGGTCATGGTCAAGTGGAGCGTCCGCGACCGGCTCCAGGTGGTGCTGCGCGCGATCGGCCGGCTGCACGTCACGACCCCGGAGCTCGGCGACGCCGGTGCCGGCACATCCGAGACCCTTCGGTGAGCCGCGGTCTCCCGCTCAGGGGTAGCGGGTCAGCGCCTTGGTGAAGTCGTCGACCTTCTTCTCGCTCAGCATGTAGCGCCCGACGACCGTGAGGCGCAGTCCCTCGAGAGGTTCGCCGGTGCGCTGCGCGGTCTGCTCCCGCGAGGCGCGGTACTCGCCCGTCGTGTCGTTCGCGAGGTCGGTGATGTCGGCGTAGAACCAGCCCGGATCCGGCTGGTCGTCTCCGAACCACTCCCAGTCCACCTGGGAATCGGGGGTGGCGCCGCCGTACATCTTCGAGAGCATCGCCGGATCCACGCCGCTGCTCGGGTCGTTGAACGCGACCATGCTCCGCCAGCCGTGCTGCGCGATGACCGACTCGACGGTCTGCATGACCTCGAGCTTGTGCGCATAGCCGGTCACCGGCGTCGTCGTCGCCCAGGTGTCGGAGGTGAACCGCACCAGCATCGACTCGCCGCCGTAGCCGTTGCGCTCCGGACGCTCCTGCGCGTCGGCGGACTTCACCCACTGCAGGCCGTAGGCCGCCGTCAGCCGCGCGCGCACGTCCGCCATGGTCTCGTCGGCCAGCAGCCGCAGCTGCTCGAGCGATTGCTGGTGCAGGTACCGGTTCGGATCCTGGTCCTTGATGCCGGGGTAGGACTCCCAGAGCTTCTGCTTGTCGGTCTTGTGCCCGTCGTAGGACCCGGTCGCGGCGACCCGGATCGCGCTCAGCGCGCCCATCGTCCCGACATTCAGGACGAGGGCGATCGTGAGGGCGACGGCGCCCAGCACCCGCCCGGCCTTCGTCGCCAGCGCGGCGATCACGAGGCCCAGCACCACGAGCTGCAGCACCAGCATGGTCGCGCCGAAGAACGCGTCGGCGGCTCCGATCGAGAGCAGGATCACCATGAGCACGGCGAACGCGATCGCGGCGCACAGGGCGATCCAGCCGAGCGGGCTCTTCCTCGCTTGCAGCGGGGTGTGCCGGCCCGGCCCGCGCGTGTCATCCCGATCGCCCTCGGCCTGTTCCTGAGCCGGGCGAGGGGTGCTCGGCGATCCCGACGGGGTGACCGAGGGAGCGAGCGGCACCGCGGGGCCGAGCAGGGCGCGGCGGGCGCCCCGGTAGCCGCCGGGCGGCGGCACGGGCGGGGCGCCGGCGGAATCCGAGACGTATCGGGGCGGGTCGTTGCGCTCTACCATGGCTTGTCCGTCCCGCTGCTGCCGCCGTCGCCCTGATCGCTCTTCTGGTTCTGCTGGCGGTCCTGCTCTCCCTGCTGCAGCTTCTGCTGCAGCTCGTCGAGCTTGCCCTGGTCGGGTGCCGGCTGCGGGTTCTGCGGATCCTGCTGCTGCGGATCGGGGTTCTGCTGCTGCTGTTGCTGATCCTGCTGCTTCTGCTGCAGCCGGTCCTGCTGGTCCTTGTTCGACTGGCTCATGTCGCGCTGCGGATCCGGCGACTGCGCCTGAGCCTGAGCGCTGTCGCACTCCTTCGGCCGGTCCGCGTTCACCTGCAGCGCCTGCGCGTAGAACTCGAGCGCGGAGGCGTGCTGCTGGGCGTCGGCGGCCGCATCGCCCTCCCGCTCGAGCACCAGGGCGAGGTTGAATCGCACGGCGCAGACCTCGAGCCCGTGCGCGAGCTTCAGCGACTCCTCGAACTTCTTCTGCCCGGCCGCGAGCTTGCCGGACTCGGCGAGGCCCACGCCCTGGTCGAACGGGGCCTTGTACGGCTCGAACCAGTTCGCCGGATCCAGGCCCTGGGCAGCGCTCACGGATCCGGTGTAGTCGCCCGCGACGTACGAGACGATCGACTGGTAGGCGAAGGCGTACAGGCTCACGATCTTGCCGACGAACAGGGCGGCGACGAGCAGCAGCGGCAGCGAACCCCACGCGATCCACCGGCGCACCACACGGCGGCGCCGGTTCGCGGCGAGCAGCGCGTGCGCGGCGGTCTCCCGGAGAGCCGCGTCCGACGTCGCCTCGTCGACGGACTCGGGGGTCGGCCCGACGGGGGCGGGTGCCGAGACGCTCATGCATCACCTCCCGGCGGGGCCGGGCGCACCGAGAGACCGCGCATCCGCACGATCAGCATGGTCGCGCGGGCGATCTCGACGCACAGCAGCGCGACGATGACGAGCGCCACGATCCAGCTCAGATCCGTCGGCTGCGTGAGCGGGTCGTCCTCGCGGTACGCCGTGGTCGACTTCGGTGCGGGCGGCAGTGCGATCTTCGCGTCGGCGGCGCGGTGCTCGTAGCTCACGCCGAGCTCGGCCGCGATCCGCTGCAGGTTCTTCTCGTCGATGCGGCTGAGGGCATCGGATCCCTGGTACTGGATGTACTCCCCGGCGCCCGCAGAACCGGTCCCTGAGCCTGTCGAAGGGCCGACCGCGCCGGTCGTCTCGCGCATCGGTCCGCCCTCGGCGGTGCCGTAGCCGAGCACCTCCCCGCCCGAGAGCAGCTTCTTCGCGCTGTCGAACGGCTCCGGCGCGGTGGAGACCGTCTGCTCGCCGTCGCCCAGGTAGAACACCATCCGCGCCCGGTCCGGCGAGGACTTCTGCGCGTTCTGCAGGGTCTGCGTGAGCAGCGTGTTCGCGATGCCGATCGAACTGCCCTTGGACTGCCGGGTCACCTCGGGCTGCAGCACCTCGACGGCCGAGATCAGCGCACCCGTGTCGGTGGTGAGCGGGAGCCGCAGCACCGCGTTCGCGTCGAACGTGAGGAGCGCGAACCGCGCCCCCGGGTACGCCTCGGCGATGCGGCGGACGTCCTCGCGGACGCCGGCCATGCGCTGATCCGCGGCCCCGCCCTTGGCCGAGCCGCCCCGATCCCAGTCCTCGGCGACCATGCTCGCGGTGGTGTCGATCGCGATCACCACGTCGGTGGCGGAGGCGAGGGTGCGCACGTGCCCTCCCGGCACGCCGGGGCGCAGCAGCAGCACACCGCAGGCGAGCACGAGCACGATGCGCAACGCCCAGATCACGGGACCCGCGCCGGTCCCTGCGGACCGGCCGCGGCGCACGGCGCCCACGAGCATCCACACCGCGGCGCCCAGCACGGGCAGCACGAGCAGGATCACCAGGAACGGTGCGAGGACGGGCTGGAGGATCACAGGCGCACCCTCCACAGCAGTACCACGAAGCCGAGTGCGATGACGATGAGCGCCGCGATCCACAGCTGCGGCACGTCGGTCCAGATCACGGTGGCCTGCCCCTTGAGCTGGGTCGCCTCCTGCTTCTGCACCTGGGTGATGATGTCGCCGACCGTCGTGGTCTCCCGCAGCGCGTAGGCCTTGCCGCCCGTCGCGGAGGCCGCATCGGCGAGGGTCTTGCTGGCGGGCTGGTCGATGCCGTCGACCGGGTTGATCGTGTAGAGCCGGATCTTCTTCGAGGCCGCGTAGTCGGCGGCTTCCTGCAGCGTGACGATCGGGGATCCGTTCAGCTCGTTGTCGGTCGCGAGGATGATCGAGCGGGCGCGCTGCTGATCGGCGTGGTCGAAGCGCAGGGCGCAGGACGCGAGACCGTCTCCGATCAGCGAGGCGCCGACCCCGTTCATCGTGCCGACCCACTGCTCCGGGATGTCGGTGGAGTAGTCGAGGCCCTTCATGAGGCTGCGCAGGTGCTCCTGGACGAAGGCGTAGTCGTCGGTCAGGGGGAAGACCTGCACGGCGGAGCTGTTGAAGATCGTGAGCCCGATGCGCTCGCCCTTGAAGCCGTCGGCCAGCTTGTCGAAGATCGAGACGATCTCCTTGTCGACGTCGGTCATGGATCCGGAGACGTCCAGGCACAGCATGATGTCGCGGTTCGTGGACACGGGCTGGATCGTCTTCTGCGCGATCGGACGCGCCGCCACCACGCCGCCCAGCACGGCCGCCAGCACGCCGAGGGCGACGATGCCCGCGAGCGCCGCCTGGCGCCGGCGCACCGCGCGCTGGAAGGCCGGGAGCGAGCGGATCCGCTCTGCGCGGGCGATCGGCGCGCCGCTCGTGGCGGATCCGGAGCCCCGGCGGCGCAGCCCGAGCAGCACTCCGAGCGCGATCGCGAGGAGCAGGGCGCCGACGACGGCGAGCAGGATCCAGATGCCGGCTAGTACCACGTCGTCACCACCGTCCTGGCGGCGTCGGCGCCGACGAGCGGGTCGACCGGCGCGGTGCGCCGGAAGATGCTCGGGTAATAATTGCGGCCGATCGCGTCGATGAGCGAGGGATGCACGCCCATCCGCACGAGGTCGTCGAGCGCGAGCACCGGCGCCTCGATGCCGCTGTACTCGTTCACGAAGCCGCGCACCACACGGCTGAGCTCGAGGTTGGCGCGGCGGGCGTCGGCGACCCCTGCGCGGTAGTCGGCCTCGATCTGCGCGATCGCGCCGAGGTACTCCTCGCGCAGCACGGTCGCGACGTCGGTGGTCGGGCCCGGCACCGGGGGTGCGGCGGCGGCGCCCGCGATCGTCCGGCGCGGGCGGGTCAGCACGACGACGAGCCAGGCGAGTCCGGCGATCAGGACGAGCACGCCGATCGCGAGGAGGATCCAGCCCCAGCCGTACTGGGCGGGAGGATACAGCTCATCCGCGCCGGACATGCGACCTCGCATCCAGCATCCGAAGGAGCGCGCCGACCGCCTCGTCCTGCTCCGCGAGGGGGGTGTGCGTGATCTCGAGTCGGCGCAGAAGCGCCTCGGTGTGCGCGATGTCCGCCGCGTCGGCCGCGTGCAGCTCGGCGGCGAGGTCGGGGTCGCCCTGCAGGAACTCGGGGATCGCCCAGCGCGTGGCGACGTCCCGGCGGGCTTTCGCCGCGGCGGCTGCCGGGCGGGACTCCAGCACCGGCTCGGCGTCGCGCAGCGTGATCCACAGCACGTCGTGCTGCACGCGCAGCCGCCGCAGCAGCCGCTCCGTCTCGTCGGTGACAGGGGCGTCGTCGGTGACCACGACGACGATCATGCGCCGGGCGATCGTGCGCGCGATGTACGACAGCAGCGCGTCGCGGTCGCTCGGGGCGGAGGCGGCGTCGACCGCGCGGTCGATCTGGCGCAGGGTGTGCTCCAGCGCGGCCTCGCTGCGGCCGATCTCGCGCCGGCGGACTCCGGAGGAATCTCCGCTGACCAGGCAGAAGTCGTCGCCGTGCCGCAGCGCGAGCAGGCCCAGCACGCCGACCGCGAGGATCGCCAGATCCTTCTTCGGCCTCTCGTCGTGCGCGAGCGCGGTCATCGCGAGACCGGTGTCGACCGCGAACAGCACCGTGTGCATGCGTGTGGCGAGCGACCGTCGCACCACGGGGGATCCGAGCCGGGCCGTCGCCTTCCAGTCGATGTCGCGGATCTGGTCGCCGTACTCGTAGGCGCGCAGGTCGTCGAAGTCGAGGCTGTGCCCGCGCAGCAGCGACGCGTACGCGCCGTCGAGCGCGTGCGTCGACTTGCGCGTCGAGTCGATGAAGAGCTTGCCCTTCACCGGCGTCAGCAGGCTGGCCATGGCGGGATCCTCGGTTCCTTCGGCTTCTCGGCTTGTTCGGCGGGGTCAGCGCCCGGTGGGAGATGGAAAACGTCGCTCCGAGATGCTCGGGAGGAGCGAAATCCATCTCTTGGTCGCACGGTCGGCGTCGTCGAGATGGAAAACGTCGCTGCCGAGGGCCTCGGAGATGCGAAAACCATCTCCGACACGGGCGCCGCGGACGAACGGATCCATCATCAGGGGGTCGGAACGGCGCCGAACACGGCGTCGATGACGTCTTCGCTGCGGACGTTCTCGGCTTCGGCCTCGAACGTAAGCAGCACGCGGTGGCGCAGCACGAGGTGGCGGAGGTTCCGCACGTCCTCGGGGATCACGTACGAGCGCCCGGCGAGCAGCGCGAGCGCCCGCGACGCCTGCAGGAAGGCGATGGATCCGCGCGGGCTGGATCCGTACTTGATGTAGCCGCCGAGCGTCTCGCCGATGTACGGCACCGGATTGCGCGTGACGTACACGAGGGAGACGATGTAGTTGCGGATCGCGGGATCGACGTAGACGCGTGAGGAGATGTCCTGCAGCTGCTCGACGTCGGAGAGGGAGATCGTCGTGGTGGCGTGCCGATCCGGATCCAGTGCGCCGGAGTCGATGCGCGCGAGCACCTCGAGCTCATCGGCCGGGCTCGGATACTCGACGATCTCCTTGAGCAGGAAGCGGTCCATCTGCGCCTCGGGGAGCTCGTACGTGCCCTCCTGCTCGATCGGGTTCTGCGTCGCGATCACGAGGAACGGGCGCGGGACCCGGTGGATCTCGCCGCCGATCGTCGTCTGCCGCTCCTGCATCGCCTCGAGCATCGCGGACTGGGTCTTGGCGCTCGAGCGGTTGATCTCGTCGAGCAGGACGAAGTTGGCGTGCACGGGGCCGAGCACGGTGCGGAACGTGCCGCTCGCGGCGTCGTAGATCTGGGTGCCGGTGATATCGCTCGGCAGCAGGTCGGGCGTGCACTGGATGCGCTTGAAGTCGGCCTTGACGGTGTCGGCGAGGGTGCTCGCGGCCGTGGTCTTCGCGAGGCCGGGCACTGACTCCAGCAGGATGTGCCCGCCGGCCATGAGCGCGAGCAGCAGGCTCGTGCGCAGGCGCTCCTGGCCGACCATGCGCGCGGAGTACGCCGTGGACACCGTGTCGAGGATCTGGCGGGCGCGCGCCATCTCCGCCTCCGTCGGGGCGGGCTTGGTGTCGGCGGGCGCCTCCGGGGCGGGGCTGCTCTGTCCGCTCGGGGCCGCCGCGGGGGGAGCGGTGGTCGCGGGGGCCTGCACGACGGGCTCCTCCCGGCGAAGGCTCGGCGCGGGCGGCATCGGCGGCGCGGGCGGCATCGCGGGCGGGGGAGCGACGATCCCCGAAGGCGGCGGCGGAGTCTGCGCGGCGAACGCGGCGGCGTCGTTGTTCTGGCTCACGTGCGGATCCCCCTGTGGCTTCTGGTGCCGCGCGATCCTGCCGCGCGCGACCCTGCCAGCGTAACCGCCGAGGCTGACCGCGCGACGCGGATCGGATGGGGAGGACTGCCCATCTGCGCAGTCGGACCGCCCCTCCGTATGCTGAGGCGGAGTTCTGCCGGGGGAAGGAAGCCAACGATGAGCGTGGACGTGTTCCAGATCGTCCTGTGGGGCACCACAGCGCTGCTGCTGCTCGCCCTGATCATCTTCTGGTGGCGCCAAGATGTGCGCGAACGCCGAGAAGCGGCGCTCGCGCGACGCTGGGGCAACGCCACGACATGGAACGCCGATCGCACGGCGAGGGTCGTCCGTGTCGCCCGGCTGGGCCCGGGGGTCGCGTGGCTCGAGCATGAGGGCGTCGAGTTCGAGGTGCGTCTGCCCGATGACATCCCGGCTGTGTGCGTCGGGTGGTACCTCCATGTCGCGGGGTGGGCATCCGCGGCATGCGCCGCGGAGAAAGGCCGGACGGTGAGGATCGGCGCCGAGAACGTGCGAGAGGCGTTTCCGCCCGAGACTCCCGCGGTCGCCGATCGGCTGATGGGCAGGGGCGAAAGGAAGTCGGGGCTCATGAGCCGACTGCTCCGGATGAGAGGGCTCTAGGCCCGCCCGCAGGCCGGCGCGTTCGGATCTCCCTCCGAGGACTCGCACCCCGTACGGTGGAACAGACCACCCGCCGATCGTTGAGAGGATCCCGCATGGCCGATCCGGGCCTGCAGGCTGCAGAGCGCCCCGGGCTGCGTCGCCTCGGGATCCTGCCGTTGCGCGTCGTGCCCGGCCGCGCCAACCTCGCGATCTGGACGTTCGCGATCATCTGCGCACTCGCCCAGCTCGCGGTCGCGGCATCGCTGAGCGCCACGGTCTACCGCATCCCGCTCGCGGCGGCGCTGATCCTCTCGCTCCTGCAGGCGGCGGCCATCGTGCTCGCGCTGTTCGCCCCGGTCTGGGCGACCATGCTGGCGCTGATCGCGGGCAATGCGCTGTCCGGCCTCGCCGTGGCTGGCGCGGACCGGCCGTGGCCGATCGCCGCCTCGACGATCGTCGCGTACACCCTGGTCTGGATCGGCGTCTCGCTGCGGGCGCGCTGGTGGCTGCCGGTCGCCGCCTGGGCGTTCAGCGTGCTCTCCGCGATCATGGTCGCCGTGGACGCGCCCACCCGGCCCGATGACGGGCTCGTGATCGCCGACCTCATCGTGTTCGCGGCGGTCACGCTCGGGGCCGTGCTCGTCGGGATCGGCATCCGCAACTGGTCGCTACTCCGCGCTCAACTGCGCGCGGAGCGCGCGGCGACCGCGGCGGAGCTCGCTCGTCGCGAGGCGGTGCAGGACAAGGCGCGCATCGCCCGCGAGCTGCACGACGTCGTCGCGCACGGCATGTCCGCGATCCAGGTCCGCGCCGCGAGTGCGCGCTACCGGATGCCGGATCTTCCCGCGGATGCCGCGGCCGAGTTCGACGAGGTGGCCGCCACCGCGCGGTCGGCGATGAAGGAGATGCGCGTGATCCTCGGGCTGCTCCGCGACGAGGAGGGCGAGACCGATCACGCCCCGCAGCCCGGGCTCGACGACCTCCCCGCGCTCCTCGCCCGGGCGAACGACCTCGCGCCCGTCACCGAGACCGGATCCTGGCGGCTCACCGCCGAGGAGCAGAGCAACCCGCTCCTGGGGCTCACCGCCTACCGCGTCGTGCAGGAGGGGCTGAGCAACGTCGCGCGGCACGCTCCGGGCGCGGCGACCGAGATCGCCTGGACCGAGACGCCCGAGGAGCGGGGGATCCGGATCCGCAACGAGCCCCCGACCGGAGCGATCGCGCCGCGGGCGGACGGCGGAGGGCACGGGCTGCGCGGCATGCGCGAGCGGGTCGAGGCGATGGGCGGCACGGTCGCTGCGGCCGTCACGGGCGATGGCGGATACGTGCTGCAGGTGCGGATCCCCCGGGAGGAGCAGGCATGACGACGGTGCTGATCGTGGACGACCAGGCGATGCTGCGGGCCGGCTTCGCCGCGATCCTGCAGGCGCAGGACGGACTCGATGTGATCGGGCAGGCTTCCGACGGGAGCGAGGGCGTCGACGAGGCGCGCCGGCTGCGCCCCGACGTGGTGCTCATGGACGTGCGCATGCCGAACCTCGACGGGATCGAGGCGACCCGCCGCATCATCGCCGCCGCCGAGCGCGACGGCCGCACCCCGCCGGCGGTGCTGGTGCTGACCACGTTCGACGCGGACGAATACGTGCACGAGGCGCTGCAGGCCGGGGCCAGCGGATTCCTGCTCAAGGACGCGCTGCCCGAGGAGCTCGTGCAGGCGGTCCGCGTCGTGGCCGCCGGCGATGCGCTGCTCGCCCCGCGCATCACGCGGCGCCTGCTCGAGCGCTTCGCGGAGAGCCGCCCGCGCTCGAACAGCGCGGAGCTGCGCCTGAAGGGCCTGACCGAGCGGGAGCACGAGATCCTCGTGCTGATCGGGCGGGGGCTCTCGAACCGTGAGATCGCGTCCGAGCTGTTCCTCGCCGAGCAGACCGTCAAGACGCATGTCAGCCGGATCTTCTCCAAGCTCGATCTGCGGGACAGGGTGCAGGCCGTGATCCTCGCCTACGACGCCGGGCTGGTCGCTCCCGCGGGCTGAGGCGGATCAGGTCGTGTGCGACACCGCGACGCCGAAGGCGGAGAGCCCGATCACGAAGAACAGGATGAGGATCAGGGCCCACACCAGCAGGATCAGGCTCGAGATGATCACGCCGGCCACGGCCATGCCTCGTCCCGCCCGCTCCTTCCTGATACCCGCGATGCCCAGGATCAGCGCCGCGACGGGGACGAGGAAGGTGAAGCCGAACACGATCGAGACGAGCGCGAGCACCAGCGAGGCGATGCTCATCCCCTTGGGCTCCGGCACCGCGAGGTAGGCCGGCATCGGGTAGTACGCCTGGCCGTTCGCGGGATGCTGCGCCATCGGATACGGCGGGGCGGCCTGATACGGCGGCGGCCCGGGTTGCGGATCCTGCGGATAGGTCATGGCGTCCCCCTCGTCCGAGCGGGGCGACCTGCCCCACTCCCTTCCTAGCGCACCTCGGCCGGCCGCGCCGCCCGGTCGTCGTGATACCGCGGTAGGGGGTGGATCCGGCACCGCAGCGGGACGCGGAGGGCGAGACCTGACCACGACCGTAGGGACATGGCACTCCTCACCCCGGTCCTCGCTCCCGCGCCGGCGCATCCTGCGCGCCCCGTCGCCCCCGGTTCCGTTCCGGCGAAAACGACGCGCGACACCGCCGTCGACGGCGTGCGGGCGATCCTGCTGGGCGTCGTGGTGCTGCTGCACTCCCTCATGGTCGGGGTGAGCGTCGCCGCCGACGGATCCCCGATCCTGCGCAACGCCATGGAGGGCTGGGACGGCTTCGCCCCGCTCACCTGGGTCCTGCAGATCATGCCCCTGTTCTTCGTGCTCGGCGGCTTCGCGTCGTACACGCAGTGGACGCGGCAGCGGGCGCGGGGCGCCACGACCGGCGACTACGTGGCCGCGCGGATGCGCCGCCTGCTGATCCCCGCATCCGGCGCGATCCTGGCGACCGCGGTGCTGCTGGCCGGTCTCGTGATCGCCGGAGTGCCGGCAGACGTCATCGCCACGGCGGGATTCCGGATCAGCCAGCCGCTGTGGTTCCTGGGCGTCTACCTCGGCTGCACCGCGCTCGTGCCGTTCATGGTGCGCCTGCACGAGCGGCACAGGATCCCCACCGTCGTCGCGCTCGCCGCAGGAGTCGTCGCCGTCGACATCGTGCGCGGCGCGACCGGCCTCACCGCGATCGGACTGGTGAACATGGCCTTCGTGTGGCTGCTGCTGCAGCAGCTCGGCTTCGCGGTCGCGGACGGATCGCTCGACCGCATCCGCCGTGCGCCGCTGCTCGCGATCGCCGCCTCGGCCGTCGCGGTGGCGGGCGTGCTGATCCTCACCGGCGCCGCGCCGGCCGATCTCATCACGGCGCTCAATCCGCCGATGGCGATCCTCGTGGTGGCCGGCATCGCGCAGACCGCCCTGTTCCTCGTGCTGCGCCCGCGGCTGCGCACCTGGGCCGCCGGCCCGAGGACGGCCGCCGCCGTGGGGTGGATCAACGCCAGGGCGATGACGATCTACTCCTGGCACATGCTCGTGGTGATCGCGATCGCCGGCGCGATGCTGCTCTCGCCGCTCGTGCTGCCCGTGCCGCTGAGCGCGGCATGGTGGGCGGGCCGGCCGCTGTGGTTCGCGGCCGTGCTCATCGCGGTGGCACTCGTCGTCGCCCGGGTGGGACGGCGCGAGGCCGCTCGCGAGTCGGCGATGATCCCGGTCGGCGCGGGCCGCGCCACGGTGTCCGCGCTGCTCGGCGTGGCCGGCGTCGTCACGATCCTCGTCGCGGGATCCGCTCCCGCCGCCTGGGTGATCGGTGCGGCCGTGGTGATCGCTGCGCTTCGGGTGGCGCGCCCCGGCACGACGGCCTGACCCGATCCGCCGGGGCGTCACGGCCCCGGGGCCGCTGCCGGCCGCGGAGCAGGGCCGCGGAGCGCGGGAGCGCGTCAGTCCTGGGTCTTGGCCGCATTCCGGGCCAGGGCCGCGATGGCGCTCACCAGGGGATTGTCGTCGCCCGCCCGATGGGCGATCTGCATGCGACTGCGGGCGTCGGTGCCGGCGAGAGGCACGGCGACGGCCCCGGCCGGCAGCGGCGCGGCGGCGCTGAGCGGGGCGATGGTCACGCCGAGACCGTGCGCCACGAGGTGCAGGATCGTGTTCCATTCGGAGGCGTGGAAGGCGATGGCCGGTTCCACGCCGGCCTCGTGGAACGGCTGCATGTTGCGCGCGAAGGCCTCGGTGCCGGCCGAGGGCGGAAAGAGCACGAGCGGCCAGGCGGAGAGCTGGGCGGCGTGGACCCGACGCCGGGCGGCCAGCTCATGACCGACGGGCAGCACGGCTGCGAAGCCCTCCTCGAAGAGCGTCGTGAGGGCCAGCCCTGGGCGGTCCTCGGCGTCGCGGACGATGCCGACGTCGGCGACGCCCTTCTCGAGCCGGTCGACCACGGTGCGGGTGAACCCCTCGTGCAGGCGGACGAGGACGTCGGGCCGTTCGTCGGTCACCCGGCGCAGCAGGCCTCCGATCGTGCTCGAGGCGGAGGACACGAAGGCGATGTCGAGCCGCCCGGATTCCCCTCGCGCGACCCGGCGCGCCTCGTCGAGATCCTCGGAGAGCCTCCCGAGCAGATCGCGCGCCCGCGGCCGGAACGCCCGCCCGGCCGCGGTGAGCTCCACCACCCGCGAGGTGCGCCGGAGGAGAGGGGCGCCCAGGAGGGCCTCGAGTTGGCGGATCTGCTGTGAGAGCGCGGGCTGGGCGATGTGCAGGCGGGTCGCCGCCCGCCCGAAATGCAGTTTCTCCGCGACCGCCAGGAAGTACCGGAGGTGTCGCAGCTCGATGCGCGGATCCATCAGTGAAACCTATCGAATCGCACGATGAGGTGTATTGGACTTCTCGATCTCGCGCATCCAGGATCGATGTGTGCCCGCCGCCCTCCCCGACATCCGCATCGGCCCCCTGTCCGGCCCGTCCGACCGGGCCGCGTTCCGCGAGCTCAACGAGGAGTGGATCTCCCGGCTCTTCACGCTCACGGACGAGGATCGGACGATCCTCGCCGACCCGGTCGGGCGCATCGTGGTTCCGGGAGGGGATGTCCTGATCGCGCGGGATGCGGACGAGGCGCCCGTGGGGTGCATCGCCCTCCTGCCCTACGGCGACGGCGTCTTCGAGCTCGCGAAGATGGCCGTCGCGCCGCACGCGCAGGGCGCCGGGATCGGGCGCCGTCTGATCGCCGCGGCGCTGCGTCGCGCGGCCGACCTCCACGGTCGGCGTGTCTTCCTCGGCACGAACTCGCGGCTGGAGGCGGCTCTGCACCTCTATGAGGAGACGGGATTCCGTCGCATCACGCGCGACGAGCTTCCGGTCGCCGACTACTACGCCCGCGCGGACATCCTGATGGAGATCGCCGTGGAGTGAGGGCTCCGTTCGAGGGTTCCCCTGGATACCGGTATACCGCTACGTTCGCAGTGTCGTGTCCGGATCGAGGGGGGTTTCGATCGGCCAGACGGCGCTCACCCGCGAGCGCACCACCGTCACGATCTCCGCCGTGGAGGTGCTGACCGTGCTGCGGATCCCCCTCGCCGTCATCGACGAGCTGATCCGGGCGCACCCGCGCCTCGCGGCCGAGATCGGCGAGTCGCTCGAGCTCAAGCGCGCCGCGGCCGCCGACGCGATCGCCGCGCTCGGCCTTCCCCGAGGGGAGATCCGCCCGCGCTGATGCCGGTCGCCGATGGCCCGGGGTCCGGGCCGCGGGGTCTCGCCGGGGTCAGGCTGCGCGGTCGCGCCGCCGCCACCGCAGCCGCGTGACGAGCACGCCGAGCAGGCAGAGCGCGCCGCCGAGGAACATGAGCGGCGTCGGCACCTCGCCGAGGATCAGCCAGGACAGCAGGATCGCGATCGCCGGCACCACGTAGGTGGTCGCCGAGGTCTGCCCCGCGGTGCTGCGCTGCAGCACATAGGCCCAGGTGGTGAAGGCGATCGCGGTCGGGAAGACGCCGAGGTAGACCACCCAGAGCGTCGCGTCGAGCGGCGCGGTCTGCAGCGCCCCCACGAGGCTGCCCGTCCAGGGCAGCAGGGCGATCGTTCCGACGGCCGCGCCCAGCCAGGTGAGCGTGGTCGCGTCCGTGCCTGCGCTCAGCAGGTGCTTCTGCAGGAGGGTGCACCCCGCGTACATGACCGCGGCGAGGAGGGCGAGCAGGAGGCCCGCGATGTCGATGGCGCCGCTCTTCGTCGAGGAGTTCAGGCCGATGAGCACGACGCCCCCGAACGCGATCGGCGCCCCGATCAGCAGCGGCTTCGGGAACCCTTCCCGCAGGAACAGCCCGCTGAAGACGACCACCATGAGCGGCGCGAGGTTGACCACCATCGCCGCGGTGCCGGCATCGAGCGTGTGCTCCGCCGCGTTGAGCGCCAGGTTGTAGACGCAGAACCAGCCGACGCCCCACACCGCGACCAGCAGCCAGTGCCGCCGCGCCGGCAGGCGGATGCCGCGCCGGAGCGCGATGGCGGTGAGGGCGACCGTCCCGACCGCCATGCGCAGCAGCGCCAGCGCGCCGGGGTCGAAGTGGGGGCCGGCGCCACGGATGCCGATGAACGCCGAGGCCCAGAGCACGACCGTGACCACGGCCGCGATCAGGACGAGCGCCCCGTGGCGCCGCGGGGCCGGTGCGGCCGTGCCGCCGCCCTCCGCGGGTCGTCGCGTTCGTCCCTGCGTGGTCTCCGTCATCCTTCGATCGTCGCAGGGCCCACCGACATCGGTCGAGCACGGCGACCGCCATCCCTCGCCGATATCCCGCCACGCTCCGGGGATCCCGCGCGGCCGCTCCCTGCGCCGGAGTTCAGAGGGCGCTGCGGCGGGCGTGGATCGCGGCGCCGGCGGTGCCGTCCGAGTAGGCGACCGTGATCACGGGGTCGCCGAGGTCGATCAGCGATCCGCCGACCGTGAGCGTCGCGCGGCCTGATCCGTCGAAGGTGACGGATCCGGCGGGCGAGGATCCATAGCTCACGGACGCCGTCGCGCCCGGCTCCCCGGAGAGCGACAGGGTGTCGCTCGAGAGGATCCGGATGCCGAGCAGGCCGATCGTGGAGTTCCGCGTCAGGCCCGCGAAGGCGAGCGGCTTCGGCGCGGCGGGGGCCGGAGGTGGTGTCGAAGGCGCTCCCGGGCCGGAAGGCGCTCCGGGGCCGGAAGGCGCTCCGGGGCCGGACGGCGTGCCCGGTTGCGACGCCGGGGCGCCAGGCGTCGCGCCGTCGCCGGGCGCCGGGGCGGGCGAGGTGCCCGACGTGCCGCCGTCGCCCGCGGGAGGCGCGAGGGGCGCGGCGGTGGGCGATGCGGGAGCCGGCGTCGCCGGTGTCGCGGGCCGCACGGCCGGGTCGGTGCGGGGAAGCGGGCCGGGGGAGCCTCCGCCCTCGCCGAGCAGGGCGTTCACCGGATTCCGGGAGCCGGCGTCGACCGAGATGTCCGAGGTCGCGGTCGCCGAGTCATCGGTCGGCGCGTTCCGAGCGCTCAGGAGGAGCACGCCCCCTGCCGCGCAGAGCAGAACCGCGGCCGCTCCTCCGGCGAGCAGGAGCGCCCTGCGGCGGCCGAGGCCCGTGGTTCCGGCTCCGGCGTGCGCGACCGGTGCCGCCGCGGGCAGGACCGCCGTGGGCTGCTGCTCCCGCCGGGCGGCGCGACGCGGGGACCCCGCGGGCGCGCCCGCGTTCGCGGATCCGGGATCCGTCTCCTGCGTCATGTCCTCATCCCATTCGGCGATGCGCCCCGCAGGGGCGTGGCCTCACGATATCCGAACGCCCGCCAGCCCCGCCTGCCCCGCGGCCCGTCCGTCCCCTCCGATAGACTGGCTCCGCCCGATCGGGCCAGCTCATCAGCCGGTGCAAACCCGGCGAAAGCACGGCGGCGGATGCGGCCGCCCCCCAGGGGCCCGCACGCCGCTGAAAAGGGGGAACACCCATGCCAGGAATCGTGATCGTCGGCGTCCAGTGGGGCGACGAGGGCAAGGGCAAGGCCACGGATCTGCTCGGCGAGCGCACCGACTGGGTCGTCAAGTTCAACGGCGGCAACAACGCGGGGCACACGGTCGTCGTCGGCGACGAGAAGTACGCCCTGCACCTGCTGCCCTCCGGCATCCTCTCGCCCGGCGTCACCCCGGTGATCGGCAACGGCGTCGTGATCGACCTCGAGGTGCTGTTCCACGAGCTCGAGGCGCTGGGATCCCGTGGCATCGACACCTCGCGCCTCAAGGTGAGCGCCAACGCGCACATCATCACCCAGTACCACCGCACGCTCGACAAGGTCACGGAGCGCTTCCTCGGCAAGCGCATGATCGGCACCACCGGCCGCGGCATCGGCCCGGCCTACGCCGACAAGATCAACCGCGTGGGGATCCGCGTGCAGGACCTCTTCGACGAGAACATCCTGCGCCAGAAGGTCGAGGGCGCCCTCGACCAGAAGAACCACCTGCTGGTCAAGGTCTTCAACCGCCGCGCCATCACGTGCGACGAGATCGTGGAGGACCTGCTCTCCTACGCCGAGCGGCTGCGCCCGATGGTCGCCGACACGAGCCACCTGCTCGACGACGCCCTGCAGCGCGGCGAGGTCGTCGTGTTCGAGGGCGGCCAGGCCACCATGCTCGACGTCGACCACGGCACCTACCCGTTCGTGACGTCCTCCTCGGCGACCGCCGGGGGCGCGGCGACCGGATCCGGCGTCGGACCGGGCCGCCTTGACCGCATCGTCGGCATCGTGAAGGCGTACACGACGCGGGTCGGATCCGGTCCGTTCCCCACCGAGCTCTTCGACGAGAAGGGCGACTGGCTGCGCGCGCGCGGCTTCGAGTTCGGCACCACTACCGGTCGTCCGCGCCGGGTGGGCTGGTACGACGCCCCGATCACCCGCTACGCGACCCGCGTGAACGGCATCACCGACCTCGTGCTCACCAAGCTCGACATCCTCGACGGTCTCGACCAGATCCCGGTGTGCGTCGCCTACGACGTCGACGGCGTGCGCTTCGACGACGTGCCGGTGAACCAGAGCGACTTCCACCACGCGAAGCCGATCCTGGAGTACTTCCCGGGCTGGCAGGAGGACATCTCCTCCGCGCGCACGTTCGAGGATCTGCCGAAGAACGCGCAGGACTACGTGCTCGCGCTGGAGAAGATGAGCGGCACGCGCATCTCGGTGATCGGCGTCGGCCCGGAGCGCGACCAGGTCGTCGTGCGCCACGACCTCGTCGACTGACGCCTGCGTGCCGAGCGCACGGGATGCTGCCGAATGCACGGGTTATCGGCGTGAACGACTCGTGCACTCGACAACAGGGCGTGCACTCGGCGAGAGAGTGAGGATGCGATGACCCGATTCTGGGTCGGCGGCTACGGCGTCGACATGGAGGGGCCCGCCGACGGCATCGGCGCGCTGGCGGTCGATGAGGGACACGGACCGACGACGCTCGCCTACCGCGGCGCCGTCGCGCCCGCCCCGTCGCCGTCCTGGCTCGCGCAGCATCCGACGCTCGACGTCGTCTACGCGGCGCTCGAGGGATCCGGGGAGGTCGCCGCGTTCGCGCGCACGGGCGAGAACGCCCTGCGCCCGCTCGGCCGCCCCGTCGCGGCGGGGCAGTACGTGTGCCACCTCGCGGTCGCGCCCGACGGGCGCTTCCTCGTGGCGAGCTGCTACGGCGACGGCCGAGTGGTGCGGATCGGGCTGGGCGCGGACGGCGGCCTGCTGCCGGGTGCGCGCGACAAGGCGGCGGAGCTGCGGGCGGCGCTGTTCGGCGACCGCGACGCCGAAGAGCGCGAGGGCGCAGACGCGTCGGAGGAACGCGCGGATCCGATGGCCGCCGCGGATCCCCACGCCGCGGATCCGAACCGCCTGGATCCGAACGGAGACCCCCGCGTCTCCCACGCGCACGCCGCCGCGTTCCTGCCCGACGGCCGGATCGCGACGACCGACCTCGGCTACGATCTCGTGCGGATCTGGCGGGCGTCGGCGTCGGGGCTGACGCTCGACCACGAGGTGGTGCTGCCGCGCGGATCCGGCCCTCGGCACATGGTCGTCCACCCCAGCGGGCACCTGCACGTCGTGACCGAGTACTCCTGCGAGCTGTTCACCCTGGCCGCCGACCGCGAGGGCCGCTGGGGTCTGGTCTCCGGCGTCCCGGTCTCGGCGATCGTCACGCCGGGCCACGACTATCCGGCCGAGCTCAGCCGCTCCCGCGACGGCGAGACGCTGTACGCCGGGGTGCGCGGCAGCAACACGATCGCCGCGTTGCGCGTGCGCGGATCCGGCGAGCGGGTCGAGCCCCTCGCGCTCGCCGACGCGGGCGTGGACTGGCCGCGCCACCACCTCGTGCACGACGGAGCGCTGCTCGTCGCAGGCCAGCGCTCGGACGAGATCAGCGTGCTCGATCTCGACGACCGCACCGGAGCCCCCGGTCGCGTCCGGCACCGCACGCCCGCCCCGGCGCCGACGCACCTGCTGCTCGCGCGCTGAGGCGGGCGGGCACGGCGGCACCCCACCCAGAGGTGGCTGTCACTACGTAGCCAGCACTCTTGTCGCCTCCGTACGGCAGCGCCGCAACTGGCGCACGGACTGAGGGTCGACCAACTGTTTACCGTTGGTCAGCACTTCCGTAGTTTGCGATGGTCCGATCGCCGGCCTCGTCGCTGTTGGTGAGAACAACTACCGCCGGTTCTTCCAGGTCGCGGCAGCGCGCGATAAATGCCATGTAAGGCACGTGGCTCGCTAATCGTGCGGGAACCAGTGAGATGTCGTCGAGATCCAGATTCTGGGATTCCGGCACTTTGGCTCTTCAAAGGATGCCGGACATGCCAGCGATCATCCCCTGATCGGAACCGCCCTCGAGAACGAGGCTGCAGCCGTCCACAAGGATCGTCCTCGCCACGAGCTCTCCGAGCGCAGAGCGGAGATGTGCGTAGTGGTTCCTCGCGTGCCCTCGAGCCGCGTCGTCGTCATCCCGCTTCAAGTCGCCACCTGTCCCAGACTCGCGTCGAACCGATAGGGTGTCGCCGACACACGAGTGTCGCCGACACACGATACGAGGGGCGCTTTTATGAGTGACGAGGCTGATGCGGCGTATGACCCGGATGGTGGGTATGACCCGGATGGTGGGTATGACCCGGATGGTGGGTATGACCCGGATGGTGGGTATGACCCGGATGG
>NZ_NCKN01000139.1 GCF_002257455.1 Microbacterium sp. 13-71-7
CACGACGCTGCTGGACGCGGGCGTGACGATCCTCTCGGGTCACGGTCGCCTGGACGGTCCGAACGCGATCGTCGTCGCCACCTCCGTGGACGGCACCGAGTTCGACCGCGTCGAGGCCGACACCCTCATCGTCGCGGTGGGGGCGTCCCCCCGCGAGCTGGACTCCGCCAAGCCGGACGGCGAGCGGATCCTCACCTGGACGCAGCTGTATGACATGAAGACGCTGCCCGAGCACCTCATCGTGGTCGGCTCTGGCGTCACGGGCGCCGAGTTCGCGTCCGCGTACATGAACCTCGGCGCGAAGGTCACCCTGATCTCCAGCCGCGACCAGGTGCTCCCCGGTGAGGACCAGGACGCGGCGCACGTGCTCGAGAAGGTCTTCAAGCGGGGCGGCATGCAGGTGCTGTCCAAGTCCCGCGCCGACAAGGTCGAGCGCACGGCGGACGGCGTCACCGTGACCCTGTCGGACGGTCGCACGGTCGAGGGCAGCCACTGCCTGATGGCAGTCGGATCCATCCCGAACACGGCGGGGATCGGCCTCGAGGACGTCGGCGTCGAGCTGACCGCGTCGGGCCACATCCGCGTCAACAGGGTCGCCCGCACCTCGGTCTCGAACATCTACGCGGTCGGCGACTGCACGAACTTCTTCCCGCTCGCCTCCGTGGCCTCGATGCAGGGCCGCACGGCCGTGTTCCACGCCCTCGGCGACATCGTGATCCCGCTCGAGAAGCTGAAGATCACCGCCAACATCTTCACCGCCCCGGAGATCGCGACGATCGGCTTCTCCGAGAAGGACATCGAGGACGGCGTGGCCGACGGCATCGCCTACAAGCTGCCGCTCGCCGCCAACCCGCGCGCCAAGATGCAGGGGATCCGCGACGGCTTCGTGAAGATCATCGCGCGCAAGGGATCCGGCACGGTCATCGGCGCGGTGATCGTCGCCCCGCGCGCCTCCGAGCTGATCTACCCGCTCGCGATCGCCGTGGAGCGCCGGCTCAACGTCGACCAGGTGTCGCGCGTGTTCGCCGCCTACCCGTCGATCACGAGCAGCATCACCGACGCCACCCGCGCGATGCACCAGGTCTACATCGCGAACTGAGGGGGATTTAGCGCTGACCAGCCCGTCCGCGATGAGTCCGCAAGAGTGCCGAGAACGCTGTCCACGGCCTCCCGCGTACGGTCCGCAGAGTCCGGCCGATCCCGGATGATCGGCGCCTGGTCGGTCGGCGCGATCGAGTAGGACCCGTGCTATTCCTTCCACCAGTCCTGGGGGTCGCCGCCGCTGGCGACGAACTCCTGGATCAGCTCGTCGGTCTTGGCGTCCATCGCGAATCGTCCGCACATGGCCGCCAACCTCCGGCGCGTGCGGGAGAATGGTTTAGTTGATGTTCACCGAATCGGGGCCCAGCCCCGATCTACGAGATCCCCATCCCGAGTAGTGTCGGAGAGTGCCCGCAGGCGTTTCCGAAGGACGAGCCGTGGGCATCGCTGTATCGCTCGAGGCCGCGAGGTTCCTCGTGATCCTTGGATCCCTGGCCGTGGCGCCGGTGTTCGGCGTTGCAGGCTGGTACCTTGGACTCTTCGTCAACGTCTGCTGCGTGCTCTATGGGATCGCCGCGATCAGCGTGCTCGGCCTCTGGAAGCAGGAACGCGTCCTCCGCGTCAAGGCTTCCTGGCGCGCGCTGCTGTGGATGCTCCCGCTGCTCCTGGAGGGAACGTTGCGCTTTGCATTCGGGACTGTCTCGGTGCCTCCGCCAGGTCTCGCCTTGTGGATCGTGACGCTCGCGCTGGCGGCGCTGAACGAGGAACTCGTGAATCGAGCAGCCATCGTTGGCACGCTACGCCGGGCGCTCCGCCCCGTCACCGTCGCAATCATCTCGGCCACTCTGTTCGGCTTCGCGCACCTGTCGCTGTTTATCACTACGCCGACGCGGGACCCAGTCGATATTCTGCTCAACGTCGTCGCTTCCGCCTGTTTCGGTTTTGCACTCGCCGCCTACCAGGTGCTCTACCGCTGGATCCTCCCGCTCGTCGTCGCCCACGGCTTCGCGAACGCGAGCGTTATCCTCGGCGGCGGCGAACTATCCACCCTCGGTGAAGGGCTCATCTCGGTCGCCTACGTCGCGTTCGGTGTCCTCCTGTTTGCCTTCGGGAGACCTCATCACAAGGCTTCCCACTGAGTGCGCCAGCTTGATCTGATACCGGCTTCCTCCGGACGCAACAGTCTTAACACGTCAACGCAACCACTTGATTGCAAGAGGCTTCGTTGTCATTGCAGTCGGAGATGTCACGCCTTCTCATGCTCCTGCGCGTCGATCCACGCCTCCACGTCGGCCGGCCTCCAACGCAGGTACTTCCCGACCTTGATCGCCGGCGGCCCATATTCCGGGTGCAGGGTGCGCCAGTAGTAGATCGTCTTGACCGGGACGCCAAGCTGAGCAGCGACGTCTTCGATCGAGAGGAGGTGTCCGCGAGCTCGGTTGACCATCGTCTCGGTCTGCGGAGGCGGCGCCGAGGGATCACGGTGATTCTCCGCATACTCGGCAGCAGCGAGGAGCGCTCGCGCCAAGTGGTCAGCTATCTCACGGATGGTGCGTTCACGAGGATCCATGCGGCCCGACTCTAAAGTGCACTGCTCAGACTTGGTCCGTGAGCATCACCCTCAGCGATGGCGAGGTCATCTACGACGAGCTCTTGTTTCGGCGCTGGCTCGAGAGCACGGTCTCGCTCGAATGGGTGTCCGGACCCGGCTACGCCAACCGCCGCGTGGTCACGGCCGATCGGCGATACATCTACCACGACGCGGACCTTGATCGGCTCCGGCGCCGCACCTACATCAACGAAGCGCGACTGCAGGAGGTCATGCCCGATGTTCCGCTGTGGCGGATCCGGGACCTGCGGTTTCGTGGGGCCGGGCCGCGGTTCCTCAAGCCCACCGCAAGGCTCGTCGTGTACATCGAAGAGGAAGCGGCCGACTGGGTGGCGAACGTCCCCGACTACTCCGACCCGGAGCCGCGGGTCGATCACTGGAAGACGGCGCCTCCGTACACCCCGGCGCCGACCCTCTGAGGTCCGCAAGTCCGCAGAAAGTCCGCAGAAGTGCCAACCATGCACACCTCGCCCCAATCAACGACAACACTCGAATCGACGGGCTGACCAGGCATAACCACCATGCCCAACGTCATCCAATCATTGCCAACACTCGCGGGCGTAGTACCAGGTCTACATCGCGAACTGACGCGGAGACGACGAAGAAGCGGCGCCCCCTTCCGGGGAGCGCCGCTTCTTCGTCGTTCGGCCCTTCGGGGCCTCAGCGGTCCGTCAGCTGATCGTGAGGAGCTGGTGTCCGGCCGACACGGTCGCGCCGGCATCGGCGTTGATGTTGCCGATCACGCCGTCCTTGTGCGCCTGCAGCGGCTGCTCCATCTTCATCGCCTCGAGCACGACCACCAGATCGCCCTTGACGACCTGCTGGCCCTCTTCGACGGCGACCTTGACGACCGTGGCCTGCATCGGCGACTTCACCGCATCGCCGGACGCGCCGGCGTTCACGGTCTTGGCGTGGCTGCGGCGCGACGGCGGGACCGCCGCGGGACGCCCACCGGTGCCGACGACGGACGCGGCGACGCGGTCGGGAAGGCTGACCTCGAGGCGCTTGCCTGCCACCTCGACGACGACCGTGTGCCGACCCTTGGGCTCGGCCGCGGCCTCCAGCTCGCCGTCCCAGGCAGGGATGTCGTTGACGAACTCGGTCTCGATCCAGCGCGTGTAGACGCCGAAACGGCCGTCCTCGGCGGTGAAGGCGGGGTCGTTCACGACCTTGCGGTGGAACGGCAGCACGGTCGGAAGGCCGGAGACCTCGAACTCGTCGAGGGCGCGCCGCGAGCGCTCGAGCGCCTCTGCACGGTCCTTGCCGGTCACGATGATCTTCGCGAGCAGGGAGTCGAACGCGCCGGAGACGACATCGCCCGCGGTCACGCCAGAGTCCAGGCGCAGGCCGGGACCGCCGAACGTCTTGAAGACGTGGATCGGACCGGGCTGCGGCAGGAACCCGCGGCCCGGGTCCTCGCCGTTGATGCGGAACTCGATCGAGTGGCCCTGCGGGGCGGGGTCGTCGTAGTCGATGGTGCCGCCGGCCGCGATGCGGAACTGCTCGCGGACGAGGTCGATGCCGGTGACCTCCTCGGAGACCGGGTGCTCGACCTGCAGGCGGGTGTTCACCTCGAGGAAGGACACCGTGCCGTCGGCGCCGATGAGGAACTCGCAGGTTCCGGCGCCGACGTAGCCGACCTCCTTGAGGATGGCCTTGGACGCCGAGTACAGCAGGGCGTTCTGCTCCTCGGTGAGGAACGGCGCCGGCGCCTCCTCGACGAGCTTCTGGTGCCGGCGCTGCAGCGAGCAGTCGCGCGTCGAGATGACGACGACGTTGCCCTCGGCGTCGGCGAGGCACTGCGTCTCGACGTGGCGCGGCTTGTCGAGGTACTTCTCCACGAAGCACTCGCCGCGGCCGAAGGCGGCGACGGCCTCGCGGGTGGCGGACTCGAACAGCTCGGCGACCTCGTCGAGCTCGCGCGCGACCTTGAGGCCGCGCCCGCCGCCGCCGTAGGCGGCCTTGATCGCGATGGGCAGGCCCACCTTCTCGGCGAACTCGACCACCTCGGCGGCCGTCTCGACCGGGCCGGGGGTGCCGGGGGCGAGCGGCGCGCCCACCTTCTCGGCGACGTGACGCGCGGTGACCTTGTCGCCCAGCGCCTCGATGGCCTCGGGGGAGGGGCCGATCCACACCATGCCCGCACCGATCACGGCACGGGCGAACTCGGCGTTCTCGGCGAGGAAGCCGTAGCCGGGGTGCACGGCGTCGGCCCCGGCGCGGCGGGCCACCGACAGGATCTTGTCGATCTGCAGGTAGGTGTCGGCGCTCGTGGATCCGTCGAGGGCGTAGGCCTCGTCGGCCAGGCGCGTGTGCATGGCGTCACGGTCCTGGTCCGCGTAGACGGCGACGGAGGAGAGACCGGAGTCGCGCGCGGCGCGGATGATGCGGACGGCGATCTCGCCGCGGTTGGCGACGAGCACCTTGGCGATGGCAGGCATGAATGTCAGCCTATCGACAGCGCGGCCGATATTTTTGACGACTCTCCACAAGAATCGGCGCGGAACGCGTCCCGGATCCTACGAAGCGGATCCCCGGGGCGTCGACTCAGGAGGAGGGCGGCACCGCGTTCCACAGGTCGGTCCAGCGGATCCCGAGCCGTCCGGCGAGGTGCCGGAGGGTGGACAGCGACATGCCGACGACCGTGGAGGGGTCGCCGTCGACCCGTTCGATGAAGGCGCCGCCGAGGCTGTCCACCGTGAAGGCGCCCGCGACGAGCAGCGGCTCCCCGGTGGCGATGTACCGCTCGAGCTCGGCGTCGTCGATGTCCGCGGCGAACGTCACGGCGGCCTCGGCGACCGCGTGCGCCTCCTCGGCGGGCGCGCCGGGGCGCACCAGGATGATGCTGTGCCCGGAATGCAGCACGCCGGTCCGGCCGCGCATGGCGTGCCAGCGCGCCAGGGCCCGCTCCGGCGTGTGCGGCTTGCCGTGCACCTCGCCGTCGAGCTCGAACATGGAGTCGCCGCCGATCACGATCCCCTCGAACCCCGGGTGCGTGTCGTGGATCCGCGCGGCGACGTCGGCGGCCTTCGCGCGCCCGAGCAGCAGCACGACCTCCTCCGGCGCGAGTTTCCGGCCGAGCCGGTCCGCTTCGGCGGCGGCGACCGCGTCCTCGTCCACATCGGGGCTCAGGCACAGCGGTTCGATGCCGCTCTGCCGCAGGAGGGCGAGCCGGGCGGGCGAGGTGGAGGCGAGGCACACGCGCATGAGTCCACGCTAGCGGTGCGGCGGATCCTGATCCGGCGGCGGGTGGGCGCCGACGTCTGGGATGATCGAGGGGTGACCGATTCCCACGCGTCCGAGGGCGCCCTTCTCGACCTCGACGTGACCGCCATCGCGCACGGCGGCGTCTTCATCGCCCGGCACGAGGGACGCGTGGTGTTCGTCTCGGATGCGATCCCCGGCGAACGGGTGCGTGCGCGACTGGCCGACCCCTCGTCCGGCTCAGCGGGCGACGGCGCCGACAAGCGGTCGTTCTGGCGGGCCGAGACCGTCGAGGTGCTCGACGCCTCGGAGCACCGGCGCCCGCACGTGTGGCCGGAGGCCGACGTGTCGCGAGCGCCGGAGCAGCGGCCGGGAGGCGCGGACCTCGGGCACATCGACGTCGCGCACCAGCGCGTGCTCAAGCGCCGGGTGCTGCAGGAGGCCCTTGATCGCTTCGCCGGCGGGGGCATCGACGCCCCGGAGGTCGAGGCCACGGGAACGGACGAGAACTGGCGCACCAGGGTCACCCTGCACGTAGACGACGAGGGGCGCATCGGCCCCTTCGCCGCGCGCAGCCATCGCGTCGTGCCGGTCGCCGCGCATGTGCTGGCACGGCCCGCGGTCGACGCCGCGGCGCGGGAGCTGCGCGGGCTGCCCGAAGGCCGGATCGAACTCGTCGAACCCGCCGACGGCGAGGTGCGCCGCGTGCTGCGCACCGAGGCAGAGCGCCTCGCACACGGGACCAGGGGACGGCGCGGGCCGCGGCGCCCCGCTCCCGAGACCATCGTCGAGCGCGTCGGCGAGCGGTCCTTCACGCTCGACGCCGACGGGTTCTGGCAGATCCACCCGGCCGCCGCGGGGCTCCTCGACGGCGCCGTCGCCGAGCTGCTCGACGGGCGGGTCGATCCGGACGCCGCCCACCTCGACCTGTACGGCGGCGTCGGTCTGTTCTCCGCCACGCTGGCGCGGCTCGGCGCACGGCGGATCACCACCGTCGAGTCCTCCGCTCGCGCCACCCGGCATGCGGCCGCGAACCTCCGCGATCTCGGCGTGCAGGCGGTCACCGCGCGCGTGGACCGCTTCCTGCGCGGGGGCGGCGAGGCGACCGAGGGCGTGGCGGGCGGCACCGTGATCCTGGATCCGCCCCGCTCCGGCGCAGGACGCGCCGTCGTGGAGGACGTCGCCGCACTGGATCCGGCGGCGATCGCCTACGTGGCCTGCGACCCCGTCGCGCTTGCCCGGGATCTCGCCACGTTCCGCGGCCTCGGATTCGAGCCGCGGACACTGCGCGCCTTCGACCTGTTCCCGCACTCCCACCACCTGGAGACCGTGGCGCTGCTCACACGGTGAGCCGGGCCGGGCGGACCGCCCCCGGCCGAAGAGGAGCGTGGACCCGCCGGGCCACGGGATAGGGTGAGACCGTGAGCAGCGTAGCCCTGATCGACGACCACGAGTCCGTTCGTCTGGGACTCGCCGCCGCGCTCGAGCGGGCGTCCTTCGACGTCGTCTTCGCGGGCGCCGGCGTCGCCGAGTACCTCGATGCACGAAGCCGCGCGGGCAACGCCCCCGCCGACGTCGTGGTGCTCGATCTCACCCTGGGCGACGGCACCACCGTGACCGAGAACGTCACCCGGCTCGTCGCCGACGGCTCCAGCGTGGTCATCCACAGCGTGGCCGACCGCCCGGTGTCGGTGCGCGAGGCGCTCGCCGCAGGGGCGGCGGGCGTCATCAGCAAGTCCTCGCCGCTGGACGACGTGATCGCCGCCGTGCGCACGGTCGCGCGGGGCGAGGCGCTGAACAACGTGGAGTGGGCGAACGCGGTCGACGGCGACACGGCGTTCGCGGACGCGCAGCTGTCCACCCGTGAGCGCGAGGTGCTGCGCCTGTACGCGACGGGACTGCCGCTCAAGGTCGTGGCGGAGCGGCTCGGCGTCGCCTATTCGACGGCCAAGGAGAACATCACCCGCATCAGGGTCAAGTACGTCGAGGTCGGGCGCCCCGCACCCACCAAGGTGGACCTGCTGCGGCGTGCGATGGAGGACGGCATCGTGGAGACGGCGCAGGAGGATCCGCAGGGTGTCGCCTGAGCGGAGCGGGCGCCGCGGGGGACCGGCCGCGGTGAGCGCGATCCCGGCGCCGCAGCCGAGGGGCTGAGCGCGTGTCGGCGGATCAGGGTCTCAAAGAGGCGTGGGAGAAGATCCCCACGCCCGGCGAGGTCGGCCAGGAGCTGGAGCGCTTCGCCGGACGGCGGATGGAGCGCATCATCGCGATCGTCGTCGGAGTCGGCGCGCTCGCGCTCGGCACCCAGGCGCTCGTGAACGCCCTCGTCAAGATGCGGGTCGTCGATGCGCCGCACGTCTCGATGATGGCGCTGGTGTTCGTGCCGTGGCTCGCGATGCTGGTGTCCTGCACGCTCGGACGCGGGGTGCGTCTCACCGCGGGGATCTTCTTCGTCGCCTACCTCGTCGACCTGCTGCTGTGGCCGTTCGTGGCGACGCACAAGAACCTCGTCCCGACGGACCAGCCGTGGATCTTCTTCCTCGTCAACGTGGCCGGCGTCGCGGCGGTCGTCGCCTTCCCCCTCGGCGTGCAGGTCGCGTGGGCGCTCGTCGGCCCGTTCGTCTACGGCGCCGTGCGACTCGTGCAGGGCGACTTCGGAGCGGACTTCTGGATCGTCACGGCGTTCGACGTCTCCTTCACGCTGATCCTCGGGCTCGTGCTGGTCGCGCTGGGCTGGATGTTCCGATCGGTCGCGAACGGCGTCGACGACGCCAGGGGTCGCGCGGTCGCGCTCTACACCGCGGCCGCCTCCGCCGAAGCGGTCGAGCACGAGCGCGTCGCCGTGGCGGCGCTCATGCACGACAGCGTGCTCGCCGCGCTGATCGCCGCCGAGCGCGCAGGGACCGACCGGGAGCGCTCCCTGGCGATGGAGATGGCGAGGGAGGCGCTGACCCGTCTCGCGAACGCCGAGGCCCCGGCGCAGGAGGGCAGCGACGAGCCGGTCGAGGTCGAACTGCTCGCCGAGGATCTGCGCCGCGCGGTGACGCAGATGGGCCTGACGATCGAGGTCGAGCAGTTCGGACACGGCGCCGTCCCCGACCGCGTCGCCCGCGCGATGGCCCTCGCCGCGCGGCAGGCGATCGGGAACGCGGTCGCGCACGCCTCCGCCCGCGGACTCGCCGTGGTCGTCGAGGGACACGGCGACACGGGGCTCACCGTCAAGGTCAGCGACACCGGTCACGGGTTCGACCCGTCGCAGGTCGGCGCCGACCGACTCGGGATCCGCGCGTCGATCCTCGCCAGGATGGCGGCGGTCGGCGGCAGCGCCACGATCGACTCCGACCGTCGAGGCACGGTCGTCACGCTGGGCTGGTCGCGGACATGAGGCTCACCGTCCGGATGGTGGCGACCGGGCTCGCGCTCGTGTTCGCCTGCTACTTCTCGGCGAGGGCGCTGTGGTGGACGTCGCCGCCGCCTCGCCCGCTGCTGGTGCTGCTGGCGGTCGTGATCTACCTCGTGTCGTTCGCGGTGATCGCCATCGTCGGGGCCGCCCGCGTGGTGAAGATGCCGCGCTGGGCCGCAGGTCTCGCGCTCGCGTCCACGATCGCGATCCCGCAGCTGAGCAACCTCGGCCTGGATCCCGGGGCGCTGCGCGCTCCCTACGCCACCTGGTACATCGGCTCCGTGGGACTGATCGGCGTGGTCTGCATCGTGCGCCGCCGCCCCCTCGCGGGGTGGCTGGTGCTGTTCCTGCTCACGATCGCGTCGACGCTGTGGATCGGCTTCCTCGACGCGCTCGGCCTCGGGCTGGTCGGATCCACGGTGTGGATGGTGATCGCCCAGCTGCTGGTCGCCTTCTGGCGACGCGCGGTGCGGGACACCGATCGTCTGGCGGGCATCCAGCAGGCGGCGTCGGCCTGGCAGGCGACGCAGACCGTCCGTCAGCGCGAGCGCCGCGAACGCGTCCAGTACGCCCTCGCGGTCGCGGGGCCGATCCTCTCCAGGGTCATCGCGACCCGGGGTGATCTGTCCGTCGAGGAGCGCCAGGAGGCGCATCTCGCCGAGGGGCGGCTCCGCGACGAGATCCGTGGCGGAGAGCTGCTCAACGAGCGCGCCCGCGCGGCGATCGAGACGGCGCGTGCGAGGGGCGCGACCGTGACCGTGTTCGACGACGGCGGGCTGGAGGGTCTCGACGAGCAGACCAAGGGCCTGATCCGCGAGGAACTGGCCGATGTGCTCGCGGACTCGTCCTCCGCGCGGCTGATCATCCGCGCTCCGAGGGATGCGCGGATCGCGGTCACCGTGGTCGGACGCTCCGCCGCGGGAGAGTCCTCCGACGAGGACTCGGTCGAGCTGTGGCGCGAGATCCCGCGCTCGCACGAGGCGTGATCCTTCCGCGGATCCGCATGCGCTGACCGGCACGCCTGCCGCGCTGCGAGCGGCAGACGATCGGCCTGCGAAAGGCGGGCCGGCAGCCTGCGAACGGCAGGCATCTCTCCGCGGAAGAAGGTCCGTGGGAAGAGAAAGGGCGAGGGGCGGCGAAGCCGCCCGCCCCTCGCCAGGTGCGGAACAGTTACCCGAAAACTGCCCGCAGAGACCGGAGATCGTCTACCTACCCTGTGGCAGAGATCCGGTCGAACGCGAAGCGTTGCAAGAAAGAGTCTTCCGGGTTGCAAGAGTGATGTCTGTAGG
>NZ_NCKN01000140.1 GCF_002257455.1 Microbacterium sp. 13-71-7
GCGCACAGCCGCCGGGCGATGCCCGCCCAGCCCGGGAACGCGGCGAGATCCGTGTCGATCCCGTGCAGGACGACGACGATCAGCTCGGCCGCATCGACGTCGCCGAAGGCCACGGCGGCGCGGGGCTCGTCGCCCTCGAAGAACAGGGAGATCAGGCGCGCCTGCGCGTCGGCGCGCAGCACGTCCTGGACGTTCTGCAGCTTCTGACGAGCCTCCGCGGACAGCGTGGGATCGGCGAGCGCCTCGGCGAGCGGATCGACCACGACGTCTCCGCGACGGTCAGTCGGCCGAACGCAGCACGAAGGTGTCGGTGGGCGGAGTGGGATCCAGAGCCGGACGGTAGATGTCGGGCTCCAGATAGATCACGCGCGCCGCGGGCACGGCATCGCGGATCCGGATCTCGATCGCGTCGATGTCGTCCGCGGCCGCGCGCACCGTCTTGTCCGAGGTGAGCGCGATCTTCGCGGCGACGAGCAGCTCGTCCGGGCCGAGGTACAGGGTCTTGATGTGGATGAGCTTCTCGACCTCGTCGCCCGCCAGGATCGCGTCGACGATGCGGTCGTAGTCGGCCTCGTTCGCGCCCTCGCCGACCAGCAGGCTCTTGGTCTCGATGCCCAGCACGACCGCGATGAGCACGAGCAGCAGGCCGATCATGAGCGTGCCGAGCGCGTCGAACAGCGGGTTGTGGGTGATCAGGGTGAGGCCGACGCCGAGCAGCGCGAAGAGGAGGCCCGCGAGCGCCCCGGTGTCCTCGAGGAGCACGACGGGGAGCTCCGGCGCCTTGGCGCGACGGATGAACGACACCCACGACTGCCCCTTGGGGCGCACGTGGTTGCTCTCCTTGATCGCGGTCCGCAGCGAGAACGACTCCAGCGCGATCGAGATCAGGAGCACCGCGAGGGGCAGCCACCACCACGTCCTGTCGAGCTCGTGCGGCTCGATGAGCTTCTGCACGCCCTCGTAGATCGCGAACAGGCCGCCGACCGAGAACAGGATGATCGACACGACGAAGGCGTACACGAAGCGCTCGCGGCCGTAGCCGAAGGGGTGCTCGCGATCGGCCCTGCGCTGCGCCTTGCGGCCGCCGAGCATGAGCAGCAGCTGGTTGCCCGAGTCGGCGACCGAGTGGATCGCCTCGGCGAGCATCGAGGCGGATCCGGAGAGCAGCCACGCCACGAGCTTCGCGAGCGCGATGCCCAGGTTCGCGAGGAACGCCGCCAGGATCGCCTTGCCGCCACCGGATGCACTCATGCCACGAGTCTATGACGGGCGATGCCGCGCATGACGGCGCCGATCCGCCCGCGACGGCGCCCACCCGTTCGCGACGGAGCCGGGTCGCCCAGGTGCGCCGACCGCGCACAGTCGTGCTGACCTGTTCGCGACGGCGCCGGGTCGCCCAGGCGCCGACCGCGCAGGGTGGCCGATCGCCGCGGAGATCCGGCGCACGATCCGAGCACGCCACGAGCCCGGCTCGTAGGATGGCCGCATGGTCGAAGCCCTCCCCTCTGTCGCGTTCCTCGGTGCCGGTTCGATGGGAGGCGCGATCCTGCGCGGCCTCGTCGCCAGCGCCATCCCGGTCGACGGCGGCATCACCGCCACCAACCGCACGGCGGCGCGCGCCGCCGAGCTCGAGGGCCTGCCCGGCGTGCGCTCGATCGCACTCGAGCAGCAGCCCGACGGCAACGACGTGGCGGCCGGGGCGCGCATCGTCGTCATCGGCGTGAAGCCCGCGATGGTGCCGGATCTTCTCGACGAGATCGCTCCGCATCTGCGCGAGGACGCGATCGTCGTGAGCATCGCGGCCGGCGTCACCCTCGCCACCTTCGCCGCGCACCTGCCGGCGGGCACGAGCGTGCTCCGGTCCATGCCGAACACGCCCGCGACCGTCGGCCGTGCGGTCACCGGACTCGCGGCGGCCGCCGACGTCACCGACGAGGAGCGCGCGCTCGTGCGACGCCTGTTCGAGACGGTCGGATCCGTGATCGAGGTCGCGGAGGAGCAGATCGACCCGCTCTCCACGATCTCCGGATCCGGTCCCGCCTACGTCTTCCTGCTCATCGAGGAGTTCACCAAGGCCGCCGTGGGCAAGGGCTTCGCCGAGCCGGAGGCGCGTCTCATGGCCGAGCAGACCTTCATCGGCGCGACCGCGCTGCTGGAGGCGTCGGGCGAGGATCCCGCCGAGCTGCGCCGCCGCGTGACGAGCCCCAAGGGCACCACCGAGCGCGCGGTCGCGGTGCTGCAGGACGCGGACCTGGACGGTCTGTTCGCCCGCGCCACCGACGCCGCGCTCGCCCGGGCGCGCGAGCTCGCCGCCGGGGCATGACCCTCGGGCCGGCGCTCCTCGAGTCGGGGAGCGCCGCCCGCGCCGTCCTCACGCCTCGCTGGCGACCTCGGCGAGCACCTCGGGCCAGCGCCGCTCCAGGATCCGTCCGCCCAGCACCGCGCCGCCCCAGACGGCGAGGCCGCCGCACACCAGGCCGAATGCGAGGCTCAGCCAGCCGAGCCACGGCGTCCAGATCGCGGCGATCGCGAGGCCGAACGCCGGCGCGCCGATCGCGAGGCTCAGCGGCGTGATGATCATCATCGCGACCATCGACTGCACCCCGCCGGAGGATCCTCGTCCGAACGGATTCGCCTCGGGGGCGGGCGCCCGGCCCGGCAGGAACGCACCCACCCACACCCCGAGTCCGGCCGCCGCCGCGCCCAGGCCCAGAGCCGCGCCGAGGCTGGCGGGCAGGAGATCCATCCGCCCCGCCAGGATGCTCGCCGCGACGCACAGTACGATCGTCACCGGCACCGCGATGATCCCGAACCCGAGCAGGCGGCCCGCGCGATCCGCCCGTCCCGGCACTCCGGTGTGGATGTGCAGGGCGATCGCGTCGTTGTCGTAGGCGATGCCGAGCTGCAGGATCGTGCCGATCAGCAGCGCGTTGATCGCGGGGATGAGGATCGCGGCGGGGCCCAGCGAGAACGAGCCCTCCCCGCGTCCGTTCATCAGGGTGATCCCGATCAGGAGCGCGGGCAGCAGCACCATCATCACGGTGTTGATGACCTGGCGCGGGTCGCGCGTGGCGTAGCGCAGGGTGCGGGCCGCGATCGCCCCGACCGGGGTGGCGGGGAGGACGCGATCGAGCAGCCCGCCGGAGCGCACGCGCCCGCCGCCGCGGTTCTGGATCGGCGCGACCAGACGCGCGGCGAGCAGTCCGCGCGCGGCGAACCACAGGGCGGCCGCCGTCGCGAGCGCGATCAGGAGGCGGAGGCCGGCCGCGAGCAGATCGCCCTGGGCGAGCGCGGCGGGGACGCCGAAGACGGCGCCGAGCGGCGTCCATCCGGCGGCGTCGGCGATCGCGGGCAGGACCGCGGTGGGATCCGAGAGCCGCGAGAAGGCGCGCACGAGCACGTTGATCAACAGGCCGGAGCAGGCGACGAGCAGCACGCCGAGCGTGATCACCAGGTCGCGCGTGCGCCGTCCGGCCAGCCACCCGGCGAGCACGCCGCTGACCACCCTGGCGCCGAGCACGCAGGTAGCGAGCGCGAGCGGGATGAGGACCACGGCGGACACGAGGGCGAGCGGACTCACCGACCATCCCACGAGCATGAGCAGCAGCGCCACGGTCGTGCCGATCCCGCCGATCGTCGTGGCGCCCGCGACGACGAGCCCCGGCAGCATGGATCGTGCCGTCACCGGCAGCAGGGCGAACCGCTCGGGGGCGAGCGAATCGTCGACGCTCACCACGATCGAGCCGATCCACCACACGAGCATGATGCCGGCGCCGACGAGGACCAGCGTGCGCACGGCCGCATCGGGTGCGGCGACCCGCAGCGCCACCAGGCCGGCGGCCAGCGCGGCCAGGAGGCCGAGGGCGATCATCCCCGAGATGATCAGGGACACGATCATCCACGGGTTGCGGCCGAGCTGGTGTCCGAGCTGGCGCCAGCGCAGGCTTACGAGGAGCGCAACCATGCGAGCGTCTCCGATCCGAGCTCATGCGCGCCGACCAGGGAGAGGAAGCGCTGCTGCAGGGTCTCGCCCGCACGCACCTCGTCGAGGGTGCCGTTCGCGAGCAGGCGCCCCTCCGCGACGATCGCGACGCGGTCGCAGAGGGATTCGACGAGCTCCATCACGTGGCTCGACAGCACGACCGTGCCGCCGCCGGCGACGAAGGCCCGCAGGATCTGCCGGATCGTCTCGCCCGACACGGGGTCGACCGCCTCGAGCGGCTCGTCCAGGATGAGCAGGCGCGGTGCATGGATGAGCGCGCACGCGAGGCCGATCTTCTTGCGCATGCCCGCGGAGTAGTCGACGACCAGCGTGCTGCCGGCATCGGCGAGTCCCAGCGCCTCGAGCAGTTCGCCGGAGCGGACGACGACCTCGGCCTCGCTCATGCCGCGGAGCAGCCCGGTGTACCGCAGCAGCTCGGCGCCCGTGAGGCGGTCGAGCATGCGCACGCCGTCCGGCAGCACGCCCATGCGTCCCTTCGCCGCGGCCGGATCCTGCCACACGTCCGCGCCGAGCACCCGTGCGGTGCCGGCGTCGGGGCGCAGCAGGCCCGTGGTCATCGCGAGGGTCGTGGTCTTGCCCGCGCCGTTGGGCCCGAGCAGGCCGAGCATGGATCCGGCGGGGACGTCGAGCCAGAGGTCGTCGACGGCGACCTTCTGCCCGAACTGCTTGCGAAGGCCCTGGAGGGAGAGCACCGGCGGCGCGGCCGCGAAGGGCGCTGTGGAGTCGGTCATGCCTCCATCCGACCACGCGCCGCCCCCGCCGGGCATCCCCCTCGAGACGGACATCCCGTTCCCCGGGCCGCCCTGCTTGGGGCGCCCCCCGTTGGCCGCCCCCTATGACCGCGAGACTCCAACTCCGCGACGAGACTGCGGTTCAGAAGCGCAGTCTCGTCGCCCAGTTGGAGTCTCGCGGTCCGGCGAGCCCCGGGTCAGCGGTCCAGGGAGACCCGGGTCAGCGGTCCAGGGAGGAGAAACGCTCGATGTCGCTGTTGGTGCCCGACACGATGATGAGGTCGTGGTTGGTGACGACGGTGTCGGCCTCGGCGTAGCGGAACGGCTTGCCGGGGCTCTTCACGCCCACCACGGTCACGTTGTACTTGCTGCGCACGCCGGACTGGTTCAGGCCCACGCCGCGGATGAACTTGGGCGGGTACATCTTGGCCAGCACGAAGTCGTCGTCGAAGCGGATGAAGTCGAGCATGCGGCCGCTCACGAGGTGCGCGACCCGCTCCCCGGCCTCGCGCTCGGGGTAGACGACGTGGTTCGCGCCCACCCTGGCGAGGATCTTGCCGTGCGACTGGGACACCGCCTTCGCCCAGATCTGCGGCACCTTGAGGTCGACCAGGTTCGCGGTGATGAGCACCGACGCCTCGATCGAGGAGCCCACGGCGACGACGGCGACCTGGAAGTCCTGGGCGCCGATCTGGCGCAGCGCGTCGATGTTGCGCGTGTCGGCCTGCGCGGCGTGCGTGACCCGCTCCGACCACTTCTGCACCAGCTCGAGGTTGGTGTCGATCGCGAGCACCTCGCGGTCGAGGCGGTCCAGCTCGCCGGCGCAGGCGGCGCCGAAGCGGCCCAGCCCGATCACGAGCACCGGGGCATCGTTGCGCAGCACTTCAACCATGCCGCCCACTTTACTGTCCGCGTACTGTCCGCCATCGTGGCGACCCCGCCCGCCGGTCTCCGGTCCGGGCGCCGGACGGTCTCCGGTCCGGGCACCAGAGCGTCTCCGGTCCCGGACGCCGGAGCGACCGTCTCGCCGGCACCGCGATCCGGTCCGGGCGCCGGAGCGACCTCGTCCCGCCGCGACCCCGTCCCCAGTCGCGCCCGGGTCAGCCGACGATCGGGCGCTCGACCGGCAGCGAGTACAGCTGGGTGCGGGACGTCGCGGCCACGGCCGCGGCGAGCGTGACCGTGCCGACGCGGCCCATGAAGATCGTGGCAGCGAGGATGTAGGTCGCCGCGTCGGGCAGCCTCTCGGTGACGCCGGTCGACAGCCCCACCGTGCCGAAGGCCGAGACCACGTCGAAGAGCACCTCGTCCACGGAGAACTTCGTGATCTGGCTGATCGCGATCGTGGAGAGCGCGACGGTGGTCGCGCCCCAGGCGACGACACTGAGCGCGACGCGCTGCACGTCCGAGGGGATCCGGCGCCCGAAGGCCTGCACCGAGGGGCGCCCCTTGGCCTCGCTGATCACGGCCAGGGCGAGCACGGCGAGCGTGGTGACCTTGATGCCGCCGGCCGTGGACGCGGATCCGCCGCCCACGAACATGAGCATGGAGGCGGCGAGCATCGAGGATCCGTTGAGATCGCCCATGTTCACGACGCTGAAGCCGCCGGAGCGCGTCATCGCGGACAGGAAGAAGGCCTGGAACGTCGTGTCGCCCGCGTCCATGGATCCGAAGGTCTTCGGGTTGTCGAACTCGAGCAGGAGGAAGACGGCCGCGCCGACCACGAACAGTACGATCGTGGTGAGCACGGTGAGCTTGGCGTGCAGCGACCAGCGGCGCACGTGCCAGCGCTGCCGGGCGAGCGTGTAGATCACGGGGAAGCCGAGGCTGCCGAGGAACACGCCGAGCATGAGCACGCTCAGCACGTAGTAGTTCTGCGCGAACGGCGCGAGGCCTCCGGGATTCGGGGTGAACCCGGTGTTGGTGAACGCCATGGCCGCGTAGAACGGCGCCTCCCAGAGGGCGGTGACGGGATCCACCCCCGCCGTCAGCAGCGCCGGGTAGAGCAGGACGATGAGACCGGCCTCGATCGCGAACGCCGAGATCGCCACCGTGCGCAGCAGGGACCCGACCTCGCCGAGCCGCACGGTCTGGCTCTCGTTCACGGGACCGCCGTGCGCGCGCATCGGGTTGGTGTCGCCCGCGGCGATGAGCTTGGCGCGAAGACCCAGGCGCTTCGAGATCGCGAGACCCATCACGCTCGCCAGGGTCAGCACGCCGAGTCCGCCGATGTTGACGCCGACGAAGATCACGCCGAGCCCGAAGCCCGACCAGTGCGTCGCCATGTCGACGGTCGACAGGCCCGTGACGCAGATCGTGGAGACGGCCGTGAACAGCGCATCGGCGAGCGGCGTCACCGTGCGGTCCGCGCTCGCGATCGGCAGCGACAGGAGCGCGGTCGTGATCAGGATGAGCGCCGAGAACACCACGATCGCGAATCGCGAAGGGGAGGAGGTCGTCAGGGTCTTGCCGAGACGGACGGTCCTGCGGACGACCTCGGGGAAGGATCGCGGGGCAGCGGTGCGCGCCATGGTCGAGCCCCTCCGATCCTCCGTCCGCCAAGCCTTCGTCATGGTACTCCGCCCCTGGCGCGGCTACTGTGAAGGCATGACCGACATCTTCGACGTGATCGCCGACGGCACGAGACGGGACATCCTTCAGCTCCTGCGCCAGCGGTCCGAGGAAGGGGATGCGGGCACGAGCGTCACGCAGATCGTGAGCGAGCTCGGGATCAGCCAGCCCACCGTCTCCAAGCACCTCAAGGTGCTGCGCGAGGCCGAACTGGTCACGGTCCGCGAAGACGGCCAGCGTCGCTTCTACAGCATCGAGGCGGCCCCCCTGGAACAGGTCGACGACTGGCTCGTCCCGTTCCTCGCCGACGCCTACGGAGACTCCGCCCCTGACATCTCGGGGCTCATCGGGGTCCCGCCGCTGCCGGACGGCGCCGCGCACGCCGCCGAGGTCGTGGGCCGCGCCGCCGCGAGCGCGAAGCACGTGGTGCAGACGGCGCTCAAGCGCCTCGGCGCCTGACCGCCGCCCGCAGCCACGTGCCACGGGAGCCGCGGAGGCGGCCTCCGATGCGTCCCGTGATCCGCCTCAGCGCCGTGCCCGGCCGAAGAGCCAGCGTCCCCACAGGACCGAGATCGCGAGGATGACCGCGCACCAGCCCAGCGCCCAGGCGGGCTGGGCGTGCAGGGGCGTGCCCATGAGCAGGCCGCGGATGGTCTCGATGATCGGCGTGATGGGCTGGTTCTCCGCCACCCACTGCAGCCAGGTCGGCATCGTGTGCACGGGGACGAACGCGCTGGACAGGTAGGGCACGAACATGAGGATGAACCCGTATCCCGCGGCCGCTTCCGGACTGCCTGCGGCGAGGCCGATGGCCGCGTAGAGGTACGTGATCACGAGGATGTAGACGGCGATCACACCGAAGGCGGCGAGCCATTGCAGCGGGCCCGCGCTGGGACGGAAGCCGAGCAGCAGCGCGACGCCGAACACCACCGCGGTGGAGACCAGGTTGCGGGCGAGGCTCGCGACGACGTGCCCGGTGAGCACGGATCCCGGTCGCAGCGGCATCGTGCGGATCCGGTCGATGATGCCGGTGGACATGTCGCGGGAGACGTACGTCGCGGTCGACGCGGCGCCGAAGCCGGCGCAGAGCAGGATGATCCCCGGCACGACGTAGTCGACGTAGCTGCCGTCGTTCTCGATCGCCCCGCCGAACACGAACGTGAACAGCAGCATGAGCGTGACGGGCAGCATGATCGACATCGACAGGGTCTCGCCGTCGCGCAGCGACAGGATCAGGCTGCGGCGGACGAACACGCGCTCGGCGGCGAACCCGCGCAGCCGGGGGCGGATCCCCGATGCGGCCGACGGGATCGGCGCGAGCGCGCCCCGGGCGGCGGAAGAGGCGGTCGCGGGGGACGGATCGGTCGCGGGGGACGGCCCGGCGGCGGCGGAAAGGGCGGTGGTGCGGGTCGGAGCGGTCATGCGAACTCCCGGAGGGTCGTGCGATCGGCGTCGCCGGTCGCGGTGAGGGTGAGGAAGACGTCGTCGAGCGTGGGACGGCGCAGTTGCACGCGCGCCGCCGGGTGCGCGGCCTCGAGCTCGTCCAGGGCGCGGCGGATGCCGTCGATCGAGCCGTCCGTCGCGATCTCCGCGAGGGACGATCCGTCCGCATCCTCGGCGACGAGCACGTCGCTGCCGAACTGCGCCTTGAGGGCGGCCGCGGTCCCGGTGCGGACGATGCGTCCCTCGTGCAGCACGGCGATGCGGTCCGCGAGCCGATCGGCCTCCTCCAGGTACTGCGTGGTGAGGAAGACGGTGGTGCCCGCATCGGCGAGGCCCCGGATGACGTCCCAGAGGTCGAGGCGGCTGCGGGGATCCACGCCGGTCGTCGGCTCGTCGAGGAAGAGCACCTGCGGCGTGACGACGAAGCTCAGCGCGAGGTCGAGCCGGCGGCGCATGCCGCCGGAGTAGGTCGCGACCTTGCGCCCCGCGGCGTCGGCGAGGGCGAACCGCCCGAGCAGCTCGTCCGCGCGGCGGCGGGCGGCGCGCGGGGACAGGCCGGAGAGCCGGGAGAGCATCACCAGGTTCTCCACGCCGGTGAGCGCGTCGTCGACCGCGGCGGACTGCCCGGTGAGCGAGATCCGCTGCCGCACGCCTCCGGGGTCGCGGCGCACGTCGCAGCCGGCGACGATCGCGGTGCCGGCATCGGCGCGGGTGAGCGTGGTGAGGATCGAGATCGTGGTGGTCTTGCCGGCGCCGTTCGAGCCGAGCAGCGCGACGATCTCGCCCTGCTCGGCCGTGAGGTCGACGCCGCGCAGGACAGGGGTGCCGCGGTACTGCTTGGTGAGTCCTGCGACTTCGATGGCCGTGGTCATCGCCGTTCCTTTCTGTGTATGGGTGAAACTGTTTATGACGGTAACACACTGTTTACGCAATAAACAGTCTTATCCTGGAGTCATGACCGAACAGCCCGAACCCGCCGACCTGCCCGATCTTCCCGATCTGCCGCGCGGCATCGCGCTGGCCTGGGGCATGGCCGCCAGTCCGCAGCGCGGGCCGAAGCGCGAGATGAGCGTCGAGCGGATCGTCGAGGCGGCCGTCGCGCTCGCCGACCGCGAGGGGCTCGGAGCGGTCTCGATGGCGGCAGTGGCGAAGGCGCTCGGATTCACCCCCATGTCGCTCTACCGCTACGTCACGGCGAAGGACGACCTGCTGCTGCTCATGCAGGAGGAGGCCTCAGGGCTGCCCCCTCTGCCCGAGGTCGGCACGGCCGAGCGGGGCTGGCGGGAGGAGGCGGAGCGGCTCTACCGCGCCCATCTCGACATCTACCTCCGGCATCCCTGGCTGCTCAGCCTGCCGATCAGCGGCACCCCCGTGACGCCGGGGACCGCCGCCTGGATGGACGCGTATCTCGCGGCCTTCGCCGACACCCCGCTCGATCAGGACGAGCGGATGGGCGCGATGCTCGCCATCATGGGGCAGTCCCGATGGTTCGGCACGGTGGCGGCCGGCTATGCGGAGGCAGCGCGGGCGAGCGGTCTGACGCTCGAGGAGGTCGGCGCCCAGGAAGCCGCGCTGTTCCGGGCACTGATCGACGCCGACGCCTATCCGCACACGCGTGCCGCGCTGGATGAGGGCGCGATCGACGGCGATGGGGATCCGATGGTGTTCGGCATCGAGCGCCTGCTCGACGGGATCGCCGCCCACATCGAC
>NZ_NCKN01000141.1 GCF_002257455.1 Microbacterium sp. 13-71-7
AGCCGGTCGTGCCCTCTCCCGCGGGAACGACGTGAGCGTGGATCTGTGCCGTCATGTCACGGATCTGCTGAGACAGGTCCCGGATCGTGCGGGTGAGCTCGGTGTTCTCGACGAGCAGCTTCTCCTGGTCGGCATAGTCCCGGTCGGCCTTGGCCTGCTGGAACGATGCCTGCCGGTTCTGGCCGATCATGACGAAGGTCGACAAGAAGATCGCCTCGAGCGACACGACCAGCGTCAGCGTCGGCCACGGGTTCTTCTCGAACCACAGCATCCACACCGCGAAGAGCACGATGTGGATGTAGACGAAGGCCATGGACCCGGCGAAGGTGGTGATCCAGTCCGCGATCCGAAGCTGGACGCTCGCCGCTCGATGCTCCGCCTGCGCCCGCACCGCGGGATGCAGACGCGTGCGGTCGACGTTCTTCAGGAGCCGCGTGGGCCTGAGGTACGGGCGGTGCTCCTTCTCCGCCGGGGGTGTCGCCGTTGTCGTGGTCATCTCGTCCTCCGCCCTGGCAGGCGCGTCCTGCCAGGGCAGAGAGTACTCCCGCTGGTTCTGTGCCCCCTCGTCAGGCTCCGGGCGGTTCCTTCAGGTATCGTCTCGGGGTCCGCCGTCGCCGTGCCCTGTAGAGTGCAGCGCATGAACACGACGGCCGCGGGCTATTTCCTAGCCGCTCTCCTGTTCCTACTGATCGGCCTTTTGCTCCTCACCGTGATGCAACCCGCCTGGTGGTCGGTTCTCACCGTGGTCGCTGCTTTCCTGGCCGCCCTGGCGATGCTCGGCCGAGCCGTCTTCCACCTCCGCCGCGCGAAGTCCTAGGACGCTTGATCGCGCCACGACGTGGCGCACACCCGGCTTCTCGAGTGAAAGGCGGATCCCATGTTGGCCGGACTCAACGGATGGCATCTCGTGATCATCCTGACGGTGTTGCTGATCGTCGCCGCTCTCGTCGTCGGCGTCGTCATGGTCATCGTCGTCGCCGTCAGGAGAGGCAGCGGTTCGACGGCTCGAGACCCGTATCGGCCAGGTTCTTCGCCAAGGCCGGCGCCGACGTCGCCTCCCGCCGGGTGGCACGCGGATCCGGATGGAGATCCCGGCCGGCGCTGGTGGGACGGGCAGCGCTGGACCGAGCACCGTCAGTCTCCGTGACGCCGCCACCATGGGGCGTGCTGGGGCGCCGTATCAGGGAGCTCCCACGGGCGCTCCGCGAGTTCCAGCCCGCGTAGGCTCGTCGGATGACCTTCGATGCGAACGACGCGAACGCCGTCGCTGACCACGGCTGCAAGGTCCCCAAGAGGCATCAGCCCGGTGAGGCCTCGCCATTGCCGACCGTCGCCGCCGGAGGTGACGCCGCGTGAGCGTGCACCTCATCGGCGGCGGCGCGACCACGAGCGCGGATGCTCCGCTCTACGCGCCGTTCGTCGCCGAGGCAGCGCAACGCGCGCGCCTCGCGGGTCGGACACGGCCGCGCATCGCCGTGATCTCGCTTCACCCCGAGGCCGAGGAGAAGGCTCAAGCTCTCGGCGAGCTTCTGTCCGAGGCGGGTACGGGAGCCGCGATCGACATGCACCTGACCGCAGGGCGGCCGGGTGAGCCGATCGGGCGCGGCGCGATCGCCGACGTCGACGGCATCGCCGTGGGCGGCGGCGTGGTCGAGGATGTGCGTGCCGGCCTCGAGCCGGTGTTCAGCGAGTTGCGCCGGCTGGTCGCCGACGGTGTGCCCTTTCTCGGCGTCTCAGCGGGCGCGATGATCGCGTCGGAGGGCTCGTTCGGAGGCGGTTCGCGCATCGGCGGGCTCGTCGTCTCGCCGGAGTACGCCGACGAGGGCTACGAACTGGAGATCGAGGCCGGCATCGGCCTCATCGACGTGGCCGTCGAGGTGCATGTGGCGCAGCGCGGCATGCTGTCGCGGCTGGTCGCCGCGGTCGAGTCCGGCCTGGTCGCCGGCGGCCTCGGCATCGACGAGCGCACGGCCCTGATCCTCGGCGACGACGGACTCCGGGTGGAGGGCGAGGGCAGCGTCTGGCGCGTACTGCCTGCCGAGGACGGCGTACTGGTCTCCACGCTCGGCAGATGATCAGCGCGGACCTGCGTGGCGGCATCGCGAGCCGTCGCTGCGGCGGCGCCGACTGCGATCGCCGATGACGCCCGCCACAACGAAGAAGACCGCCCCGAAAGGCGGTCTTCTTCGTTCTACAAGAGCGACAGCGGCACGGTGGAGCTGGGGGGAATCGAACCCCCGTCCAACGCTGAGTCTCCACGCCTTCTCCGGGCGCAGTCTGTGCAGACGTTCTACTCGGCTCCGACCTTTGTCACAGACACCTAAGTCGACAAGCCCAGCCTGGGAAGAGTCCCGTGCGACGTCCAGACGCCATCGCACAGCAAGATTCCTAGATGACGTCAGGATCCGTATCGGAATCACATACGGCCTGACGGACTATCGGGCTCGCTTACGCAGCGAGGGCGAAGTCAGTGCGCTTTGCATTGGCACTTATTGTTTTGCAGGGAGCGTTCACGAGATAACCCTGCATCCTCGGCCCGCTTCTCGTGGATTCACAGGCGCTGTCGAAACCGATCAGCCCCGTGGTCCTTCTCGCGAAGGAGCCGCTGTCACTCTGTGGAATTACCAGCGGGCGCGCGAAGCGCCCGAGCATCACAGACTACAACGCTTGAGGCGCCCGCGCCATTCCGCGCCGCGAGCCGGCGCCCCTCGCCCTTCCCCAGGGCGCCGTTGATCGGCGGCCCCAGCGTCGCGCGATCACTTCCCGCTGCCGTTGCACGCCACCCCCGGTGACGGCACGAACTCCTTCAGGCCGGCTTTCACGAACGACCCGTAGGACTGCACTCCGTGATATCTGTCGACGCCACCGGGGCTCTGATTCCCCCGCATCGCGATCGCGTCGTCGTTGAAACCGGGAGGGTTGTTCTCGACCGAGTCCGCTCTGTCGAGCCCTGAGTAGGCGCATTCGGACGCGGCGTGGGACGGTCCGGATGTCGGATCCCCGTTCCCGTTGGTCTCGCCTGCATATGCCGCGCTGGATCCCGCTGCAACGAGCCCCAGCGCGATCGCGCAGCCGATCGCCAGTCGTTTCATCTGATGGTCCTCCTTCACGCAGTTCTTCCTCGCCGAGGCGCGGAACTGCGCCGCGGTGCGCGCAGTCTACGCGCGCACCATGGCGGCGCTGCACCGTGCTAGCACGCGCAGTACCGCATCGGCCGCCCTTCGGAGCCGGCGCCGTCCCAGGGATCCAGCGGTGCCGTAGAGTCACGGCATGAGCGAGGTCGTCATCACCGTCCGCGGCGAGCACGAGGTGCGGATCGCACCCGAGCGCGCCATCGTCACGCTGTCCGTCGCCCTGGACGGCCCCGATCGCGAAGCCGTCGTCGCCCGTACGCTGGCCCTCGCCGAGCCGGTGCGCGACGGCATCGCCGCACAGGAGAAGGCCGGTGCCGTCGAGGCCTGGTCCAGCCGCCGACTCGCAGTGCGGTCGGAGCGTCCGTGGAGCAATGACGGCACCCGGCTCGCCCTCGTGCATCACGCGTCGGTCGATTTCACCGCGACGTTCGTGGACTTCTCCGCGCTCTCCGCGTGGGTCGCCGACGTGTCCACCGGCGACGCCATCGCGGTGAACGGCACCGACTGGATCCTGACGCCCGAGACCCGGGCGCACGTCGAGCAGGAGGTGGCCGCTCAGGCCGTGCGCACGGCGGTCACACGCGCCGGCGCCTATGCGGCGGCCCTGGGACTCACGAAGGTCGAGCCGATCGAGATCGCCGATGCCGGGCTGATCACCGACCGCGGCGCAGCGGACATGGCCCCGAAGGCGATGCGCGCGTTCGCCGCTCCCCCATCGGGCGCCGGACTCGAACTGCAGGGCGACGACATCACGGTGTCCGCGATCGTCGAGGCGCGGTTCGTCGCCGCCTGAGCGACGGGATCCGCACCTCGACGAAGCGTCACGGCCGTCAGGCCCTGCGGCGCCTCACGAAAGCCAGCGCGAGCACGCCGCCGAGGAACAGCACCGCTCCGGCGCCGATGATCGGCAGCGGATCGGCGCCGGTCGCAGGCAGTGCACCATTGCCGGCTCCTGCGGAGGGCGTCGTGGGCACAGTTGTCGGCGCGACCGTCGGGGTCGGGGTCGGAGTCGGGGTGACGGCCACGGGCGTCAGCACGAAGTCCTGCCCGTCGACCAGCTCGCCGTGCTCGGTGATCGTCACGGTGCGCGTGGCGGGAGCCGCCCCCGTGAACCCATCGGGCACGGCGACCTCGATCGTGTAGGCGCCTGGTGCGAGTTCACCGAGCGCATACGAGCCGTCCGCAGCCGTCGTGATCGTGAAGGGGCCACCGGGGCCGGTGACGGTCACGCTGGCGTCGGGGTGGGGCGCTCCGCCGTCGTCCGTGACGGTGCCGGAGAGGGAGCCGAGACGGGCGAGCGCGAAGTCCACGTTCGTGACGTCATCGACGGCGATCGTCTCGGACCGCGATGCGTCACCCGCGACGACGTAGCCCTGCGGGGCCTCGACGCGCACCGTGTAGTCCCCGCCCGGAAGCCGCGGGAACGCGTACGTGCCGTCCGCGGCGGTCACGGTCTGCAAGGGCCCGTCCGGCCCCTCCGCGGTGACGACCACGCCGCCGACGCCGGCCCCGGCAGCGGTCACCGTGCCCGAAAGGGTCGGCTGCACCTGAAGGAGGAAGTTCTTCCCGGTGATCGGCGTCTCGTCGTTGTCCGGCACCGTGAACGGCGTCGGCGAGGACACCAGGGTGTAGCCGTCCGGCGTGGTGATCCTCACCACGTGAATGCCCACCGGCACATCGTCGAAGAGATACGACCCATCCGCGCCGGTGACGGTCGTGCGCCCGCCGTCGAGGGTGATCGTGGCTCCGGCGATCGGAGTGCCGTGCTGGTCCTTCGCCGTGCCGGAGACGGGGACGGGCACGATGTCGCGCACCGCGAAGTCGGCCGTGCCATCGGCGGCGGTCAGATCGACCTGGCGCGATCGGAGGTCGCTGGTCTTCCCCGCAGGCGGCGTGATGTCGACCGTGTACCCGCCGGTGGCGACCGCGCCGGCGAAGGAGTACGTGCCATCGGCCGCGGTCGTGGTCGTGCCGATGACCGTCCCGTCGGGGCCGGTCAGGCGCACGCCGACGCCTGCCGCGGGGGTGCCGGCGGTCTGATCCTGGACGGTGCCCGAGACGGCGCGCGTGATCGCCGCGAACCACGTCTGGTACACCGGGAACCCGGCCCGGCGGGTGAAGGTGAAGGTCAGCGACGAGATCGGCGCGTTCGGCTCGAACCAGGCGGCCGCGCCGCTCGTGTCCGCCGCTGCCGCGTTGCCCGTCAGGGTCAGCGTGGCGGCGTCCCAGCTCGGCACGTCGGCCGCGTCCCCCGTGCACGAGGGCTTGCCTGCGAACTGCGGCGCGCAGTAGTTGAACCCGCCGCGGAAGCCCAGCTCGGCCGCCGTGAGCGCATGGCCGCCGGGGCCGACGGCCGAGATCGCGACCTTGTCCGCGTCGATGTCCCCGAGCACGAAGGTCCACCCGGCCGTCGGGGTCGCATGCGCGAAGGTGTACGTCGTCTCCGACGGCGATGTGGCGTTGTCGGCGCGCGGGCGCAGGTTCAGGTACTGCTGGTCCCGGCTGCTGCCGTACTTCGCGCCGACCGGAGTGGTCGCCGCCAGCCATGTGCTGCCGCCGTTGAACACACCGACGGATCCGCCGCGCGAGTCGCTGGTGTAGGTCGCCGCCAGCTGTGGCGCCGCGGCCGTCACCGTGCCGGTGTAGGCGCCCGGCGACCCCTGCAGATCGCTCCAGTCGGCCCAGGGCGTGCCCGTCGCGGCCGAGGCGGGCGCGCCGAGGGCGAGAGCGGTGAGCGTCGCCAGAGCGGCGGCGGCGAACGCGACGGTACGTCTCATACCGATATGTTGGCAGATCCGGCGCCCGACGCGGTGCGCTCGGTGTCACCGAGGGACGCACCGCGGCGGGAGCAGCGCCCCCTGCCTGTCGAACTCAGACGGCGAACGGCGCGAGTTCTGCGGCGAGACGCTCGTTGACGTGCGCGTGGATCCGGGTGCCCGCCTCCTCGTGCGCGACCTCGAGCAGCAGCCCCGTCTCGTGCACGGCCGCGACGAGATCGCCCCGGTCGTACGGCACGACGGCGCTGATCTCGACCGCCGGCTTGGGCAGCACCTCATCGATCGCGGCCCGCAGCTCGGCGATGCCCTCGCCGCTGCGCGAGGACACGAAATGCGCACCGGGCACGAGCCCGCGCAGCACCATCCGCTCGTCGTCATCGAGGAGATCCGCCTTGTTGAACACGATGAGCTCGGGGATGCTGCGTGCACCCACGTCGCCCATCACGTCGCGCACGGTCTTGATCTGCCCGGCCGGATCCGGGTGGGATCCGTCGACGACGTGCACGATCACGTCGGCATCGGCGACCTCTTCGAGCGTGGAGCGGAACGCCTCGACGAGCTGATGCGGCAGGTTGCGCACGAACCCGACCGTGTCGGTGAGCGTGTAGACGCGGCCGTCCGCGGTCTCCGACCGGCGCACGGTGGCGTCCAGGGTCGCGAACAGGGCGTTCTCGACGAGCACGCCCGCGCTGGTGAGCGCGTTGAGCAGGCTGGATTTGCCCGCGTTCGTGTAGCCGGCGATCGCGACGGACGGGATCGTGTGTCGCTTGCGCTCTGCGCGCTTGGCTTCGCGGGCGGGCTTGAAGTCGCGGATCTGCTTGCGCAGCATGGCCATGCGGGTGCGGATGCGACGGCGATCGAGCTCGATCTTCGTCTCACCGGGTCCGCGCGAGCCCATGCCCGCGCCGCCCGCGCCGACCTGTCCACCGGCCTGACGGCTCATCGACTCGCCCCAGCCGCGCAGACGAGGCAGGAGGTATTCGAGCTGCGCGAGCTCGACCTGCGCCCGGCCCTCGCGGCTCTTGGCGTGCTGGCTGAAGATGTCGAGGATCACGGTGGTGCGGTCGATGACCTTCACCTTGACGACGTCCTCGAGCGCACGGCGCTGCGACGAGGCGAGCTCGGTGTCCGCGATCACCGTGTCGGCGCCGACGGCGGCGACGATGTCCTTGAGCTCCTGCGCCTTGCCGCGGCCGAGGTACGTGGCGGGATCCGGATGGGGCCGGCGCTGCAGCAGGCCATCGAGCACCACCGCGCCCGCGGTCTCGGCGAGCGCGGCCAGCTCGCGCAGCGAGTTCTCGGCGTCCTCCTGCGCACCCTGCGGGTACACGCCGACCAGCACCACGTTCTCCAGACGGAGTTGGCGGTACTCGACCTCGGTGACGTCTTCAAGTTCGGTCGAGAGCCCCGCCACACGCCGCAGCGCGTGCCGGTCCTCCACCTCCCACTGGTCGCCGTCGGTGGAGGTGTAGCCGGCGGTGGCCGTGTCCTGCAGCGCCTGCGCGGATCCGAACACGTGCGATTCCGCACGTCGCTCCGCTGCTGCCAGGACGCGCTCGACCGCGTCGCCGTGCTCGTCATGTGTCGTGGACTGCGTCATCCGCACCTTTCTCATGCCCGCCGAATCGGTCGGGCGCCTTAACTTTAGCTGGGAGTGTCCGCTACGCTCGCTCCATGGGCTCGGACCACTACTTCACTGCGGCCCCCGCCAGCCCCGAGAACCTCCGCAGGATCAAGGTGACCCTCGCGGGCAAGGAGATCGAACTCACCACCGCGGCCGGAGTCTTCAGCCCCGATCACGTGGATGTCGGCACCTCCGTGCTCCTCGCGAACACCCCGCCCCCGCCGCCCGGCGGGCACCTGCTCGATCTCGGGTGCGGCTGGGGTCCGATCTCGCTGTCGCTCGCACTCGCCTCGCCGCACGCGACGGTGTGGGCCGTCGACGTGAACGAGCGGGCCCTGGATCTGGTCCGCCGCAACGCCGCCGAACTCGGCCTCGACAATGTCAACGCCGTCACCCCGGACGATGTTCCCGCCGATGTGAGCTTCCGCACGATCCGCTCCAACCCGCCCATCCGCGTCGGCAAGAGCGAGCTGCACGATCTGCTGGAGCGCTGGATCCCGCGACTCGACGAACGCGCGGACGGCTGGTTCGTGGTGAGCCGCAATCTCGGCGCCGACTCGCTGCAGCGCTGGCTGGCGACCACCTTCGACGGCGGCTACAGCGTCTACCGTGCGACGACCGGCCGAGGGTTCCGGGTGCTGAAGGTCCGCCGGCACGGCACGCCGCCCACGGACGCCATCACGTTGCCGTAGCCCGTCGTCCTGCGCTCCTCGGATGCGCCGCCGGCCTGACCGCGGCGTGCGGTCAGGCGAGCTCGATCTCGCCGGAGAAGGCGAGCTGCGCAGGTCCCGACAGGAAGGCGTGCTCGCCGTCCGCGCCGGGGGCCATCGTCACACGGAGCGTGCCGCCGGGGACCTCCACGAGCCATTCGTGAGGCGCCGCGGCGCCCGCCCAGTGCCGCACCGCGAGAGCCGTGGCCACGACGCCGGTCCCGCAGCTGAGGGTCTCCCCCACGCCGCGCTCGAACACGCGCATGCGCACCCGGCCCACCCCGTCCTGCACGAGCGGCTCCGCCGGCACGACGAACTCGACGTTCGCCCCGTGCTCCGGCATCGGGGCGAGCTCGGGGCCGTGCATGAGCTCGAGGCCGTCGAGCTCCGCATCCGACGCGATCGCCACGACGACGTGCGGGTTCCCGACGTCGATGCCGAGACCGGGGCGGGGAACGCTGAGCCCCGTGGCGCGGGCGAGCGGATCATGCCCGGACAGCCGCCACGCGCCGATGTCCACGCGGTAGCCCTCTGCGCTGCGGGTGACGTCGCGCACCCCGGCCCTCGTGCCGATCGGCAGCGCGCCGCCCTCGTCGAGCTCGGCGAGCCCGGTGCGCAGCAGGTAGTGCGCGAACACCCGCACTCCGTTGCCGCACATCTCGGCCACCGAGCCGTCGGCGTTGCGGTAGTCCATGAACCACTCCGCATCGGGGTTCTCCGCGAGCGCGGCCGTGCCCTCGGGGAGCGCGCGGGAGCGCACCACGCGCAGCAGTCCGTCGGCGCCGATCCCGAAGTGGCGATCGCAGAGCGCGGCGACCTGATCGGCGCTCAGATCCAGCGCACCGTCGGGGTCGGCGATGATGACGAAATCGTTGCCGGTACCGTGCCCCTTGGTGAATGCGACCATGCGTCGATTCTAGGGGCGGCGGTTCTGCGGCGGCTGCGCGCGGGGTCCGCTCCGCACCGCCGTCGAGCACCCCTCTGCCGGGAGCGGATCCGCTCCCGGCAGATCCGCTGGCGCCGCGATCGCACTGCGGCGCACGCTGTGGGCATGACCGATGACATGCCCCGCAACCTCTTCGACGCCGACACGCGCCGGATGCTGTTCGCACGCCGGGTGCTCGTGCTCGACGGCGCCCTCGACGACGACAACGGCGTGCTGCTCATGACCCAGCTGCTCGCCCTGGCCGCCGAGGATCCCGACGCCGACATCACGCTCTGGATCCACTCCCCCGGCGGATCCGTGCCCGCGATGCTCGCGATCCGCGACCTCATGCGCACCGTGCCCTGCGACGTCGCCACGATCGCCTTCGGGCTCGCCTGCAGCGCCGGCCAATTCCTGCTGTCCGCCGGGACCAAGGGCAAGCGGCGGGCGCTGCCGCACAGCCGGATCCTGCTGCATCAGGGATCCGCGGGCATCGGCGGAACGGCCGTCGACGTCCAGCTGCAGGCGGCGGATCTGCGGCACACCCGGGACACCGTGCTGGGCCTGATCGCCGATGACACCGGGCAGAGCATCGAGCGCGTCTTCGAGGACTCCCTGCACGACCGCTGGTACAGCGCGGACGAGGCGCTCGATTACGGATTCATCGATGAGATCACCACGGATTTCGCGGCGGTCCTGCCGCGTCCCAGCCGCCGAAGCATCGGCCTGACCGCAGAAGGAGCCTGACATGGCCTCGTTCCTCGTCCCCAACGTCATCGCCACCTCGCCCCGGGGCGATCGTGTGCTCGACGTGTACTCCCACCTGCTCGCAGAGCGGGTGATCTATCTCGGCACGCCATTGGATGCCGACGTCGCCAACGTGCTCGTGGCACAGCTCCTGCACCTCGACGCCACGGGCAGCGACCGGGACATCCAGCTCTACATCAACTGCGAGGGTGGCGATCCCAGCGCGATGCTCGCCGTCTACGACACCATGCGCTTCATCCGCTCGGACGTCGCGACGTTCTGCATCGGCCAGGCGGTGTCGGTCGGCGCGGTGCTGCTCGCCGCCGGAGCGGCGGGGAAGCGCGCTGCTCTGCCGCACGCCAGGGTGATCCTGCACCAGCCCGCTGCACAGGGCCGGGGAACCATCCCCGACCTCATCCTGCAGGCGGACGAGGTCGTCCGGGTGCGGGACAGCCTCGAGCAGATCCTCGTCTCCCACACCGGGCAGAGCGCCGAGCGGCTGCGCAGCGACACG
>NZ_NCKN01000142.1 GCF_002257455.1 Microbacterium sp. 13-71-7
CTCGCGGTGGGCCTGCCTCTGTTCGTCGCGGCCCTCGCGTGGCTCGTGCCCCCGCGTGCGCCCGAGCTGACGCACCGCGCGGCGATCGCCTGACGCGCTGCCGGCGGCCCGTGCGCGGCGGGCCGCCGGCGGCGTGATCGCCGAGGGCGTAGCGGATCCACAGCCCGTCCACGGTCCGGGACCATAGGATCGGCGCATGGCCGGATTCTGGGGCAGACGCAAACGTGAACAGGAAGAGCTGCAGGCGCAGGACGCGGATCTCGCGCGGCGCGCCGAGCAGGCGATCGTCGCCGCCGACGAGCGGATCCGCACCTCCTCCGATGAGCTCGCCTTCGCCACGGCCGAGCTCGGCGACGAGATGACCGCGGACTTCCAGGCCGCGCTCGAGGCGGTGCGCTCGCACATGGGCGAGGCGTTCCAGCTGCACCAGCTGAACCATGACGAGATCCCCGACACCGCCGAGGAGCTGCGCACCCGCAACGCCCGCATCGTGCAGTTGTGCCAGTGGGCGGAGGACCTGATCGACGAGAAGTCCGCCGCGATCGCGGACGCCGTCGCCCGGGTGCGCAATGCGCCGCAGGTCGTCGCCAAGGTGCGCGCGGACGCCGCCGCGCTGGAGAGCAGGGTCCCGCATGCGCAGGCGTCCGTGGACCGGCTCGCCACGCGCTACTCCGACACCGCCATGCAGCGCGTCGCACGCAGCGCCGAGGAGGCCGCTCAGCTCGTCGTGTTCGCGAACCACGGCGCCGACGTGTTCGAGCGGCGCCGCGACGCCGGCCGCAACCAGGAGGCCGTGCTCGCGCTCGAGACGGCGACCGAGGCCACGCGCCGCGCGTCCGCGCTGCTCGATGCGGTGGACGACTTCGAGATCGAGGCGCTGCGGGCCGAATCCACGCTCGCCGAGGTCGTCGCCGACTCGCGGAACGACCTCGCAGCCCTGCCGATGGCGCCCGACGCACCCGCCGTGGCCGCGGCGGCGACGGAGCTGCAGCGCGCGCTGAACGCCCTCGCGCCCGTCGGCAGCCGCACGGATCCGTTCGGCGAGCTCACCCGTCTGCGCGCGGCGAACACCGCGCTGGACGCGGCGATCGCGGCCGCGCGCTATCGCGCGGAGCACCCCCTGCCCACGATCGACGCCGTGCAGCACGCGCTCGACGACGCGGACCGGCAGCTCGGCGTCGCCCGCGGCCTGATCGAGGGCCACCGCGGCTGGATCGGCGCGGACGCCCGCACGCGTCTCGCCGAGGCCGAGCGGCTCCGCGTCGACGTTCCCGGACTGATTCCCGCGGAGGAGACCCGCGAGCAGGCCCTCAGCACCGCGCGTCGCGTCGCCCAGCTCGCCGCAGAAGCGCTCCAGCTCGCCCAGCACGACATCGACCGATCCCGCCCCGATCAGGGCTGGGGCGGCGGCGGAGGCAACGGCTGGGGCGGCGGCAACGGGTGGGGCGGCGGTCGCGGCTCCGGCGGCGGAGACGTCGTGACCGGCGTGCTCGGCGGCCTCGTCATCGGCGGCCTCCTGGGCGACATCTTCGACTGACGCCCCTCGGCCCGAGCTCTCTGGGCCCCAAACCCTCGAGTCGTCCCCGTGAGCGCACCCCAGGGCATGCGCTCACGGGGACGACTCATGTTTCGGGGTGCCGTGCACAGCGCTGCGCCCCGGTCCTCCGGGACCGGGGCGCAGCGCTTCGTCTGTCAGGGGCGCGTCAGCCGACGAGCTCCTCGGCCGGGGCCGCCTGGGTGGTGAGCGAGATCACACCGTAGTCCCAGCCCTTGCGGCGGTAGACGACGCTCGGGTGGTCGCTGCGCGCGTCCACGAACAGGAAGAAGTCGTGTCCGACCAGCTCCATGCGATCGACGGCCTCTTCGACGGTCATCCACTCGGCGTCGAAGTTCTTGGTGCGGATGACGACCGGGGAGTACTCCTCCTCGATCTCGAGCGTCGGGATCGCACCGGTGGCCACCGCGTGCAGCGTGTCCGCGGAGACGGGGTGCACGTCGATGCCCGCGAGCTCGCCCGTGCCCTTCTCGAACCGCGCGCCGCGCGGATGGTGCCGCCCGTCGATACGACGCTCCTTCGCGCGCCGCACCTGCTCGATGAGCTTGTCGACGGCGAGGTCGAGCGCCACGAACTTGTCCGCGTCGCGAGCCTCCGCGCGGACCAGCGGACCCCTGCCGATGAGAGTGAGTTCGACGGTCTCGTCCTCCACATGACCGCCGCGATAGGAACGATGAGTGACCTTCACGTCCAGGCTCTGCGCCTTCGTCGCGATAGTCGCGATCCGTGCGGTCTTCTCCTCGACCACCGCCCGGAATCGATCGCTGATGCCGACTCCGACACCGACGATGTTCGTTTCCATCCTGACCTCCTTGTTCCGGTCCGCCCGGCCAAGGGCGGACCGTGGTCGCCTTTGTGAGTCCCCACCGTAGTCGCCCCACCCCGACATGTCATCCACAATTCATCTGCGTGTCGTGCGGATCCGCTAGGAGACCTCTCAGGCCCGGGCACGATGCTCCGCAGCTCCGCCTCCGGCGCGCTCATCCGCGCCGTCCGGTCGCGGCCACGGCCACCGCCCCGACGACCTGGAACCCCGCCGCTCGGAGCGCTCTGGCCGCCTCCGCGCAGGTGGATCCCGTGGTGATCACGTCGTCGACGATCAGCGCCGCGGCCCCCTCCCCGGCACGAGACGCGACGAGGCCACCGGCGAGGTTCGCCCTGCGCTCGCGCGCATCGAGTCCGCGCTGATCCTGCACCCGACGCGCGTAGGACAGCGCTCGCAGCAGCGGGACGCCGGTGCCGCGGGCGAGGATCTCCGGCACGCGGAATCCGCGGCGCCGGAACGCCGCTCGGGTGGTCGGCAGCGGCACCACGGCATCGATGCGGCGGGGCGCGCCCGCTCCCGCGCACAGGTCGTCCACGGCGGCGGCGAGCGCCGGCCGCAGCGACCGGATCAGCGAGGTCTGCCCTTCCTCCTTGACCGCGCGCAGCACGGAGGCCGCGACGCCGTCGAACACGAGGCCGGCCCGCAGCGGGACGACGTCGGACCGGGGGCGCACCACGCGCGGCGCGAGCTCGGCCTCGCACGACAGACACAGGGCAGCCCCCGCGGCTCCGCACCCGGCGCACACCGAGGCGAAGACGAGATCAGCGATCTCCTGGACGACACGGCGCAGGGCGGACCGCGGGGGCGCCGTGACGTCCGTCGGCCGGGATCGGGGTTCGGGGATCATCCCGCGAGTCTGCACGCCGAGGCGCGCCGGAGGGCGGGACAGCCCGTGATCGGTGCGCTCTCCGCTCCCCCGAGGTTCTGTGCAGGACGATGGACCGGCTCAGCCGCCGAGCTGCACCGCGAGCACCTTCACGTTCGTGCTGACCTGCGTCGGGGCGGGGCCGCTGCGCACCCACAGCACGCCGTTGCCGAACAGCTGCACGGTGGACGTGGGCGAAGCGGGCGCGATCGTCTGGGTCGCCTCCGGCACGTCGACGGTCCTCGCCGGTCCGCCGACCTGCTGCTGCCGCAGCAGGGGGGACGCCCCGTCGGTCGCGAGCACGCCCACGGTCGTGTCGTCCAGCCAGGCGATGTCGAGCGCCGCGGCCGGCCAGGAGATCACGTTCGGATCCGCCACGCCGAGCCCGGTGGGCGCGCCGCGGTCGTCCCGCGTGATCGCGACCACCTCGATGCGGACCTGCCCGTTCGCGGTCACCGCCATGGCGAGCCTGGCTCCGTCCCTGCTCACCGCCATCGCCGTGATCTGCCCGGCGTCGGAGGGACCGGCGAGCGAGCGCGAGGCCGATGCCGAGCCCGAGCTGGAATTCGGCCAGGCGAAGATCGACGAGGGCGATGTGCGGGGAACGGTCCAGATGTATCCGAAGGGATCCAGGGACGGCGGGATGAGTCCTGGACGGCTGTCGATCTCGTCCGTCCTGCCGTCGGCCACGGCGTACACGACGCCGCTCGCGCCCTGCACCGCGACGCGCTGCGCCCCGGTCGCCGCGCGGATGGCCGCGATCGGCTCGGGGAAGCTCTCCAACGGCACGGAGACGCCCGCGATCGGGGTGAGCTCGCCGCCGGCCAGATAGCCGAACCCCTTGTCCGTGAGCACGAGCGGACGCGGGTCGACGGTCGTCGGCGCGGCGGGGGCGGATCCCGCATTCAGATCGCGACCGGAGACCGTGAGCTTGACCTGCAGCACGCCGACACCGCTCAGGCTGCTCAGGCTGCGTTCGAGCTGGGTGCGCATCCGCGCCAGCGTGACCGGATCCGCCTTGAGTGCGGCGTCGTTGAGAGCGACCTCGGCGACCTGGGAGTCGGAGATCACCGCGTTCCGGCCGAGTGCGATGTCTCCGGTGAAGGCGGTGCGCACCGCCCCGGTCAGCCAGGGACTCGGCTTGCCGCTGACGAGGGACTGCACGATCCTGCTGGCGGTGTTCTCCCGCTTCGGGAACCAGCGCACGTCCGGCACCAGGTAGGTCCAGGTCGAGTCGAAGTACTGCAGCGCGTAGGGGGCGAACACGTCGGCGGCGGCGAAGGAGTCCGCGTCCAGCACGATGCCGTCGGGCGCCGCCGAGATGCGCCACTGGCCGTCCTTGTTCTTGACGAGCGCGAACATCAGCTCGGCCGCGCGGTTCACGGGCGCTCCCGAGTAGGCGCCCGTCTCGTCCACGGTGCCGGTCTGCTGCAGCGCGAGGTGCACGGAGGTCGAGGTCGCCTCCTTGGGGACGTCGGGGAGGTCGAAGCGGCGCTCGGCGGATCCGGTGTCGATGGTGACCCCCGCGTCCGGCTTCCACTTCTGCGCCTCGTCGGCGGTGAGGAACTGCCGTGCGATGCCCCAGCTGTCCTTGGGGCTGGAAGCCGCGTCGATGAACCCGCGGACGATGCCCTTGGGATCCATGCCGTTGGACGGCCCCTGCGGCACGAAGGCGAGATCCGAACCGCCGCCGCTCTGCCCCGCGGCGAGGCCGGGGCGCACATCGCCCGTGATCGGCAGCGACGCACAGGCGGTGAGCCCCAGGAGAGCGAGCGCGACCATCGCGCCGCGCAGCATCCGTCCGATCCTCATGACTCCTCCTGCCGGTCCGCCGACGACTCCGGCTCCGCGTGGTCGCCCGGCTGCGCGATCGGCGCGGTCGTGACGCCGATCTCGGCGATCGCCTCGACCGGCTCCGAGGGCACGGGCGATGCGCCGTCGAGGGGGCGGGTTCCGCGCGGAAGGGTCAGCACGAAGTTGGTGCCCTCCCCCGGCTGCGACCACACCGTCAGCGTGCCCCGGTGCAGTCGCGCGTCTCCCAGTGCGATCGAGAGCCCGAGCCCCGTGCCGCCGATCGTGCGCTTGCGCGAGGGATCCGCCCGCCAGAACCGGTCGAACACGCGCTCCGCGTCCTGCGCGGTCATGCCCATGCCCCGATCCCGCACGCCGACGGCCACCGCGTTCTGGTTGCTGTCGACCGTGATGACGACGGGATACCCCTCGCCGTGTTCGATCGCGTTCCCGACGAGATTGCGCAGGATGCGGCGCACCCGGCGCGGGTCGAGGTCCACGGGCGTGTGCCCGCCGGGGGCGACGAAGCGCAGCTCGGTGTCGTGCGTCTCCGCCAGCGGGCGCATCTCGTCGACCAGGTCCTCCGCGAGGTGGGCGAGGCTCACCGCCTCGGTCTCCAGCTGCACGGATCCCGCGTCGTAGCGGCTGATCTCCAGCAGATCCGCGAGCAGCGTGTCGAAGCGGTGCACCTGCGTCTGCAGCAGCTCCGCGGTGCGCGCGGTCGTCGGGTCGAACTCCTCGCGCCGGTCGTTCAGCATCTCGGCGGCGAGCCGGATGGTCGTGAGCGGCGTGCGCAGCTCGTGCGAGACGTCGGAGACGAACCTCTGCTGCACGAGCGACAGCTCGCCGAGCTCCTTGATCTGCGCCTCGATGCTGTCCGCCATCGCGTTGAAGGAACGGCCGAGCGTGGCCAGCTCGTCCTGCCCCCGCACCGGCAGTCGCACGTCGAAGTCGCCGCCGGCGAAGCGGGCGCTGGACTCCGCGGCCTCGGTGATCGGCTGCACCACGGTGCGCAGCGAGAACCAGGCGATCACGCCGATCAGCGCGACGAGCACGATCCCCGCGATCCACAGGCTCGACTGCACGAGCACGAGGGTCTGCTCGGTGTCGGCGAGGTCGTACGCGATGTACAGCGCGTACGTCCCCGCGCCAGGGACGCTGAGCTGCTGGCCGACGAGGATCCCGGCGTGCACGGAGCCGTCGGCGTCCTGCAGCGCGACCGGCTGCCACCACTGCTTCGTGGCGTCCTTGGAGACGCGCTGCGAGAGCTGATCCGAGACGAGGTCCTGGCTGAAGCCGGTCTGGGTGAACCCGAGGGCGGCCTGCGAGTCGAGCGGGATGACCCCGTACAGCGGCGACGCCGAGACCGACTGCACCTGCACGCTGACGTCGCGCATGAGCCCGGTCAGCGCGGTGCGGTTGCCCTGAGTGTCCGCCGAGACCAGCAACGACTGCGCGGAGTTCGCCGCGCGCCTCGCGTCCTTGAGCGCCTGATCCTTGCGCGACTCCCAGAGGTTGTTCTGCACCGCGAGGGCCATCGCCACGCAGGTCACCAGCACGGCGACGCTGGTCAGGGCGAGGGCGATCACCATGGTGCGGAAGCGCAGCGACTGCCGCCAGAGCTGGGCCGTGCGGTGCCCTCCGCCGCGCATGCCGCGCACCGCCGCGTTCGCGAGCGCCACGGTGTTCGTCATCGGCGGGCTTTCAGCATCGGCGGTGGCCGCTTCTCGGCGGAGGGGTGGGCACGACCCGCATGCGGGTCAGACCACGCTCCCCGCGCGGTATCCGACGCCGCGCACGGTCGTGACGATGCGCGGATTGTCCGGGTCGACCTCGACCTTGGCGCGCAGGCGCTGCACGTGCACGTTCACGAGCCGGGTGTCGGCCTTGTAGTGATAGCCCCACACCTGCTCGAGCAGCATCTCGCGGGAGAACACCTGCTGCGGCTTGGAGGCGAGCGCGACGAGCAGCTGGAACTCGAGCGGCGTGAGTGCGATCGGGGCGCTGCCGCGCCGCACCTCATGCGCGTCGACGTCGATCGTCAGGTCCCCGATGCGCAGCACCTCGCTGGTCGACTGCGGGGTGGGACGCAGCCGGGTGCGGATGCGGGCGACGAGCTCCTTCGGGTTGAAGGGCTTGACCATGTAGTCGTCGGCGCCGACCTCGAGGCCGCGGACCACGTCGGCGGTGTCGCCGCGGGCGGTGAGCATGATCACCGGGACACCGGACTCGGCGCGGATGCGCGTGCAGATCTCGATGCCGTCCATACCGGGGAGCATGAGGTCCAGCAGGACGAGGTCGGGGCGCTGCGCGCGCCACTCGTCCACGGCCTTCGCGCCGTCCGCGCAGAACACGGGCTCGAAGCCCTCCGTGCGCAGCACGATGCCGATCATCTCGGCCAGGGCCGTGTCGTCATCGACCACGAGGATGCGTGAGGTCATGGGCGGGCAGTCGTCTTTCGGATCTCGCGGTGTTCGGATCTCTTGCGGGACGGGGGCACGGATGGGCGCCCCCACGTCGGTCCAGCGTACTTCACGACCTGCGGAAGTCGGCCGAAGGGCTCCGCACGCACCCATCGCGTCGCCGATCCGGGCGCCGCGGGGGTATGACACGATGGACCCACACGCGAACCGGAGGACTCGTGAGCCAGCACAGTGTGAATGCGCAGGGCTGGACCCCCGCGCCCAAACCGGGTCTGATCCCGCTGCGCCCGCTCGGGTTCGGCACGGTCCTCGGGAAGTCGTTCGCCGCGCTGCGGCACAACCCGAAGGTGCTCTTCGGCTTCGCCGTGGTCATGCAGCTGATCGTGATGGTCGTCGTCCTGGCCGTCGTCGGCGCCGTGTCCTTCGCGACCCTGAGCCGGCTCAGCACCGTGCGGCAGGGCAGCGACGAATGGCTCACGCTGTACCTCGGTTCGATGGCGTTCATCGGCCTCGCCGGCCTGCTCATGGGTTTGTTCTCCGTGGCCCTCACCGCGATCGTGCAGGGCATCGTCGCGGCGGACGTGCGTGCGGCGGTGCTGCGCGAGAGCGCGACGCTCGGCGTCCTCTGGCGTCGGGTGCGGCCGGCCGCCTGGCGCCTGATCGGCTACACGCTGCTCTACGGCGTCGCCGGAGTGGTCGCCGCCGTGCTCATCATCGGCGTGCCCTTCTTCTCGATCGCCGTGCCGACGGGCTTCAACGGCCCCGGCATGGTCTTCGCGGTCCTCGCCGTGCTGGCCGGGATCGCGGGAGTCGTGGTGCTGGCGGTCTGGATCGGCACCAAGCTCATGCTCGTGCCGTCGCTCCTGGTGCTCGAGGGCGCCGGCGTCCGCGCCGCGATCATCCGCTCCTGGCGCCTCACCCGCGGGCGCTTCTGGTTCGCCTTCGGGATCGTGTTCCTCATCGGCGCGATCATGTACGTCGGCACGCAGGCGATCAGCACGATCGGCGGCCTGATCACCTCGCTGTTCGGCCCCGTGCTCAACCCGACCGGCAGCACCGAGCTCTCCCTGGGGGTGAGCGCGATCGTGGGCCTCGCGATCACCCAGGTCCTCGTCGTCGTGCTGCAGTCGATCAGCTCCGTGGTGCAGGCCACGGCAGGGTCGCTCGTCTACATCGACTGCCGGATGCGGTACGAAGGCCTGGATCAGGATCTGATGGCGAGCATGGAGCGCCGTGCGGCCGGCTACGACGACGGGACCGATCCGTTCCGGCTCGATCCGTCCAGAGAGGTGCGTGCCGGGTTCCGTCCCGCCCCGACCGCGGTGCCGTACCCCCTGCCGCCCGGCCCGGTTCCGGGCTATCCGGCACCGCAGGGCTATGTCGGCGCACCCGCACCGCAGGGCTACGCCGGCGCACCCGCACCGCAGGGCTACGCCGGCGCACCGGCACCGCAGGGCTCCCCTGCCGTGCCGCCGGGATATCCGGCCGTCCCTCCGGCGCACACGGCCGCGCCGCCCTCGACCGCTCCGGCCGCGCCGCCGCCGGCTCCCCCCGCACCGCCCGCTCCCCCCGCACCGATCCCGCCCGCGCAGCAGAGCCCCTGGGCGGCGCCGGACGAGGGGTGGACCGCGCCGGGATCCGATCGGCGATGATCGGCCGCGCCCTCCGCGTCGCGCTGATCGCCCTCCCCGCGGCGCTCGGTGCGAGACTCGCCGCGATCCCGCTGGTCCCCGACGGCGACGGCGCACGCCGCCTCGCGGAGCAGGAGCTGTCGAAGCCCGAGTACCAGGAGGCCAGACCCACCCTCGTCGATCAGTGGGCGCGCGCCGTGATCGATTGGCTCGTCGAGCTGCTCACCCCGCAGCATGCCGCGGACCTCGGCCCGTGGGCGGCGATCGTGATCGGCGCCCTGCTCGTCGCCGCGCTCATCGCCGTGCTGCTGATCTGGGGACGTCCGCGACGCTCCCGGACCGGCCGGACGGGAGCCGTCCTCCTCGGATCCGCGGACGATCGCACCGCCGCGCAGCTGCGCACGGACGCCGACCGCGCCGCACGCGAGGGCGACTGGACCGAGGCGATCGTGCTGCGCTACCGCGCCATCGCCCGGTCGCTCATCGAACGCGACCTCATCGCCCCGGCTCCCGGTGCGACCGCACAGACGATCGCCCGCGAGGCGGCGGTGCCGTTCCCCGCCGAGGGCGAGGCTCTGCACGCCGCCGCCGTCGCCTTCGACGACGTGCGCTACCTGGGACACCCCGGATCCGCCGCCCGGTACCGCGCCCTCGCCGAGACGGACGAGCGCGTGGCAGCGCTGCGTCCGCAGGCGCTGCCCGAGGGGGTGCCCGCATGAGCCCCGTCGCTCCCCCCTCCGCGCCCGAGGCGGCGGCCATCGGCGACGGACCAGACACGCGCTCCCCCCGCGCCGGGGACAGCGGGACGCTCGTGCGCACGCCGCGCCGAGGGCGCCGCATCCTCGGCTGGGTCCTCGTCTCCGCCCTGGTGCTGGTCGTCGCCGTCGCGGGACTGCTGCTCACCGCTCCTTCCTCCGCCCAGCGCGACGCACTCGACCCTGAACGCCCCGGCGCGGACGGCATGCAAGCTCTCGCGCAGATCCTCCGGCAGCAGGGCGTCAGCGTCGACGTGGTGCGCTCGCGCGCCGACGCCGCTGGCCGGCTCGACGCGAACACGACCCTCGTGATGAGCGATCCGTACACGCTCAGCGACGCGGCGGTCACGGAGCTCACGGATGCCGCGCACGGCATCGTGCTGATCTCCCCGAGCGCCCGGATGCTGCGGATGCTGCAGCTCGGCACGTACGGGCCCGCCTCATCGCCTTCGAGCGTCCGGGCGGACTGCGACGTCCCCGCGTTCGCGCACGTCGGCACCATCGCGCCGGGTCAGCTCCTCCTCCCCGACCCCGGCGTGACGGCCTGCTTCGGCACCGCGACCGACGGC
>NZ_NCKN01000143.1 GCF_002257455.1 Microbacterium sp. 13-71-7
TGGGCCGTTTGACGCCCATCGAGTTCGAGACCATCATGAACACGACCGTCGCACTGGCGGCGTGACTACAACCTGTCACCTATCCGTGCAGCAGTCCCGGCCGCCGGCGGGGAGCGCTACCCAGATCCTCTACACTCGGCCACATGCCCGGAGATCCGCCTGTTTCGTCGCGCCCCAAGCGCCCGTCGCTCGCGGCAATCCGACAGCGTCGGCTGGCGGTCGCGCTGATCGCCGCGCTCGCACTCGCCCTCATGGCCGTGACTATCACGACCGCCGTGCACGCACTGTTCGGCGGGACGACACCGGACGCCACCGCGACGACACCCAGCCCGAGCCCCACGCCGACACCGCTCACGCCGGAGGAAGCGCTGCTGAAGACCGCTGCCGATCCGACGAAGGCGTGCGCGGTGTCGTTCCGGGGCGACGGGATCGCCCTGGCTCCGATGCTGCAGACCGCGGGCGTGCTGTTCACCGGCCTGCCCATCCCCGAACGCGCCGGATCCGTGTTCGCCGGCTGGTACCCGACTCCCGAGACCGCGCAGACCCAGACTCAGACCGACCGGGTGAACGGATCTCAGCTAACCACGTGCGTCGGTCACCGGCGCACCCTGTACGCAGCCTGGGTCACGCCGGAGCAGAACACGGCGGCCGGCTCGAAGATCCCGATCCTGATGTACCACTGGTTCACCTCCAAGCCGGGCGGCGAAGACAACTGGCTGCGCGGGAACTACATCTACATCGAGGACTTCAGGGCGCAGATGGCCTACATCGCGACCTCGAAGTTCTATCTGCCCACCTGGGACGAGCTGAACGCCTTCATTGACGGCAAGCTGTATCTACCACCGCACTCTGTGATCATCACCGACGACGACAACGAACCTACCTGGTTCCAATTGGCGGTCCCCGTGGTCACGGAGGACAAACTGCTCGCGACATCGTTCGTGATCACGAGCACGCGCCAGGAGGGATCCCCGTCGGCATACGTCCTTCAGCGCTCGCACACGGACGATATGCACCGAGCTGGCGACAACGGCAAGGGTCGGATGGTGAATCTTTCCGCTGATGAGGTCGCCGCCGACGTGGAGAAGTCGGCGCAGATCCTCGGCGCGAAGGAGGTAGTCGCCTATCCCTTCGGTCACTACAACGTGACCGCTGAGGAAGGCGTGACGAAGGCCGGTTTCCCTCTGGCTCGGACCACGGAGTACGGGATGGTGAAGATCGGAACCCCTAAGCTCGAGCTGCCCGTGGTCCGCGTCAACTATGGTGACACAGCCGACGATCTGAAACGCGCTATCGGTTGACGGGTCCGAACCGGTCACTTTGGCCGGGCCCAGCTCAACCTGCGGGATTAGTCGCCTCAGATTGGAAGTACGGTCCCCACGATGAGGGTCTGTACCCATGACATCAGCATCGTCCAGGCGCCGGTGATCATGAGCGCGCCGACTCCGATCATGGTTGAACCGCCGACCAAGTTGATCGCTCTGACGTGCCGGCGCAGGAACCCGATTGTGGTGGTGGCCCATCCTATGCCTGCAGAAACAATGATGAATGGGAGCCCGAGGCCGACACAGTAGGCGATTGCAAGGAGGGCACCTCGCCCGGCGGAGGCGGTGGTGAGGCTGAGAGCAGAGATGGCAGCGAGCGTCGGGCCTAGGCAGGGGGTCCAGCCGAGGCCGAATGCAAGGCCGAGGAGGGGGGCACCCGCTACGCCGGTGGGCGGCCTAAAGGAGATCTTTGCGCTGCGCTGAAGTGGTCGAAACAGACCGATGAAGACGAGTCCCATGAGGAGGACGATGGCGCCGAGGGCGCGTGTGAGTGTGTCCTGCCACCGGATCAACCACCCTCCGAGGGCACCGAATGCGGCACCATAGGCGATGAAGACGAGGGAGAAGCCGATGGTGAACAGTCCCGCTCCGGCGACGGGGCGCCAGCGGCTTGTTGTCGTCGAGGTTCCAGTCACGTACCCCAGGTAGCCAGGGACCAGTGGCAGCACGCAGGGCGACGCAAAGGACACGAGTCCGGCAAAGAGGGCGAGTGGGACCGCTGCCCAGAGCTGCCCATTGGCGATAACTGTGGTCACTTGGTGGCGCCCTCGCTCAGTGCGCTTTGAATCAGTGCTGCAAGCGTGTCGCGGGAAGGGAGTTGCCCCAAGATGCGGGACGCCATCCGTCCTGTGCGGTCGAGGACGAGTGTCGTGGGTACGGCGTTCGGTGCTGCTTTTCCAGAGAATGCGTATTGAACGGCTCCGGAGTTGACGTCGAGTATTGATGCGTAGGTGACACCGAACTCCTTCTCAAACGACATCGCAGTCCCTGAGCTGTCTCGGACGTTGACTCCGATGAAGACGACACCTTTGGGTGAGAATCGCTCGTTCAGTGCTTGAAGGTCCGGAGCTTCCGCCCTGCAGGGTCCACAGGCGGCGTACCAGAAGTTGACGACGACAACGGAGCCGAGCCAGGTGGTGGAGTCTGCGTTTCCGCCACGCTCGAGCGGTCCCGCGAAGGTGACCGGGGCATCGCGTTTTGCCGTGGGGACTTCCACGATGGTGTCGTCGCCGGATGCGTATCCGGTTGTTCCGCTTCTCTGCAGCGGTTCCAAGCCGGACGGGCGTGTGGTGCATCCGGTTAGGACAAGAAGAGCGGAAAGCCCGATGGTGAGGGTCGATACCGCCAATCGCTGTCGACGAGTGGGGGTGCCTCGCGAGAGAACCCGTTGGGGTAGCTTGTTCATTGCTCTCCTTGAGGAGCCGAGGTGTGGAAGTGGTTGCGTTCAGGCCTTACGAACGAGCGGTAGGTGTTTTGCGGCCAGCGAAGATTGCTCCCGCGATGATCAGCAGCACCCCGGTCGGGTATCCGGCGACGAGGTCGAGCCAGCCCGGCGGTTGGCCGGGGCCGAAGATTTCCAGGTGAGCGAGCCAGTGGACCAGCGCGACAGCGGCGCCGATCCCCATGATGATCTTCCCGATGAGGACGATCCTTCGGTGTCGCCGCCAGCGGGCGGCCTGGTCGTTCGGCACGGGACGGTCGGCGGGTATGCGAGCCATGGTGAGGTTCCTTTCCTGGTTACTTGAGGCCGGAGTAGGAGTGCAGGCCGCTGAAGAAGACATTGACGACGCCGAAGTTGAACACGACTGCGGCGAAGCCGACGACGGAGAGCCAGGCCGCCCTGGCGCCTCGCCAACCCCGTGTTGCGGTGGCATGGAGATAGGCGGCATAGAGGACCCAGACGATAAAGGTCCAGACTTCTTTGACGTCCCATCCCCAGAACCGGCCCCATGCGCGGCTGGCCCAGATCGCGCCGGCGATGAGCGTGAATGTCCAGAGGATGAAGCCGATGATCGTCAGCCGGTAGGCAAGGCGGTCCAGGTTCTCAGTGGTCGGGACGGTGTCGAGGAGACGTTGGACGCGCGGCCCCCGCGAGCGTTCACCACGGTGTTTGACCAGGTAGAGCGTGCTGACGAGGAACGCGAGCCCGAGGAATGCGGTTGCGAGCATAGCGATCATGACGTGGATCACAAGCCACGCAGATTGCAGGGCGGGCATGATCGGCACCACGGGGACGTAGAAGCTCACCGTCGCGACGCCCACCAAGAGCACGACCAGGCCGAGTACCGCTGCCCCGAGATAGGCGAGGCGCACTCGTATCGACACGATGAGGAAGGTGGCGATGATGAGCGCGGTCCCAGTCAGCGAGAACTCGAACATGTTGGCCCAGGGGACGCGGTCCGCGGCGACTCCGCGGAGGACGGTCGCTGCGACCTGGAACACCCACCCGAGGACGGTGAGCGCGTATCCGGCGCGCGCCGCCTTAGACGCACGGTCCATTCGGGGTCCCGAGTCGACGCGGTCTGTCGTGTCGGGCTCGGTGTAGGTGTTTCGTCGCGCCGGGGTCTGCGCGCCGACTGCGGCGACTTCGGGAACGGGCAGGTTGACCGGGGCAGTGCGGCGCGCGAGATCGATCGTGTAGGCGACGAACGCGGCCGCATAGATGGTGATCGCCGAGTACACCATCAGAAGCGAGAGCGATTCAAGATAGGACGTCATGCGCGGTCTCCTTTGTTGTCAAGCGTGGTGTGCAGGCGGGCGATGAAGGCATCGACGATGGGTTGTAGGCGCGGGTCGTCACCGCGGGCGAGTGCCCCGACTTCGATGTCGACGCCGTGGTCACGGCGGGTTGTGCGTACCCAGACCCGTCGTCGCGGTACGAACAGCGAGAGGGCAAGCCCGGCAACGGCGGTCGCGACGGCAGCGAGCATCGGGCCCTGGGTTGGGTCGTATGCGATGTCCAGTGACGCGAACCGCGGGATTGTGGTCAGTTCGATCGAGCCGAGGCCGTTCGGGAGCGGTTGACGAACGTTGGGAGTCAGTTGGATTCCGGGCGTTGCTGTGCCGCGGCCGGCCACCTTCGTCAGGCGAGACGTGTCTAGCGTGTACACGGATACGGGCACGCCGCTGTTGAGGCCGAGATCTCCGACGTATACGTCGAGGGAGACGACGGGGTCGAGGAGGTCGGGATAGCTCGAGTAGGAGGCGCCAGCCGGTGTGCTGGCATGCGTGGGATAGAAGAGCCCGATCATACCGACCTGCTTCGCAAGACCGTCGGGGACCTTGATGACGCCGAGGCTGGTCAGCTTAGAGTCTTGCGGGAGGAACGGGATCGAGTCACTGAACACGACGGCCCCCGCGGGGTTTCGGACCGTGATTGTCGGCGCGTAGCCGTTCCCGAGCAGGAAGATGTCGGTGCCGTCCACAGGCATCGGATCGTTCACCCGGATGTCCGCCTTCTGTTTGCGGTTGTTGCTCTCAACGGTGACTGCGGCGTCGAAGTCTCGCGGCATCCCGAGCGCATTGAGATTGTCGGTGACGTACCCCACCCGAAAGCTGTTCAGAGTGAGCGCGAACTTCGGGATCTGCGCGTCGGTGACAAAGCGGCCGGCGGTGAATGAGTCGTAAGCGATTCGGGTGCTGGCAAAAGTTTGCCCCTCAATCAGGACGCGTTGTCCCGTGAATCTGAAGCCGCTGCCGATCGCGAGGACCAGCAGAATGGCCAACAAGGCGATGTGGAACAAGAGATTCCCCGTTTCACGGAGGTACCCTCGCTCAGCGGCAATGGACTGCTCTGTCTCCGTGCGTACCCGGACCACGCGATAGCGCTGGCGCCGTAGTTCCTGTTCAGCCGCTTGCAGGACGTCGGTCTCCGCTCTCGTCTGATGGTGCGTGCGGCCGTACGCTGCGAGTCGGGACAGGTTGCGGGGCGTGTCCGGCGGCGATGCGCGAAGAGCTCTTGCGTGATGCCGGATCCGAGGGATGACACAGCCGACGAGCGAGATGAACAGCAAGAGGTAGATCGCCGAGAACCATGTCGACCCGAACACGTCATGGAGCTGCAAGAGGCTCACCGCCCACGCCCACCCGGTGTGGTCCCGATCGAACGTGATGACGCCATTCGGGTCAGAGGACTGCTGCGGGACAAGCGAGCCGGGCACCGCAGCCAGCGCCAGGAAAAGCAGCAGCACCAGCGCGGTCCGCATCGAGGTGAGCTGCCGCCAACCCCACCGCGCCCAACCGCCGATCGTCAGACTCGGCCCCGCTACTTCGCCCTCCGCCGCGACGTGCCCGGAAGGCAGGCCGGCGTCGGTGTGCCTTTGCTCATTCATTGTCGACATGGAGATCCTTCCCCTTGAGCGAGAACAGGAAGATGATGGCCACGCCGAGGAGTGCGATCAGAATCAGCGCGGCGGGGATGAAGGTGATGGGGGTGAGCATTCAGGTTCCTACGCTCGAGAGTTCATAGTTGGTGAGGATGCACAGGCGCACGTGTCGCGGTGCTGCGCGTGCGAGTGATCTCTCGACAGCGTGAGCGTGGCCTGGCGCGGCGCGGTTGGGACGCCGCGCAGCATGTCTCCGAGGCGTGTCATCGCCACGCCCTGGAACCATGCGAGAGCATCACTGCCCGGCGCGAGACACTGCGAGGCCCGAGAGATCGGCAAGCCACGGCCGTCTAGAAGACGCCGGGCGCCGAAACTACGCGGCGATCACCCGAGAATGGGTGACGTCGCTGGTCAGGTTCTACTGACGGAGAGCACCGTCAACGAAGGCGCAGGGGCGCGCGTCACGCTGTCGCGCGGGGGTGCCGCCGACACCAGACCGGAGCCTCTCGCAATGGCGAGAAGCGTGTCGCCTCGTGATCGGCCAATCAACATGAGAAGCGACAGAGCCGACGCGAGTGCGAGAATGCACTCCACCGCAGTCATCGCTCGAGGACCGTCACAGAAGATTGACCCGCACGCTTCGGGGACGGCGACGGGGGTCGACGTCCCTTCCGTGGCATGAGAGTGCATCCCCGTTACCGATACGGCGGACACGGTAGGCGTGACCAGACTTGCTTGGTCTACTTCCAGGCCGAGCGAGTGCATCGCCAAGATCCCGGCGATCAGAGGGATGACGGCGATCAGCAAGAGCAAAGTGCGCCGACGCGACGAGCCCCGTGGGCGGAGATCCGTCCGAAATGCTCTCACTCTGACTCTCCTTCAGGAAGCAGTCTACCGCCGCCCCCTTCGAGCGACATGCCAACGGGCTCCGTCGGTCAGATGGTTGGGGATGGACGCCGCTCACGCTCGGGCCGACCGCACAGATATCCTATACCCCTACTGGGTATAGGATACGCTGTACCCCTACCGGGTATGCAGAGAGGGGCGCAGATGGCCCACGGATATGTGGATGACAAGCAGGCTCTGCTTGCGCGACTGCGTCGGGCGGAGGGGCAGGTGCGTGGCATCGCGCGAATGGTTGATGAGGACGTGTACTGCATCGACATCCTTACCCAGGTCTCGGCGGCAACGAAAGCGCTGGAATCGGTTGCGTTGACGCTGCTGGAAGATCATCTCGGGCATTGCGTTGCGCAGGCGACGGCGGAAGGCGGACCCGTCGCGAAAGAGAAGCTGCAAGAGGCGAACTCCGCGATCGCGCGTCTGGTCCGCTCCTAGACGAACACAAGACAAACTCACTTTTTGGACAGCTCGCGAAGGGAGCTCATCATGACGGAACAGGGAATCAAGGACCTCGGTCTGCAGGCGGCGAACGGCGGAGGGTGCGCGTGCTGCAGCTCTGTTCAGAGCGCGGCGCCGGCAGAGTCCGGCACGCCCGCGGCGGCCGAGTCGGCACGGTTCTTCGTGACCGGGATGACGTGCTCGCATTGTGTAAGCAGCGTCACCGAGGAGATCTCCGCGATCGCAGGGGTCTCCGAGGTCTCGGTGGACCTGCACGCGGGCGGGGTTTCCACGGTGACCGTGTCAAGCGGGGCCGCGGTGGACGCGGAGCAGGTGCGGGCGGCGGTCGAGGAGGCCGGGTACAGCCTCGCCCCCGCCTCATGAGCACCGTCGACGTCGATCTCGACATCATCGGGATGACGTGCGCGTCCTGCGCAAACCGGGTGGAGCGGAAGCTGAACAAGTTGCCTGGGGTCCAGGCGACGGTGAACTTCGCCACGGAGAAGGCCCGGGTTCATGCTGAGGGTCAGGTCGCCGTAGAGCAGTTGATCGCGGCGGTCGAGCAGGCGGGGTACGAGGCATCCATCCCGGCCCCGCCCGCTGGCCCCGACGACGAGCGGGCTGCGCTACCGCAGGACGAGGAGCTCGCGTCGTTGCGGCATCGGTTGATCATCTCGGCGGCGCTGGCGGCGCCGGTCGCGGTGCTGTCTATGGTCCCCGTGCTGCAGTTCACCTACTGGCAGTGGCTCGCGCTTGCCTTGGCCGCGCCGGTGGTGGTGTGGGGCGCGTGGCCATTCCACCGTGCGGCGGCGATCAACGCCCGGCATGGAGCCGCAACCATGGATACGCTGATTAGCCTGGGTGTGCTCGCCGCGTTCGGTTGGTCGCTGTACGCCTTGTTCTTCGGCGGGGCGGGGATGTCGGGCATGACGATGAGCGTCACCTTAGTCGGGATCCCACAGGCGAGTGGCCACGAGATCTACCTGGAGGTCGCCTCCCTGGTGACCGTGTTCATTCTCCTCGGCCGCTACCTCGAGATCCGGGCAAAGCAGCAGTCCGGCGAAGCACTCCGCGCATTGCTCGAGCTCGGCGCGAAAGATGCCGTCGTCATCCGCACCGGCGCCGAGCTGCGCGTTCCAGTCGGTCAGCTCGTCCCCGGCGACATCGTCGTGGTACGGCCCGGGGAGAAGATCCCCGCGGACGGTCTGGTCGCAGAGGGAGTCTCGGCAGTCGATGAGTCGATGCTCACCGGCGAGTCCGTCCCGGTCGAGGTCGGCCCCGGCTCCCGCGTGGTCGGTGCGACTGTGAACACCGGCGGGCGCCTGCTGGTGGAGGTCACCCGCGTCGGCGCCGACACTGAGCTGGCACGCATGGCCAGGCTCGTCGAAGAAGCACAGACGGGCAAAGCCCAGGCGCAGCGCCTCGCCGACCGGGTGTCCGCGATCTTCGTTCCCGTCGTCATCGCCCTCGCCCTGATCGCCTTCGCCGGCTGGCTGATGGCCGGGGCAGGCCCCGAGATCGCCTTCACCGCCGCAGTGACGACCTTGATCATCGCCTGCCCCTGCGCACTTGGGCTCGCCACACCGACCGCATTGCTGGTCGGCACCGGCCGTGGCGCTCAACTGGGCATCCTCATTCGCGGCCCCCAGGTGCTCGAACAGACTCGCCGCGTCGACACCGTCGTGCTGGACAAGACCGGCACCATCACCGCGGGCACCATGGCGATCACAGGCAGCAATACCGCCGCGGGCACCGATACGGCTGAACTGATCCAGTTCGCCGCCGCCGTTGAGCACGGCTCCGAGCACCCCATCGGCCGTGCGATCACCAGCGCGATCACCAGCGCGGCCACCCGAGTTGGCCGTGCGGTGGAGTCGTTCGCAGCCGAGACCGGGCAGGGAGTGCAGGGCATTGTCGATGGCCGTCTGGTCGTCGCCGGTCGGGCCTCCTGGATCACCGCCCAGTGGGCACTCCCGATCCCCAAGGAGCTGCGCGCTGCGATCGCAATCGACGAGGCGGCCGGGGCGACAGTCACGGTTATCGCCTGGGACGGGCAGGTGCGAGGCACAATCAGTGTTGCCGACACCATTAAGCCGACCAGCCGCGACGCGATCGCACGACTGCGCAGTCTCGGGCTGACCCCAATCCTGCTCACGGGTGACAATCCCGGTGCCGCGCACACGATCGCCGAGGCAGCCGGGATCGACGATGTTCGCGCCGGGGTTACCCCCAAGGGCAAGCTCGACACCATCCGTGACTTGCAGGCCGCGGGCAAGGTGGTCGCGATGGTGGGCGACGGCGTGAACGACGCGCCGGCTCTTGCCGCTGCGGACCTGGGAATCGCGATGGGCACTGGCACGGACGCGGCCATCACCGCCGCAGACCTCACCATCGTCTCCGGGGATCTGGTGCTGGTGTCGGATGCGATCCGACTGGCCCGCCGCACCCTCGGCACGATCAAGGGGAACCTGTTCTGGGCGTTCGCGTACAACATCGCCGCGATCCCGGTCGCGATGCTCGCGCTACTCAACCCGATCCTCGCCGGCGCCGCGATGGCGTTCAGCAGCGTGTTCGTGGTCACCAACAGCCTCCGACTCCGCAGCTTCCGACCCTTGCCTGCCACGGAGGCAACCACAACGGCACCCACCCGCAACACCGTCCACGCCCGTACCTGAACACCTTGGAGAAGACATCAGTGAAGCACGAGCACGAGCACCAGCATGACCAGCACAATCACTACGGCTCGCACGACGGGCACGGCGGACATGAACAGCACCATCACGAGCCCCCGACGGGTGCGACGGACCTGGTGACCTGCCCGGTGATGCCCAGCAACAAAGTCGACACGGCGTGGGCCGAACAGCGGGGACTGTTCCGCGACTACGACGGCACCAGGTACTGGTTCTGTTGTGCGGATTGCGGCCCCTTGTTCGACGCCGACCCCGCCCGTTACGCGCGCGCGGCCTGAGGACTCGGCGCGCGAAGCGGCTTGGACGGGAACCGCCCCCCGCACACGATTTGACTTTCGACCGTAAGCTGGATTGTAGAGGGAGGTGGCAAGTGAACAGGATCCAGGCGCGCACACGAATCTCTGCGGGCATGTCTCGACTGCTGCTTGCCCCTCTCGCGGCCCTCGCGATCATTGCCGGACTGTTGGCAATGCACACCTTCACGGGAGCGGAGTCGGCTTCCGCTCAGGCAGCCACGTCTGCACGTGTCCACGAGCAGACCCCAGCCGCCGACGGCACCCACACCAGCGCTTCGATGACAGGGACTGACGAAGTACATCCGGCGTTCTGCGCGGGAAGCTGCGAAAGCCCGATGGGTATGCCGGATCATTCCGTGCTGATGA
>NZ_NCKN01000144.1 GCF_002257455.1 Microbacterium sp. 13-71-7
CGTGCGTCTTCACCGTGTTCTCGCTGAGGAACAGGGCCCGCGCGATGTCGTCGTTCGACGCACCGGTCGCGAGCGCCTGCGCGACCTCGCGCTCCCGGCCACTGAGCGGCGCGAGCGCCGCTTCGGGATCGGCCGCGGGTCCTCCCTCCCGCACGAAGCCGAGCAGCGCCGCCGTCGCGCGCGGCGACATGGCGGCGTCCCCGGCCGCCGCGGCGACGACCGCGTCGGCGAGCGCCTGCGGGGTGGCGTCCTTCGTGAGGAACCCGCTCGCCCCCTCGCGGATCGCCTCGACGACGTATTGGTCCAGGTCGAAGGTCGTGAGCATGAGTATGCGGATCCCCGGCTTGAGGTGCAGGATCTCCCTGGTGGCGGCGATGCCGTCCATCCCTGGCATGCGGATGTCCATCAGCACGACGTCGACGGCGTGACCGCGCACGTGCGCGATGCCGGCGTGCGCATCGGCGGCGGTCGAGACCTCGGCGATGCGCGGATCCCGGCCGAGCATGATCGCGACCGCCTCGCGGAACAGCTCCTGATCGTCCACGAGCAGCACCCGTATCGTCATGCGCCCTCCCCCGGCTCCGCCGAGCGCGCGCCGGGAGCAGCCTCGCCCGTCACGGCGCCCGCTTCCTCCGGCGACACCGGAAGCACCGGCAGCTCGGCCCGCAGCAGCCAGCCGTGCGATCCCGATCCCGCGAAAGGGCCCGGGTTCGCCGCGGCGACCGCCCCCGATGCGAGCGACCCGCCGGCGAGCCGGATCCGCTCGCCGAGGCTCACGAGCCCGGTCCCGGTGCCCAGATCGGATCCGCTGCGGCCGGATCCGCCGTCGTCCTCGATCTCGAGAGCGACCCGCTCCTCGGACCACGACAGGCGCACCTCGATCCGCACGGGCGGCAGCGCATGCCGCATCGCGTTCGTGAGCCCCTCGCGCGCCGCGCGCTGCAGCGCGAGCGCCGACGCCGGCGCCAGTGCGCGACGGGCTCCGGTCTCGACGAGCCGGGTGGCGCACGCGGGACTGCGCACCGAGGCGACCAGCTCGGCCAGGGAGTCCGCCGTCGGCAGCGGTTCCTTCGGGGCCTCGCCCTCGGCCGCGACGATGGCGCGCATGCCGCGCAGCGCGTCGCGGCCCGTGTCCACGACGACGCCGAGCGCCCGCTCGCTGACCTCGGGCCGCTCACGCACGAGCGCCCTGGCCACCTCGGACTGCGCGATCATGACCGTCATCGCGTGCGCGACGACGTCGTGCAGCTCGCCGCTGATGCGCATCCGCTCGTCGGCGATCGCCTGCCGCACGCGCACCGCGGTGCGCTCCTCGGCGCGGCCCGTCGCCGAGCGCACCAGCAGACCGCACGCCCATGCGGCGGTCGCGCTGGCCGCGAGTCCGAGGAAGGCGCCGAGCCGCAGCAGCGCGAGGTCGATGCCCGGCGCCGACCCGAACGCCGGCTCGGCGAGCGCGATCATCCCCGCGCCGGCGAGCCCGACGCCCAGCGCGACGACGGAGACCCGCACCCGCTCGCGCGCCGCGACCTGGGCGAGGCACAGGAGATACACGACCGCGGACGGGTGCATGACCGCGGAGGCGGCGCGCGCCGCGGGGATCAGCACCAGGAGCAGCATCAGCGCGCTCGCGACGAGGAAGCCCGCGACCGGGCGGCGCACCGACAGCAGCGAGGCGCCGTGCAGCGCCGCGAACCCCAGTGCGAGCCCGATGACCACCGGCAGAGCGGGGTGCGGGGTCGACCACGCGAGGGAGGCGAGGCTGATCGGCAGCAGCACGACGAGGGCGGTCAGCGTCACGATCAGCGCCGCGCCGCCACCGCGCACCCCGATCCGCGCCTTCTCCGTCCGCACGTCCCCATGCTGGCATGCGGCCGCGCGCGCGTCCTCACCCGTGCGAGTGAGCCGGATCCGGGTCCGGGGTTGCGGCTCGGGGTCCGAGGGGCGGGGTCGCGGGACCGGCGTCGCAGAGTCAGCCGGCGTGCCTCCGGCACCACTCGTACATGATCACGGCCGCCGCGGCGCCGGCGTTGATCGAGCGGGTGGATCCGTACTGCGTGATCTCGACATGCCCCGCCGCCGCCGCGAGCGCCTCGTCCGACAACCCAGGGCCCTCGGCGCCGAAGAGCAGCACGCAGCGCTCCGGAAGGTCGGCCCGGTCCACCGGGACGGCCCCGTCGAGGTTGTCCACGGCGATGATCGGGATCCCCTCGGCCTCCGCCCACGCCGTGAACGCCTCCACCGTCTCGTGGTGCACGACGTGCTGGTAGCGGTCGGTGACCATGGCGCCGCGGCGGTTCCAGCGCCGCCGCCCGATGATGTGCACGGTGTCGGCGAGGAACGCATTGGCGCTGCGCACGATCGAGCCGATGTTCATGTCGTGCTGCCAGTTCTCGATCGCCACGTGGAACGCGTGCCGACGGGAATCGAGGTCGGCGACGATCGCCTCCATGCGCCAGTAGCGGTACGCGTCGACCACGTTGCGCCGGTCGCCGTGGGCCAGCAGGTCGGGATCGAAGTGCTCCCCCGAGGGCCACGCATCCGGGCCGCCCGGCCACGGGCCGACGCCATGCTCGACGGGCTCCCCCGGCTCTCCCGCCGTCGTCGCTGACTCGCTCTCTGGCGCCGGATCCTGCATCCCGCCAGCGTAGCCGCGGGAGCGCGCTCCGACGTTCCGCGCGGCGGGCTTGGCAGGCAGGGTCCCGCCCTCTCCGCGCCCTCGATCCGGATATTTCGGTATGCCTAAAAATAGAGTAGGTTTTCGGTGTGCCTAAAACCACGGTGACCATCGCACCCCCGCGCTCCGACGCCCCGGCCTCCGCCCGCGGCGCTGCGCTGCTCGGTCCTGCACTGGTGGCCGGGGTCGCGTACGTGGATCCGGGCAACGTCGCCAGCAACATGTCCGCGGGCGCGGGCTACGGCTACCTGCTGGTGTGGGTGGTCGTCGTGGCCAACGTGATCGCGTGGCTCGTGCAGTACCTCTCCGCGAAGCTCGGCGTCGTCACGGGGCGCAGCCTGCCCGAGCTGCTCGGCGACCGCCTGAAGCACCGGTTCGCGCGCCGCGCGTACTGGCTGCAGGCCGAGCTGGTCGCGATGGCGACCGACATCGCCGAAGTGATCGGCGGCGCGGTCGCGCTGCAGCTGCTGTTCGGGATCCCGCTGCTGCTCGGCGGCCTCATCACGGGGGCGGTCTCGATGATCCTGCTCGCGGTGCAGGGGCGTCGTGGCGCGCGGCCGTTCGAGTTCGTCGTGATCGGCCTGCTCGCGGTCGTCACCGTCGGGTTCCTCGCCGGACTGCTCGTCGCCCCGCCGGATCCTGCCGCCGCCCTCGGCGGACTGGCGCCGCGCTTCACGGACTCCGGATCCGTGCTGCTCGCGGCCTCGATCCTGGGCGCGACGATCATGCCGCACGCGATCTACGCGCACTCCGCCCTCGCCAGGGACCGGTTCGGATCCGCCCCGGTGCATCCCGGCGGAGACCCCGAGCCTGCAGGGCGCACCCCGATCGCACGGCTGCTCACGGCAACCCGGTGGGATGTCACTCTCGCGATGGTCATCGCGGGCGCCGTGAACCTGGGGATGCTGCTGCTCGCCGCGGCCACGCTCCCCGGCGTCAGCGGCACCGACTCCCTCGAGGGTGCGCACGCCGCGATCAGCGCGCAGCTCGGCCCGCTCATCGGAACGCTGTTCGCCGTCGGACTGCTGGCCTCGGGCCTCGCGTCGACGGCGGTCGGCGCCTACGCGGGCGCCGAGATCATGCACGGCCTGCTGCGCGTGCGCATCGCGATGCCGGTGCGGCGCCTGGTCACCCTGGTTCCGGCGCTGCTCATCCTCGGACTCGGCGTGGATCCCACCTTCGCCCTCGTGCTCAGCCAGGTGGCGCTGTCGTTCGGGATCCCGTTCGCGCTCATCCCCCTCCTCGCGCTCACCGCCCGGCAGCGCACGCTCGGCCGCTACGCGAACCGCCTGTGGACCACGATCGCCGGCGTCGTCGCGGCCGCCCTGCTGATCGCGCTCAACGCCGTCCTGCTCTGGCTCCTCCTGACCGGTTCCTGACCGCGAGACTCCAACTGGGCGACGAGACAGCACGCCAGGACCGCAGTCTCGTCGCCCAGTTGGAGTCTCGCGGTCAAGGGTGGGCGGACGGGAGGCACAGCGTCCGCGGGTAGGCTCGGGGGATGGCCAGATCCCGCCGCCCGTCCGCCGCGCAGCGCGCCGCCGAGAAGGCCGAAGCGCAGGCCTCCGCGCGCAGGGCCGTGCGGATCTGCACGTGGGCGTCGCTCGTCACCGCCGCCCTCGGGATCCTGCTCCTGGCCCTGCCGAGACTGCTTCCGGCGGGCGGACCGTGGGTGCAGCTCGCGCTCGGGGCGCTGACCCTGATCCTGTCGTTCCGCGCCCGCGCGATCGGCATGCGCGGGGTCGAGGGCTTCGACGGCCGTCTGTCCCTGGTCGGCGCTCTCGCCGGATTCGCGATCATGTTCTTCGCCGGCCAGGCCGCGTTCGCGGTCCTCTCCGCCGTCGCCCACTGACCCCGCCTCCCCCACCTCTGCGTCGTCCCCGTGAGCGGACCCCCTGGGGTGCGCTCACGGGGACGACGCAGAGGTGGGAAGCACAACTACGGCGGTTAGGGTGGAGTCGTGGCATCCCCCGCGGCCGACGACTACCTGAAGACGGTGTTCGCGCACACCGAATGGCAGCCGACGCCGATCACGCCGTCGCAGCTCGCCGCGAAGCTCGGCATCGCCCCGTCCAGCGTCACCGAGATGGTGAAGAAGCTCGCGGCGTCGGGTCTCGTCTCGCACGTGCCCTACGGCGCGGTGCGGCTCACCGACGACGGCGAGCAGCGCGCGCTCGCGATCATCCGCCGGCACCGCCTCATCGAGACCTGGCTCGTGCGCGAGTTCCACTACGCGTGGGACGAGGTGCACGACGAGGCGGAGGTGCTCGAGCACACCATCAGCGACCGGCTGCTCGAGGGCATCGACGCCCGGCTGGGCCGGCCCCGCTTCGACCCGCACGGCGACGCGATCCCCGACGCCGCCGGCCGCATCGACCGCGAGCCCTTCGTGGTGCTCGCCGACGCCGCGGCCGGGCACACGGGTCGCGTCCTGCGCGTCGACGACCGGGACCCGGAGCTGCTGCGCACCCTGGAGTCCGCGGGGCTCGCGATCGGCGGCGAGGTCGTCGTGATCCCGGGCGGTCTGCGGATCGACCGCACCGACGTCGTGCTCCCCGATGCCGCCTCCGAGGTGGTCTGGCTGTCCGCCTGAGGACCTTCGTCATCCGCCGGTAACGTCGCGCCTCTAGGCTGGGCGCATGGTCGAACGCGCGGACATCGAATGCTGGCTCACCGACATGGACGGCGTGCTGGTGCACGAGAACGACGCCCTGCCCGGCGCCGCCGACCTGCTGGCCGGATGGGAGCGGGACGGGATCCCCTACCTCGTCCTCACGAACAACTCGATCTTCACCGCGCGCGACCTCTCCGCTCGTCTCCGATCGAGCGGCCTGCACGTGCCGGAGGAGCGGATCTGGACCTCGGCGCTCGCCACGGCCGACTTCCTCCAGCAGCAGCTGCCGGGCGGATCCGCGTTCGTGATCGGCGAGGCCGGAATCCTCACCGCCCTGCACGAGGCGGGCTTCATCATGACGGAGACGGATCCCGACTTCGTCGTGGTCGGCGAGACCCGCAACTACTCGTTCGAGGCGATCACCAAGGCGATCCGCCTCATCGAGGGCGGCGCCCGCTTCATCGTCACGAACCCCGACGCGACCGGTCCCAGCGCCGACGGCCCGATGCCCGCGACGGGTGCGATCGCCGCCCTCATCACGAAGGCGACGGGCAAGGACCCGTACGTGGTCGGCAAGCCGAATCCGATGATGTTCCGCTCCGCGCTCAACAAGATCGGCGCGCACTCCAAGAAGACCGGCATGATCGGCGACCGCATGGACACCGACATCGTCGCCGGCATCGAGGCGGGCCTGCACACCGTGCTCGTGCTCACCGGCATCAGCGACCGCGCCGAGATCGAGAAGTACCCGTTCCGCCCCGACGAGGTCGTCGGCGGCGTGATCGACCTCGTGCGGTCGACTCCCGAGAGCGTCGCCCCTTCGGCGGGCTCGGCGACCGAGACGACGGGCTCGTCGGCCGAGGCGACGGGCTCGGGGACCGAGGACTGAGGATCCCGATGGGCGCACTCGACGAGGGCGTGCGGGTCACGGCCGCCGACGCGTCGGCCTGGCGCGCCTGGCTGGCCGAGAACCACGCGACCGCGTCCGGAGCCTGGCTGGTGCGACCGCGCCCCGGCAACGACGACGTGCACATCGGCTACGAGGACGCGATCCTGCAGGCGCTGTGCTTCGGCTGGATCGACGGGCCGGTCCGCAGCTTCGACGAGCGCATCGGCGGCCTGTGGTTCGCGCCCCGTCGGGCGTCCAGCGGCTGGGCGGCGACGAACAAGGCCAGGATCGCACTGCTCGAGGAGGCGGGGCTGCTCGAGGCCGCCGGCATCCGCGCGATCGAGGTCGCCAAGGCCAACGGCGCCTGGACCGTGCTCGACGGCCCCGAGGCCGGGATCGAGCCCGACGACCTCACCGCCGCCCTCGACGCGTCCCCCGCCGGCCGAGCGGGGTGGGACGCCTTCCCGCCGTCGGCGAAGAAGGTCGGCCTCACGCACATCGCGATGGCGAAGCGGGCCGAGACCAGGGCCGCGCGGATCGCGAAGATCGTCGCCGATGCGGCGGAGGGGAAGCGACCATGACCTCGAATCCGATCATCTGGGTCGCCGCCGTCATCGCGCTCGGCACCCTGGCCGCGTGGATCGTCCAGATCGTGCTCAGCCGACGCCGCCGCGACGACGGCCGCGGCCCGTGGTGGGAAGGCCCCTGGGACGAGGACGAGGACGAGCGCGACCGCTGACCCTCGGCCGGAACCGCCGCCCCTCGGCCGGGGATCCGCCGACCCCGCCGGGACACCCGCCGACGGCGCCCGCCGACGCCGACGCCGACCGGGCTCGGCCGGACCGGCCGCCGACGCTCAGTCCAGAGTGAGCGACGCGATCCCGGCGACCGGCTCCGGCAGCCGGAGCGGACCGGATCCTGGCGTGATCGTGCCGAGGATCCGCGGCGCATCCGCGCCGGTCGCGCCGGGCAGCACGGCCGGGACGCCGTGCAGCGTGCACCAGCCGATGAGCGCGAACAGGATCGCCTCCTTGGCGTCGGCCGGGGCGCCCAGCGCGTCGGCCGACACGACCTCGACGCCGTCGAGCGCGGCGCGCAGCCCCTCCATGACGACCGGGTTGTGCGCCCCGCCGCCGGAGACGGCGAGGAAGGCCGCGCCCCGTGCGGCGATGTCGCGCGCGACCGTCCGCACCGTGAGCTCGGTGAGGGTGCGCACGAGGTCGGCGTCGGCGATGCCACGCACCTGCGCGGCGAGGTGGTCCCGCACGTACGCGAGGTGGAAGTGCTCCTTGCCCGTGCTCTTCGGCGCGGGCAGCGCGTAGTACGGGTCGTCCAGCAGCGCGGAGAGGAGCTGCTCGTCCACCCGGCCGGCCGCGGCGATCCGGCCGTCGGCGTCGTAGCCGCGCTCGTCGAGGCCGCGGTCCTGGATCACCGCGTCGATGAGCGCGTTCGCCGGGCCGATGTCGTAGCCGAGCACCGGGCCGGATCCGACCAGCGTCACGTTGGCGATGCCGCCCAGGTTGAGCGCGGCCGCGACGCCGCCCTCCGGCAGCGCGTTCCGCAGCAGCAGGTCGTCGAGGAGCGACACCAGCGGCGCGCCCTGCCCTCCCGCCGCGATGTCCCTGATCCGCACGTCGGAGACGACCGGAGCGCCCGTGCGCTCCGCGATCCACGCGGGCTGGCCGATCTGCAGAGTGCCGTGCGCGCGCCCCTCCGCGATCCAGTGGAAGACGGTCTGCCCGTGCGAGCACACGGCGTCCACGCCGCCCACCGCGTCCGCCGCCGCGGCCGCGGCCTCCGCGAACGCCTGGCCGATCAGGGTGTCGAGCTCGCACACCTCGGCGAGCGTCGTGGCGGCGGGAGGCAGCGCGGCGACGAGACGGGCGCGCAGCTCGGGCGCGTACGGGGTCTCGGCCGTGTGCAGGACGGTCCCCCGCAGCACGGCGCCCTGCGGCCCCTCGCCGTCGACGCGGAACTCCACGACGGCGGCGTCGATCCCGTCATGGGACGTGCCGGACTGCAGACCGAGGACGCGCATGGGCTACCGCAGCACGAGCGCCGCGGCGCCGATGAGCGGCCCCTCGTCGCCCAGCCCGGAGCGCACGACGCGCGTGCGGCGGGAGTAGTCGTGCTGCGCGCTCTCGCCGAGGGCCGCCTGCACGAGGTCGATGTAGTCCTCGGCGACGCGGGAGAAGCCGCCGCCGATCGCGACGACCTCCAGGTCCACGAGCGTCGAGGCATCGGCGAGCGCCTGTCCCACCGTGCGGGCCGAGCGCTCGATCGCGGCGCGCGCGATCGCGTCGCCCGCCTTCGCGTCCCTGGCCAGGTCCTCGCCCTGCTGCCCGGTCCATCCCTGCGTGCGGGCCCAGGCCACGCTCGCGGGACCGGAGGCGACCTGCTCGACCGTGAGCTCCGGCGTCGCGTGCACCTGGCCGAGATGGCCGGCGTTGCCGGAGGATCCCGGCAGGTAGCGTCCGTCCACGACGAACCCGCCGCCGACACCGGTCGACACCACGATCGAGAGCGACGCCGCGGCGCCGCGCGTGGCGCCGTACCGCGCCTCGGCGAGAGCGAGGCAGCCGCCGTCGTGCGCGAGCACCGTGTCGACCGGAGTCCCGTGCGCCGCCTCGGCGGCGGACCGCACGGCGTCGCGCAATCCGAAGCCGTGCGCGCCGGGCATGTTCACCGGCACGATCGTGCCCTGCTCGCGGTCCACCGGACCGGCGCTGCCGATGCCGGCGCCGACCAGTTCGTCCTCGGGTCCCCGTCCGGCGAGCGCATGGGCGACGACCTCGCCGATCGCCGTGCGCAGCGAGTCGAAGGTCGCGTCGGGGCCGGTCGGGCGGCGGCTGCGGGTGCCGACGACGACGGTGCCGTCGGCGCGCACCAGCGCGGCCTCGAGCTTGGTCCCGCCCACGTCCACGGCAAGCGCGACGCGGCGGTCCTCGGAGGCGGTCATCTCACCGGTCGCGAGGTAGGTCGGCGCGCCGGTCACTGCGGGTCGAGCCCGAGGTCTTCGAGGTCGATCGCGGCGATCCACTGCAGACCCGCAGCCTCGATCGCGGCCTGCGCCCCGGTCTTGCGGTCGACGATCGAGATCACGGCGACCGGCTCGGCGCCCGCCGCGCGCAGCACCTCGACGGCCTTGAGCGGGGATCCGCCCGTGGTCGACGTGTCCTCGACGACGACCACGCGCTTGCCCGTGACGTCGGCGCCCTCGATCTGACGCCCTCGGCCGTGATCCTTGGGCTCCTTGCGCACCACGAAGGCGTCGACCGGGGATCCGGCGCGCACCGACTCGTGCATGACGGCGTTCGCGATCGGGTCGGCCCCCAGGGTGAGACCGCCGACCGCGGCGATGCCGTCGAGGCCCTGCATGAGGTCGAGCACGATGCGGCCGATCGCGGGCGCGGCCCGGTGGTCGAGCGTGAGCCGGCGCATGTCGACGTAGTAGGTGGCCTGCTTGCCGCTGGCCAGAGTGAAGTCTCCGTGGAACACCGCCTCGTCCTTGATCAGGGCGATGAGGGCCTGGCGGTCGGCTTCGAGTTCGGGGGTGCTGAGCGTCACGGCTCAAGTCTAGGAGCGCGCGGGCGTGAGCGAAGCGCCCTCCTCTCGCTCACGTCGCAGAAGATGCCGTTCTGAGCTCCGAAGAGCGGCATCTTCTGCGACGGGAGCGGTCATCGGATCCGGATCCGGGCGCCGGACGGTCCGGATCCGGGCGCCGGACGGTCCGGATCCGGGCGCCGGACGGATCGGATCCGCGCTGGTCGCGTCCGGCCTGACGGTGCGAGGATGGGCCGTGGTCGCCACGGCGCCGCGAACGACGCGACGCGAACGGCCGAGACTGGAGGTCCCGCATGCTCGATGTCGACACCTACGCCGCCCTGGCCCGGCTGAAGCCGGTGCCCCCGCTGGAGCTCTCCAGCCCCGATTTCGACGCGAACGGGCCGCTGCCGGTCTGGGCGTGGTCGGAGTCCCGCGGTGGGGACGACCGCTCCCCCGCACTGATCTGGGGCGAGCCGCCGGCCGGCACGAAGAGCTTCGCCCTCTCCATCTACGACCCCTATAGTTCCTTTGTGATTGATGACCCCTGATTAGCTGTGCTCCCGCCAAGAAGTAGCAGCGAATCGGGGGTTTTCTTTTTTCCGTCCGGTAATCTTAT
>NZ_NCKN01000145.1 GCF_002257455.1 Microbacterium sp. 13-71-7
GCTTTTTCACTACGGATCGTCCGGCACGAGTGAAAAAGCGACGAGGGTGAACCCGCCGTGGCCCGCCATCGGACCGGGATCAGTATGACATGAGGGCTCCCGGCGGGTCCAGCATCGCGGATGACGCGCTTTCCGAACCGGATCTCGCAGGGTCCGGCCAGGGGCCGTCTGGTCATTTCTCAGCCTCCCTGGCTAGCATCGAACCCGTGCCGTGCCGCTCCCGTCGGCAGCAGGCGACTGGGATGCCCATCCCGAGGAATCAAGAGGAACGATGTCGAGCGACGAAACGCCGAACGTCCCCACGCCCTCGCACTCTCGTGCGGCCGTGCGGGAGAAGGCCCAGCAGGTGAACGCCAAGCAGTCCCGCGCGCGGATCATGCGACGAGTGATCATCGCCGCGGTCGCGATCGTCGTGGTCGGCGCCGCCGGCGGCGCCGTGGCCTGGGCCGTCGGGTCCGCCGTGTCGAAGCCGTCGCTCACCCCGTCGAACCTCCAGGACGACGGCGTCGTCGTGACCAAGGAGGATCTCGCCGCGGCCCGCGTCGGATCCGCGAGCACCCCCACGCCCTCGCCGACGACCGCTGGCACGCCTGCGGCGACCGGATCCGCCTCGCCGACGCCCTCTCCGACCGCGACCGCGGGCACGGTCGACATCCACGTCTACGTCGACTACCTCTCGCCGGGCGCCAGCGACTTCGAGCGCGCGAACGCGAAGCAGCTCGCCACCTGGGTCGATCAGGATGCGGCCACCGTGACGTACCACCCGGTCGCGCTGCTGACCGCGAACTCCAACGGCACCAAGTACTCGCTGCGCGCCGCGTCCGCGGCCGCCTGCGTCGCCTCGATGCAGCCCGACGTCTTCTACGCGTTCAACCACGCGCTCCTCATCGACCAGCCGAAGCAGGACACCGACGGCAAGAGCGACAAGGAGCTCATCGACCTCGCCGTCTCGAGCGGCGTCAAGGACGCCAAGGGCCTGCAGAACTGCGTCGACGAGAGCACCTACGACTCCTGGGTGAAGGACGTCACGCAGCGCGCCGTGGACGGGCCGCTGCCCGGTTCCAAGAAGGGCGCCCTGAGCGGCGCGCCGACGATCGTCGTGAACGGCCAGGTCTACGCCGGGTCCCTCACGGACGCCGCCGAGTTCAGCCAGTTCGTGCTGTCCGTCGCGAGCGACTCGTACTACGGCACGAACGCCCCGACGATCTCGCCCACGCCGTCGCCCACGACCGCCAAGTAACGCGCGCGGATCCGCCCCGGTGCGTGCGTGCCGGGGCGTCGCGCATTGCTACGCTGGGAGCGGCTCTCGGGCCACTCTCGCCTCCTTAGCTCATCTGGTAGAGCAGCGGCCTTGTAAACCGCAGGTGGCCGGTTCGAGTCCGGCAGGAGGCTCCGATCCCGCTCAGGGCGACGCCGTCATGGACGCGCTCTGCACCCACTGCGTCGCGTCCGCCGAGGCCAGCAGCGCCTCGTCCATGAGTTCGCGCGTGGGGGCGCCGGTCAGCCAGTCCTGGGCGAACGCCGCCGGCAGCAGCACCGGCATGCGATCGTGGATCCCGGCCAGGCGCTCCGGTGCCGGCTGCATCACGATCGAGTAGCAGGTGTACCAGGATCCGTCCTCTGCACGCCCGCGCTGGGTCACCGCCGCCATGCCGAACAGCGCCCCGTCCAGGCCGAACTCGTGCCAGGTCTTGGACGGCTTCTGCATCTCGAACCAGCGGGTCGCCGGCACGATCGCCCTTCCGTGCAGGCCTCCAGGACGCTCCTGCAGGCGCTCGGAGCGGGTGTTGATCGACGCGAAGCGCGAGGGCCTGCCGTCGACGAGGAAGCCCCACCACGCCTCCTCGAGCTCGGGCGTCCGCGACTCCGAGGGCACGAGGATCGGATTGAGGTTGCGCAGCAGGCGCCCCGTGGGGCGCAGCGTCTCGTCCGCGTTGCGCCGCGCCCAGCCGCGGATGCCCTCCATGAGTTCCTCGTCGGCCTCTTCGATCAGCTGCTGATCGCTGAACCGGGGATCCAGACCGTAGCTCGCGCACATGCAGGGAGCGTACCTCCGCCCTCGGACATCGGCGAGGCCGGGGGATCGCGCATGCGGCGGTAGGCTCGGGACAGTGACAGCGCACACCCCGACGCCGCGACGCGGTCGCACCGCGCTGTCGCTCGCCGGAGCGGTCGCCATCGGTGCGATGACGGCGATCCAGGCGCGGGTGAACGGCCAGCTCGGGGTGCACCTCGACAACGGGATCCTCGCCGGATGGGCGTCCTTCGCGGTGGGCCTGGTGCTGCTGAGCTTTCCCGTCCTGCTCACGCGCTCCGGTCGCGCCGCGCTCGGGCGCCTCTGGCGCGGCATACGCACCGGAGACGTGCCGTGGTGGATGCTGCTCGGCGGCGCCTGCGGAGCGCTCACCGTGTCGACGCAGGGGCTCGTCGCGGGGGTGCTCGGAGTCGCCCTGTTCAGTGTGGGAGTCGTGGCGGGCCAGACGCTGCACGGGCTGCTGCTGGACCGGTTCGGCTTCGGACCCGCCGGCGTGGTCGCGATCACCCCCGGTCGGCTCATCGGCGGCGCATGCGCCCTCGTCGCCGTGGGCGTCTCCCTCGGCGGGGACGTGCTCGGCCGGGCGCCGTGGTGGATGCTGGCGCTGCCGTTCCTCACCGGGGCGGGCATCGCGTTCCAGTCCGCCGTGAACGGCAGGCTCGGCCAGCGCATCGCGTCGCCCCTCGGCGCGACCTACATGAGCTTCCTCGGGGGAGTGCTCGTGCTGTCCGTGTCGGCGGGCGCGAGCCTGCTCGTGAGGGGAGCGCCCGAGCCGTTCCCCACGGCGTTCCCCGGCGATCTGTGGTTGTACCTCGGCGGTCTGCTCGGCGCGTCCTACATCCTGCTGGGCGTCGTCATCGTGGCACGCACCGGAGTGCTCCTGATGGGGCTCGGCGCGGTCCTTGGGCAGCTCGCGGTGTCGGTGCTGATCGACCTCGTCTGGCCGCCCGCCGCCGGACCCGCCCCGTGGCAGGTCGTGGTCATGGTGCTCGCCGCGGTGCTGTCGGTGCTGGCCGCGCTGCCGTGGCGGAGGCGCCGCCGTCTCAGCTCGGCTTCTCGGCCTTCCTGAGCCGCCGCTCCGCCTTCTCGGCCTTCCTCCGCTTCTCGGCGCGCTTCTTCGCCTTCTTGGCGGCCTTCTTCGCCTTCTTCTTCGCCTTCTTCCCGCAGCCCTCGGCCTTCCCCGGGTCCTGCGCCGGCGCGGCGTCCCCGTCCGTGCGCGCGGCCGGCATGCGGGAGAGCACGGCCTCGGCGTCGACGGGAGTGCGCCGGCCCGGCGTCTTGCCCGGCTTGCCGCCCACGTACAGCCATCCGAGCAGCTCCTCGTCTGGGCCGAGTCCGTGTGCGCGCGCCACGGCCGCGGTGCGGGTGTAGCCGCCCGTGCGCCAGATGACGCCCCAGCCCGCCTCGTCGAGCAGCAGGCTGAGCACGTGCGCGACGCCGGAGGCGACCGCCTCCTGCTCCCAGCGCGGCACCTTGTCGCTGTGCCGGTAGCTGGCGACGACGGCGATCAGGAGGGACGCGCGCAGCGGCTTGGAGGACGGGGAGGAGTCGCCCGTCGCCTCCGCGATGGCGGATCCCAGCCGCTCCCGGTCCTCCCCGCGCAGCTCGATCAGGCGCCAGGGCCGCAGCGACGAGTGATCCGCCACCCGGCCGGCCGCGGCGACCAGTGGCAGCAGCTCTTCGCGCGTCGGCGCCTCAGGGGTCACCTTGGACCAGGACTGCCGGCGTCGGACGGCGTCGAGCGCGCTCATGCCTCGGTGGCGGATTCGTCCGGCTGGAAGGACAGCGCGATCGAGTTCATGCAGTAGCGGTCGCCGGTGGGCGTGCCGAAGCCGTCAGGGAAGACGTGCCCCAGGTGCGAACCGCAGTTCGCGCAGCGCACCTCGGTGCGGGTCATCCCGAGGCTCGTGTCCTCGATGAGCTGGACGGCCTCTGGGCGGACGGACTCGTAGAAGCTGGGCCAGCCGCAGCCCGAGTCGAACTTCGTGCCGCTGCGGAACAGCTCGGCACCGCACGCGCCGCAGGTGTAGAGGCCGGCGCGGTGCTCGTCGAGCAGCTCGCCGGTCCACGCCCGTTCGGTCGCGGCTTCGCGCAGCACGGCGTACTGCTGCGGGTCGAGCTCGGCCCGCCATTCGGCGTCGGTCTTGGTCACGCGGTGCGACATGGATCCTCCCGGGGGTCGGATCCATTCTCCCGCGTTCCGCGCATGGAGGGGCCGCAGGCGGGCGCGCCGTCCCTGGGCGGCGCCCATCGCGACGTAGCCTGGGACGGTGACCGACCTCCTGAGCGACCGCGAACGCGTCATCCTCGCGTTCGAGGCGCGGCGCCCTGGGCACTCCAGCGCCAAGGAGGAGGCGATCCGCGCCGAGCTCGAGCTCACGCCGGCGCGGTACTACCAGTTGCTGGACCGGGTGATCGATTCCGAGCAGGCGCTCGTCGAGGACCCGATGCTGGTGCGCCGGCTCCGGCGGATCCGCGAGGACGCGGCCGCGCGGCGGGCCGGTCGCACCGCGCTCTCCGCGGGCTGAGGCGAGGCCGCCCCTCGCACTCGCGGCCTGTCGTTCACGGAAACCGCAGGCGCACCCCGGATAACATCATGGAATGCCAGAATCCGCCCGCGACCGATTCGACGTGATCCCGCACGCACAGGGCCGCATCGGCGCCCATCGCGCCGAGAACCCCGGGATGCGCGGATGGTTCGTGCTGCTCTGGGCCGCCGTGGCGACCGCGGTGCTCATCGCCGTCGGCATCTTCGCCGCGATGCTCGCCATGGGCAGGATCAGCTTCGACGGCGGAACGCCGGTGCCGAGCGTCTCGCGGACGGCGACCGCCTCCGCCCCGGCGCTGGACACGTCGTACGCCGTGCTGGTGCTGAATGCGACCACCGCGAACGGCCTCGCCGCGAGCACGCGCGACACGATCATCGCCGCCGGGTTCGCCGGGAACGCCGTGGCCGCGAGCGACGCGAGCACGCAGGACTTCCCCGCGACCACGGTCTACTACAAGACCGAGGCGGACAAGTCCGCGGCGCAGGCGCTCGCGAACCTCATCGGCGCGACGAAGATCGGCCTCAGTGACCAGTACGGCGACGATGTCGTGGCGGGCCAGAAGCAGCTGACGGTGGTGCTCGGGCTGGATCTCGCGAAGAACGCCCCGACGACCGAGCCGACCCCCGCGGACACCTCGGGCGACGGTTCCGCGGGCTGAGGCCGCGCGGTCCCTCCGCCGCTTGCACTCTCAGGGGGCGAGTGCCAGACTGGGTTTAGCACTCGACTGATCTGAGTGCTAAACCCAATGTCTACGTCCAGGAGGGACGACAGTACTCATGGCAAAGATCATCGCTTTCGATGAGGAGGCCCGTCGCGGCCTCGAGCGCGGCCTGAACATCCTGGCCGACGCGGTCAAGGTGACCCTCGGCCCGCGTGGCCGCAACGTCGTGCTCGAGAAGAAGTGGGGCGCCCCCACGATCACGAACGACGGCGTGTCCATCGCCAAGGAGATCGAGCTCGACGACCCGTACGAGAAGATCGGCGCGGAGCTCGTCAAGGAGGTCGCGAAGAAGACCGACGACGTCGCCGGAGACGGCACCACCACCGCCACCGTGCTCGCTCAGGCGCTCGTCCGCGAGGGCCTGCGCAACGTGGCCGCCGGTGCCGACCCGATCAGCCTGAAGAAGGGCATCGAGAAGGCCGTCGCCGCCATCACCGCCGAGCTGCTCGCCTCCGCCAAGGAGATCGAGTCGAAGGAGCAGATCGCCGCCACCGCGTCGATCTCGGCCGCCGACCCGGAGATCGGCGAGCTCATCGCCGAGGCCATCGACAAGGTGGGCAAGGAAGGCGTCGTCACGGTCGAGGAGTCCCAGACCTTCGGCACCGAGCTCGAGCTCACCGAGGGCATGCGCTTCGACAAGGGCTACCTGAACCCCTACTTCGTCACGGACCCGGACCGCCAGGAGGCCGTCTTCGAGGACCCGTACATCCTCATCGCGAACCAGAAGATCTCGAACATCAAGGACCTTCTGCCCGTCGTCGACAAGGTGATCCAGGACGGCAAGGAGCTCGTCATCATCGCCGAGGACGTCGAGGGCGAAGCCCTTGCGACCCTGGTGCTGAACAAGATCCGCGGCATCTTCAAGTCCGTAGCCGTCAAGGCCCCGGGCTTCGGCGACCGCCGCAAGGCGCAGCTGCAGGACATCGCCATCCTCACCGGCGGCACCGTGATCACCGAGGAGGTCGGTCTCAAGCTCGAGAACGCCACCCTCGACCTGCTGGGCCGTGCGCGCAAGGTCATCGTCACCAAGGACGAGACCACGATCGTCGAGGGTGCCGGCGACGCCGAGCAGATCGCCGGTCGCGTCACCCAGATCCGTCGCGAGATCGAGAACACCGACAGCGACTACGACCGCGAGAAGCTGCAGGAGCGCCTCGCCAAGCTCGCCGGTGGCGTGGCCGTCATCAAGGCGGGCGCGGCCACCGAGGTCGAGCTCAAGGAGCGCAAGCACCGCATCGAGGACGCCGTCCGCAACGCGAAGGCCGCCGTCGAGGAGGGCATCGTCGCCGGTGGTGGCGTCGCGCTGATCCAGTCCGGCACGAAGGCCCTCAACGGCCTCGAGCTCACGGGCGACGAGGCGACCGGTGCGAACATCGTTCGCGTCGCGATCGAGGCGCCGCTCAAGCAGATCGCGCTCAACGCCGGTCTCGAGCCGGGTGTCGTCGCGCACAAGGTCTCCGAGCTCGCCACGGGTCACGGCCTCAACGCCGCGACCGGCGAGTACGGCGACATGTTCGCACAGGGCATCATCGACCCGGCCAAGGTCACCCGCTCTGCGCTGCAGAACGCCGCGTCGATCGCCGGCCTGTTCCTCACCACCGAGGCCGTCGTCGCCGACAAGCCGGAGAAGGCGCCGGCCATGCCGAGCGACCCGTCCGGCGGCATGGACTTCTGAGTCCAGCCCCTTTTCGAGAAGGCCCCCGGGATCCGTCCCGGGGGCCTTCTCCGTGCTCTGGGCGGGGCATGCGAGCGCTGCCGTGCGTGCGTGCGGCGTGCGTGCGGCGTGCTTGAAGGATCAGCGGAACAGCGCGGCCGACTCGCTCTCGGCCTGGGCGTAGAACTGCTCGGCGGATCCGAGGGCCTGCGCGATCGTCGCGAGGGCCTGCTCGAGGTGCGCCTGGGCGCTCCGCCATTGCTCCGCGGCGTTCTGAAACGCGAGGGAGGCGGGGCCGCTCCACGACGACTGCAACGAGGTGATCTGCGAGAGCATGGTCGCCGCGTCGCTCTGCAGCCGGTCGGCGGTGGCCTGCACGGCGAGCCTGGTAGCGGAGACCGCGTCGGTGTCGACGCTGAAGACGGTCATGGGGATCCTTTCGTCGAGGTGCTTCGGATGCCTCCGACGATAGGGAGCAGGGCGGTGCCGATGCGGGCTCGTCACGCAATCCGTGCGGAACCCCGTCGCGCCCGAGATGTGCGGACCGGTCCGCCCGGGGGAGGCGTGCGCTCAGCGCGACAGGTCGAGCGGCTCGATCGGCTGCGTGTCCTGCAGCAGGTGCTCCGGTGTCGCCCGGGGCGGGGCGAGCGGCAGCGAGACCGTGAACGTCGCTCCGCCGCCCGGCGTCTCGGTCACCTGCACCGAGCCGTTCAGGGCCCGCACGATGGACGCCACGATCGCGAGGCCGAGCCCCGCGCCGCCGGTGTCCCTGGTGCGCGAGGAATCGGCGCGCCAGAAGCGCTGGAAGATCTGATCCCTGATCTGCTCCGGCACGCCCTCGCCATGATCCACGATCGAGAACCAGCCCACGTCCCTGCGCCGGTCCGCGCCGACGACGACCTCGATCGGGGAATCGGCGGGGGAGAAGCGCCGGGCGTTGCCGAGCAGGTTCGCGATCACCTGGCGCACCTTGTTCTCCTCGCCGAGGACGATCGGCGGGGTGGAGACGGGGGCGACGATCGCTTCGGAGAAGTCGATCTCCGGAACCGTTTCGCCGTCCCGCGGACGGCGGCGCAGGATCGCGGGGATGCGGCCGCGCGTCGGCGTGCTGCGCGTCACCGGGGCGGGTCGTGTGATCGCGGTGGCGGAAAGGGCGGGAGGGTCCGTGCGATGCGTCTCCGCGGTCATGTCGACGACCGTGACAGGGCGCTCCGGCGCGGCCGCGCGCAGGTCCAGGGCGGCGTCCTGCGCGAGCGGGCGCAGGTCGAGCGGCTCGATGGTCAGCTCGCGCTGCTCGTCCAGGCGGGCGAGGGCGAGCAGATCCTCGACGAGCACGCCCATCCGCAGCGCCTCCTTCTCGATCCGGTCCATCGCTCGCGCGGTGTCCTCGCCGGGTTTGATCGCGCCCATGCGGTACAGCTCGGCGTAGCCGCGCACGCTCACGAGCGGCGTGCGCAGCTCGTGGCTGGCGTCGCCGACGAAGCGGCGCATCTGCTGCACGGAGCGGTCGCGCTGGGCGATCGCCGCGTCCAGGCGGTCGAGCATCGTGTTGATCGCGCCGTTCAGTCGCCCGACCTCGGTGGTCGGCTCGAGGTCCGTGAGCCGCTGGCTGAAGTCGCCGGCGGCGATCGCCATGGCGGTGGACTCCACGCGTCCCAGCCGGCGGAACGCCAGGGTCACCAGTCCTCGGGTCGCCAGCGCGGCGATGATGATCGTCACGAGCGCCACGGTGGTGAACACGCCGAAGAACGTCGCGAGGATGCGATCCGGCTCGTCCAGCGAGACCGCGACCATCTGCGTGTAGGTGATGTTGGTGCTGGGATCCTCACGCACCGCGACCGCCGCGCGGAACTCGGATCCGTCCGCGCCGCGCAGGACCATCGGCTCCGTGCGCCCGGCGTCGAGCGTCGCGCGGGCCAGGGGGTAGGAGGTCGGGAACTCGGGTTTGACGGCCTTCGGAGCGCCGCCGCCCGAGTACACGAGCGCGCCCGCCGTGTCGTAGACGGCGACGAAGTAGTCGGCGAGGCCCAGCGTCTCGTCCTTCAGGGCGACGCTGAACGCGCCGTAGCCGTCGGGGGTGATCGTGGCGAGGTCGCTCGTCACGAGCGTCGGCAGCTGGGACTCGACGTTGTCGATGAGCAGGTTGCGCAGGATCGGCATGGTCCCGATCCCGGTGACCACGAGGCCGAGCGCGAGCACGCCGACGGTGACCCCGGTCACCTTCGCGCGAAGGCTGATCCGGCGCCACCATCGCGTGATCGCGTCAGGCTCTGCCATCCGTTACGCGGACTTCCCCACCTTGAGCATGTAGCCGAAGCCGCGCTTGGTCTGGATGACCGGCTCCTCGGTGTGCGGATCGATCTTGCGGCGGAGGTACGAGATGTAGCTCTCCACGATGCCCGCGTCGCCGTTGAAGTCGTACTCCCAGACGTGGTCGAGGATCTGCGCCTTCGACAGCACGCGGTTGGGGTTGAGCATGAGGTAGCGGAGGAGCTTGAACTCCGTCGGGCTGAGTTCGATGGGGGTGGATCCGACGAACACGTCGTGGGTGTCCTGATCCATCGACAGCTCGCCGGCGCGGATCACGGACTCCTCGTCCGCCTGCATCGTGCGACGCAGGATCGCCTGCGCACGGGCGACGATCTCGTCGAGGGCGAAGGGCTTGGTGACGTAGTCGTCGCCTCCGGCGTTCAGGCCCTCGATCTTGTCCTCGGTGTCGTCCTTCGCGGTGAGGAAGAGGATCGGCGCCGTGAATCCGGCGCCGCGCAGGCGCTTGGTGACGCTGAATCCGTTCATGTCGGGGAGCATCACGTCGAGGATGATGAGGTCGGGCTCCTCCTCCAGCACGGCCGAGATCGTGGCGGCGCCGTTGGCGACCGTCTTCACCGAGAATCCGGCGAAGCTCAGGCCTGTGGAGAGGACATCGCGGATGTTGGGTTCGTCGTCGACGACCAGGATGCGCGCTTCAGTCATGCCCCCATTATGGTGACCCGATCCGTGTTCGCGCTGATTGCGGGCGGAACTTCCCTAGGGAATGGCTATGCGACGGCTCAGGATGCGTGACGATCCGGCCCTTCCGGGTGCAGAGTGAGACCCATGAAGATCGACATCATCGAGCACGAAGGACCGTACCGTGTCGGGGTCATCATCGGCAGCCTCTCCAGGGAGTCCATCAATCGCCGCCTCGCGAACGCGCTGACGCATCTGGCCCCGGAAGGCTTCGAGTTCTTCGAGATCTCCTATGCCGACCTGCCGCTGTACAACCGCGACTTCGACGCCGACTATCCGCAGGTCGCCCTGGACTTCAAGGCTGCGGTGGCGAGCGCGGACGCGGTGCTGTTCGTCACGCCCGAGTACAACCGTTCGCTGCCGGGACCGCT